>NZ_JADGRI010000456.1 GCF_017881085.1 Bradyrhizobium sp.
TCGCAGGCGTAGGCGTAGCCTACCGCCACCGCGAAGAAGCCCAGACCGAGGGCCAGCATGACGACGTCCAACATGAGATGCTCCTTGCGGCGCTTGTTTCCGGCTGCGACCGTTGCACTGTTCCCGCCCGGCAAATTGCGGTGGATCAAAACAATAAACGCCTGATCGCGTGTGACCGTCAGGTGCCACGTTGGGTATATGTTTTCGAGATGGATGTGATGGCAACGTTATAGGAATCTAATAAAGATTATCGACGGATCCCCGGCAACTCATTGCGAAGCATCGCTTTTCCGGCTCGCATTTTCTGCGTTGCGCCGCGCGACCCACAACGCGGCTCGGCGCGCGCCTGGATCGAGATCGACTGGAATCCCGGACCCGCGCGGCACTTATGGCGCACTTATATTTCGAGGCGGCTTTCCCACTCGAATTCAAATGCCTTTTTCCTCACCTTGGAGACGCGACCGCATTCCGGCGGTCCTTGTCCGATAGGAGCACGCCATGTTCCATGATCATTCTCATCCTTCGGAGCAACTGGCGACGCTGGCCGCGCAAGTACACGTTGCTGACGAGGCGACGCCCGAAATGTTCTCCGAAATCGTTGGCCAGACCTGTCAGCGGCCATCGGCGCCGAATAAGGCTGCCAACGCTGAGCGGCTGCATCAATTGATCGAGGCCGGCGCTTTGACCCAGGGCGCACTTGCGCTGATCGAACTGGAACTGCCGCAGTGGAAGCTGCGCCGCGTCACCTACGATGAAGGCGAGTGGCACTGCGCATTGTCCCGGCAGCGCGAACTACCGGAGTGGCTGGACCAGGCGATCGAGGCCAGCCACTCAAGTCTTACGCTCGCGGTTGTGGCCGTTTACATCGAAACACTTCGGCAGGTCGAGGCGTCGCGGGAGCCTAGCCGGCCGTCGGTGCCGCAGATACGGGCCGATCAATTTGAGCCGCTGTGCTGTGAAAACTTTGCCTAATTCACGGTCCGCTGCTGAGGCTTCTTCCGGGAAATCGATCCATGGCTAATGCGCCAGTCACGTTCAACGACCTCAGATCGGTTCAGGTCATCGGTCGCTTTTGTCTGCGGATGGTCGTGCTCTGCGTGTTTGCGGCAATTGGAGGCGCCGGCTTTGGCAGAAGCCTTGCCGCGCTATTGTTGCTTTCTGCGATCATCTCCGTTGTTGCCGGAGCTTTCCGACGAGAGACGCCGTTCGACGCCGCGCTGACCCATTGGGATGAGGCCGCCGTGTACGGACTTCTCTACGGATTGGTCATGACGATTAGTCAGGTTTCGGCTACTTGAATTCACACCTCAGCCGCCGCCGACGTCACCCACCTCTTCCTGTCCGATACCCCACATCTTCCATATGAAATAGGCGCTGCTCCGCTCTCGCATCTTTATGCGGTGAGGAAGATATTGAGCGCACCCTGAATTGGGGACGCAACGGGTTGATCGCAAACTCAATCGTTTCAACGACAGTCGCGATCGAATCCTTACCGGGAATGAAAATGAAACAGACCGAACCACCATCGTGCAGCTCCAACATCGTCTTGATCGGCAAGAACAGCCGTGGCAACTGGGTCGCCCAGGAACAAAGCGGCCTGTTCGGCGGCCTGTTCGTCAACCGAGCCGCAGCCGTTAAATTCGCGCTCTTTGAAAACGGCCACCGTCCAGAGGCCGTTGTTGACACGCCCAGCGTTCTTGAACTCAGCCTGAACAGCAGTCCCTTCACTTCCGATCGCGCAGCGATGAGTTCCGACGACACACTTCAGCGCCGAGCTGCCTAAACCCGCCTGTCGCCCATTGAGAGCGTCACGATGACCCAGACCGATAGCGCTCCCGCACAGGAGCAACTTATCGACACCATGATCGACCTTGCGCGTCTGTCGCAGTCGCACCGGATCATCATTGCTGGCAGAGATAGTCTCGGAATTCATCGGGCCCTTCACTGCCGCGGGTTCATCCGTGCCGCGACCACCGCGACCTGCCGCACTTCCTGCGGACAACATTCAGCAGGTCTCATCGTGGGGGACCGCTCGTTTCAGGACCTCGAAACATCGCTTGTTCGCACCTCTCAACTCTTGAATGCCACAGCGACCATCGTCGTCTCGATCGAATCCCCAGAGCGAGGTTTGAGCCTGAGAGTGCGCACGAAACTGGAACAACTGGGATTCCGGATCGAGGCCGGGGTGAGATGCCAGCAAGGCTTCCTGCTTTCGGCCTATCGGTGCAATTTCGCATCAATCGCCAAGGCAGCCTAACGTGTCATGACCACTGGAACGCGGTATTCAACCCCATGGTTGACCGGCTTTATTGCCGATCTCCCGACGCCGTTCGACCGCAACGACGAAATCGACTGGGCGTCGTTCGAAATGCTTTGCGAGCACCAGATCAAGTCGGGCGCGACCGCCATCGTCGTTGGAGAGACGATGGGGGAGGCCTCAACGCTGAGCCCTGCAGAACACGACGCCATTATCCGCGCCGCGGTCAATATCTCGCGGAGCCGCATAGCGGTCATCGCAGGCGCCGGCTCAAATTCGACCAGCCAGGCGATCAGCCTGACCATGCGAGCCGAAGCCAACGGCGCCGACGCCATCATGTCCGTCGTGCCCTATTACAACAAGCCGATGCAGGCCGGCATCGTTGCGCACTTTCAGGCTATTGCGGTCTCAACCACGCTGCCGATCATTTTGCACGACGCGCCCGGTCGCACGGCGCGGGAGCTGTCCGACGAGACAATGCAGCGTTTGACAGAATCGGCGCAGTTCGTGGGCGTCAAGGACGGAGCGGGGAATGTCGCGCGTCTGCTTCGCTGGAGAGCGCTTCTTCCTCCAAATTTTCGTCTGCTGACTGGGGAGGACTCGACTGCATCAACCTATCTGCTCGGCGGCGGAGACGGGTGCATTTCGGTTGTGTCGAATGTCGCTCCTGACCTCTGCCGGCGCATGCACGAATGCTGCAAACAGGGAGACGTGGAGTGTGCGCGAAGCCTGGCAATTCGCCTGGCGCGACTGACCGCCGCCCTGCCCCAGGACTCGGCGCCGGCGTCTCTGAAATATGGGTTGAGCCTGCTCGGACTAATGCAGCCGCGGTTGCGGCTTCCGCTGGTCGAACTGGACGAGACGTCAAAAAGC
>NZ_JADGRI010000457.1 GCF_017881085.1 Bradyrhizobium sp.
ACTCAGTGCTTCGTCACCACACTCCATTTGGTGACGACGGCCTCGCTCATCTGCCCGGCGTCCTGGGCGCAGGCGATCTCGTCAACCTTGAGCGAGACCTCCTTGCCGATAAAGCCTCTCAACTGCGCCGCCTGGGCGTCGCTGTTGGTCACGATCTGAAACGTCTCGGGGCCGGTTTCCAGGCCGCACAGCCCGTTCGGAGGGGGAAGGCGGCGCGGCTCGCTGGTGAGCTGGTAGGTGGCGACGCGCTTGCCCTTCTTGTCGCCGCGCAGGCGCATGGCGTTGAGTTCTCCCGAAAGCACATCGCCGGCGTTGATCGGCTTGCCTGCCTTCGGTGCAGGCGCGACCTGCTGCGCCATCACGGGAGGCGCGGCGAACGTTGCCGCAATGACCACGCCCAAGGCCAGCCGTTTGCCGAATCGTCGTTTCGTCATGTCGATCATTTCCGTATCTGGTTGCTAGAACAGGGTTCGCTGCCGCATGGCCGCGGACAACGTGCCTTCATCGAGGTAATCAAGTTCACCGCCGACCGGCACGCCATGGGCGAGCCGCGTCACCTTGACGTTCGCCTCCTGCAGGAGATCGGTGATGTAGTGCGCGGTGGTCTGCCCGTCGACAGTGGCATTCAGGGCGAGGATGATTTCCGAAACCTGCGGGTCGTGCGCGCGCGCCACCAGCGCGTCGATGGTGAGGTCCTGCGGACCGACGCCGTCGAGCGGCGACAAGGTCGCGCCAAGCACGTGATAGCGACCGCTGGTCGCATGCGCGCGCTCCAGCGCCCAGAGATCTGCGACGTCGGCGACCACGACGATGATCGAGGGATCGCGGCGCGGATCGGTGCATACGGTGCAGGGATTCTGGGTGTCGATATTACCGCAGGTCCCGCAGACCTGGATCTTGTCGATCGCGACCTGCAGCGCGCCGGCCAGCGGCGTCATCAGCGCCTCGCGCTTCTTGATCAGATGCAGCGCCGCGCGCCGCGCCGAACGCGGGCCGAGCCCCGGCAGCCGCGCCAGCAGCTGGATCAGGCGTTCGATTTCGGGACCGGCAACCGCAGTGGCCATGTCAGGTGAGGCCCAGTCCCGGCGGCAGGCCGAGGCCGCCGGTCAGCGCCTGCATCTTTTCCTGCATTGCGGCTTCCGCCTTGCGCCGCGCGTCGTTGAGGGCGGTCACCAGCAGGTCTTCGAGGATTTCGCGCTCGTCGGCCTTCATCAGGCTGGGGTCGATCTTGACGCCCTTCACTTCCATTTTCGCGGTCATGCGCACGCTGACCAGGCCGCCGCCGGAAACGCCCTCGACCTCGACATGGCCGAGCTCTTCCTGCATCGCCTGCATCTTCGACTGCAGTTGCGCCGCCTGCTTCATCATGCCGAGAAAATCAGCCATGAATGCTTCCTTTTTGTATCGCTATAGATCGTCGCTGTCGGGACTTTCGGCGGGGTCTTCACCGCTAGCATCGGATTCCGGCGGCTCCGGGGCAAGCTTGCGGACCTCGACCACCTTGGCGCCGGGAAAGCGCGCGAGCACTTCCTGCACCCGCGGATCGGCCTCGGCGGCGCGCTCACGCTGATTCTTCGCGACTTCGTTCTGCGAACGCACCGTCGGCTGCCCGGGTTCGTTGGACACGGTGACGGTCCAGCGCCGTCCGGTCCATTGCTCGAGCTTGCGCGAGAGATCGTTGATCAGCGTCCGCGCCGCGCTGCGCTCCATCGCCACCTCAAGGCGGCCGTCCTCGATGCGGACCAGCCGGACGTCGGCCTCCAGCGCGGCTTTTGTCAGCAGGTCGCGTTTCTCGGCGGCGAGCGCCACGAGCTCCGGAAAGCTGGCGATCCGGCGCGCGGCCGGGGCCGCCTGCGCATCGGGTGACGGCGCGATCATTTGCGGCCGTGCCGATGGCTCGGCATTGGTCCGGGGGGCGCTGGACATGCGCGCGGGCGACGACTGCGCCGAGGAACCCGGCGCGGCCGGCGCGCTGCGCGGCCCGGCGTTTCCGCCAACGGCCGGCGATGAGCCGCCATTCTGCTCGATCATCCGGATCGCCTCGTCCGGCGTCGGCAGATCCGCGACATAGGCGATGCGCACCAGCACCATTTCCGCCGCCGCCGCGGGGCGCGTCGCGGTCTGCACTTCGGTGATGCCCTTCAGCAGCATCTGCCACATCCGCGACAGCACCCGCATCGAGATTTTGGCGGCGAAATCGCGGGCGCGCAGGCGTTCGGTTTCGCTGTAGGCGACGTTGTCCGCGGTGGCCGGCACGATCTTGACGCGGGTGACGAAGTTGACGAATTCGGCGAGGTCGGACAGCACCACGATCGGATCGGCGCCGGTGTCGTATTGCTCGCGAAATTCCCCAAACGCGCTGGCGATATCGCCGCGCGCCAGCGAATCGAAGAGATCGATCACCCGGGTGCGGTCGGCCAGCCCGAGCATCTGGCGCACCGCATCGGCGCGCACCGGACCTGCCGCGTGGGCGATCGCCTGGTCGAACAGCGACAGCGAATCGCGCACCGAGCCTTCGGCGGCGCGCGCGATGATGCCGAGCGCTTCCGGCTCCGCCTCGACGTTCTCCTTGGCCGCGATATTGGCAAGATGCTTCATCAGCACGTCGGCCTCGACCCGGCGCAGGTCAAAGCGCTGGCAGCGCGACAGCACCGTCACCGGGACTTTGCGGATTTCGGTGGTCGCGAACACGAACTTGGCGTGCTCCGGCGGCTCTTCCAGCGTCTTGAGGAAGGCGTTGAACGCCGCCGTCGAGAGCATGTGGACTTCGTCGATGATGTAGACCTTGTAGCGGGCGCTGGCCGGCGCGTAGCGCACGCTGTCGTTGATCTGGCGCACGTCATCGACGCCGGTATGCGAGGCTGCGTCCATTTCCAGGACGTCCATGTGCCGGCTTTCCATGATCGCCTGGCAATGCACGCCCAGCACCGGCATGTGGATGGTCGGGCCCTTCACCGAGCCGTCAGGCAGCTCGTAATTCAGCGCGCGGGCGAGGATCCGCGCCGTGGTGGTCTTGCCGACTCCGCGCACGCCGGTCAGGATCCAGGCCTGCGGAATCCGCCCGGTCTCGAACGCGTTCGACACGGTACGGACCACGGCGTCCTGGCCGATCAAATCCTCGAAACTGGAG
>NZ_JADGRI010000233.1 GCF_017881085.1 Bradyrhizobium sp.
CTCGGCGGCGACGCGCTGGAAGGTCCGCGTCATATCTGGTGGAATTTTGTCTCTTCCAGTAAAGAGCGGATCGAGCAGGCCAAAGCGGACTGGAAGAGCGGCCGCTTCGCGCCTGTCCCCAACGAACATGAGTTCATTCCGCTGCCGGAGTGAACCCTCCCGCCCCACCTTCTGACGTCCGCGCGCCCCCCGCGCGGCGACAGCCCCGCTTTTGAAAGTTTGCCCATGACCACCATGCTCGCCAGCGACCTGCCCCTTCCCCGGATCGGGCGCGGCAAGGTCCGCGATATCTACGCCGTGGGCGACGACCGCGTGTTGCTGCTGACCACCGACCGCATCAGCGCCTTCGACGTGGTGATGGCCGAGACCATCCCGATGAAGGGCGCGGTGCTGACCCAGATCAGCGCGTGGTGGTTCAACGAGCTCGAGGGCGTGGTCCATCATCACATGATCAGTGCCGATGCCGACGAGATCATCAAGGAAGTGCCGGCGCTGCGGGGGCATCGTGCCTCGCTCTCGGGGCGCGCGATGCTGTGCAAGCGCACCACAGTGTTTCCGATCGAATGCGTGATCCGCGGCTATCTTTCCGGCTCGGCATGGAAGGAATATTCGGCCCATGGCACGCTGGCCGGCGAGAAGCTCCCGCCGGGACTGCTCGAGAGCGCAAAACTGGAGCCCGCGATCTTCAGCCCGGCGACCAAGGCCGAGACCGGCCATGACGAGAACATCACGATCGCGCGGATGCGCGAGATCCTCGGCGACGAAGTGACGTACACGCTCGAAAGCATGACGCGGGCGGTCTATACGCTCGGCGAAAAGCTCAGCCGCGACCAGGGCATCATCGTCGCCGACACCAAATTCGAATTCGGCCGGGACAGGGACGGCCACATCATCCTGATCGACGAGGTGATGACCCCCGACAGTTCGCGGTTCTGGGCGGCGGACGCCTACAGGCCCGGCCAGCCGCAGCCGAGTTTCGACAAGCAGCCGCTGCGCGATTATCTCGACGCCGAACGCCGCGCCGGCCGCTGGAACGGCGAAGCCCCGCCGCCGCCCTTGCCGGCCAGCGTGGTCGAGGCCACCAGCAAGCGCTATCTCGAGGCCTATCGCCGGATCACGGGGAGTGAGCTGAAAATCTCGCTCTCCCCGCCCTGAGCGGCAAGCCTCAACATATTCCATTGTCATACGCGGGCTTGACCCGCGTATCCATCTTCTTTGAATAATGATGGATTGCCGGGTCAAGCCCGGCAATGACGAGCGGGTCTCGTACTCCCGCCCGTTGTGCCCGTTCGCATAACGAAAAACATCAGGGGCTGACATGACCGAGATCGACAGTGTGCTGGTCGAACGTGATGGCGCAGTGACCATCGTCTCCATCAACCGTCCGCATTGCCGCAACGCCGTCGATGGCGCGACGGCTCGAAAATTGTACGACGCGTTCAGGGCATTCGATGCCGATGCGGAAGCTTCCGTCGCGGTGTTCACCGGCACCGGCGGCTTCTTCTGCGCCGGCGCCGACCTCAAGGCGGTCGCATCAGGCGATCCCAACAAGAAGCGCGAGATCGGCGGCCACGATTCGATCGCGCCGATGGGGCCGAGCCGGCTGCGGTTGTCGAAACCGGTGATCGCCGCGGTGGAGGGTTTTGCGGTGGCCGGCGGCATGGAACTGGCGCTGTGGGCGGATATGCGCGTGGTCGCCGAGGACGCCACCTTCGGCGTGTTCTGCCGCCGCTTCGGCGTGCCGCTGATCGATCTCGGCACCATCCGGCTGCCGCGCCTGATCGGTCATTCCCAGGCGATCGACCTCATTTTGACCGGCCGTCCGGTCGGGGGTGCGGAAGCGCTGCGCATGGGCCTTGCCAACCGTCTGGTTCCGAGCGGCGAAGCCCGCGCCCGGGCGATCGCGCTGGCGAGGGAGATCGCGCGCTTCCCGCAGACCTGCCTGCGCGCCGACCGGCTGTCGGCGCTGCGGCAATGGGACCTTTCGGAAGAAGAGGCCATCGCCAACGAAATGCGCGGCGGCCTCGAGGTCATTGCCTCAGGCGAAACGCTCTCCGGCGCGACCCGCTTTGCCTCCGGCGTCGGCCGTCACGGCGCATTCGGCGAGAGCAGGCCGGACTAGCTCGCCCCCGACGATCGCCGGATCAAGCGCCGAGTGGTGCATGCCCCGGACTGTCACAAAAATTTTCTTGTCGCTGGCTGACGCGGTCGTCTACCACTGGCCGTGGGTGGTGGGTGCGCGCGTGGTCAGTCAATCCGTCAGTCTCGGTCCTAAACTGCGCCGAGCGATCAATGATGTGCTCGGCGGCGGCGCCGCCAGCGTCCTGACCGTGACCTTCGGGCTGTCCTACGCGCTCTTGATCTTCGCAGGTCCGCTGGACCCATATCTGTCCTACGGCGTCGCCGCCACCTTCATTTCATCGGCCGTTCTCTCCGCGGTTCTCGCGCTCGGCAGCTCGTTGCCGTTTGCGATCGGGGGTCCCGAGAGCTCCACCGCGGCGATGACGGCAATCCTGGCGTCGTCGCTGGTCGAACGGATGTCGTCGGCCGATGCGACTGCGCCGCCGCTCGCGCCGATTCTCATCACGCTCGGCCTCGCCAGCATCGCCACCGGCATCGTGCTGTGCGGCTTCGGCATGACGCGGATGGGGCGCGCGATCCGCTATGTGCCTTACCCCGTGGTCGGCGGATTTCTCGGCGCCACCGGCTGTCTGATCTTGTTGGGCGCCGTTCGCGTTATCACCGGCCACCGCCTTCAATTCGGAACCTTCGATCAATTCGCAAACACTTTGACCCTGTCCGAACTGGCGGCGGCCTGCGCCATGGCGGCCGTGCTGTATCTGACCTGGCACCGCTCCCGCAGTTCGCTCGGGCTACCGATCATTCTTGTCGCGGGCATTCTTCTCGCCCACCTCGTGTTCTGGCCGGCGGGCATTTCGCTGGCAGAAGCGCAAGCCGCGGGCTGGACCTTTCAGCCCCCGCCGCACGTCACTTACATGTTGCCGTGGAGTGCAACCGAAATCGGCCGCTACCCCTGGCGCCTGCTGCCGGACCTTTCGGGCAACCTGATCGCGGTCGTCTTCGTCACCGCCTCGAGCGCCTTGTTCAACACCACCGGCCTCGAAGTCGCCGTGCATCGCGAGGCCAACCTCGAACGGGAATTAAGCGTCACCGGTCTGGCTGATGTGCCGTCGGGCGCGTTCGGCGGCTATACCGGCTGCGTTTCGGTCAGCCGCTCCGTGCTCAACTTCAGCAGCGGCGGCAGAGGCCGATTGTCGGGGCTGACGGTGGCCGCGGTATCGCTGCTGATGCTGGCCTTTGCTCCGATGCTGCTCGGCTATATGCCGAAATTCGTGCTTGGCGGCCTCCTGATCTACCTGGGCGCGGACCAGCTTCACAGATGGATCATCGAGTCGCGGCGGCGGCTTTCGATGACCGAATACCTGTCGCTGCTGGCGATTATCGTCATCATCGTGCAATGGGGCTTTATCGCCGGCATCCTCATCGGCGTCGTGATCGGTTGCGCGACGTTCGCGCTGAGCGCCTCGCGGATCGATTCCATCAAATACAGTTTTGACGGATCGGAATTTCGCAGTTCGCTCGATCGCTCCCGCGGCGACCAGGCGGTGCTGTCGGCGCATGGCGGCAAAATCCAGGGCCTCAACCTGCAGAGCTATCTGTTCTTCGGCTCGGCCAACCGGCTCTATCAGCATGTCAAGGGGCTGCTGGCGCTCCATCCGGAATGCCGCTTCCTGGTGTTCGACTTCAAGCTCGTCACCGGCATCGATTCCTCGGCGGCCTACAGCTTCACCCAGATCAAGCGAGCCGCCCATGACCGCGGGGTCAGGCTGGTGCTGGTGCATCTTCCGGCCACGGCCGAGAAGGCGTTGCGATCGAGCGGGTTCATCTCGCAGGAGATCAGCGTCGTGCCCGAACTCGATCATGCGCTGGAATGGTGCGAGAACGAGATCATCGCGCAACATCAGGGCCACGAAGGCGAAGAGACCTCGTTGCGCGACTGGTTCACGCAAATTCTGGGGACTGAACGCGACGCCCAGGAATTGATCCAGCGCTGCCAGCGCATCGAGGTTGAGGCCGGCGAGATCATCGTCAGCGCCGGCGATGCTGCCGATTCCATGCATTTCATTCTCGACGGCCGCGTCGGCATCATGATTCCCGCCGACCAGGGCCGCACCACGCGGGTACGCAGTCTCGGCCGCTACACCACGATCGGCGAGATGGGCCTCGTCTCGCACGCGCCGCGCAGCGCGACGATCCAGGCCGAAGTCGCCAGCGTTCTCTATGTCCTGAACACGCATCAATTCGAGGCGATCAAGCGCAATAATCCGGCGCTCGGTCAGAAACTCCTGACCTATTTCGTCTCCGTGATGGCCGAGCGCCTGACCTTCGCCAATCGCATGATCGCGGTGCTCAGGAGATAGCGGGAGGAGGCGTGGTTGGCGTCCGGTCCGGCCGGTCGACCTCATCCAGCGCCAGCAGCAGTGACGCGACGCGGTTGGCGGAAGAGGCCCACTCCGCCAGCTTTGCAAAATTGTCGGTGAACCAGTTGAACGCGGTCTGCACGACGACGAACGCCGCCGCGGCCTGAACCACTTCCCCGAGGCTCATCATGCCCAGGAGATATTTCGGGGTGCACAACAGCAAGCCGATCACCGGGGTTACCAAGAGGCTCGAATAGGTCACCACCGTCATCCGCATCAGCTGCCACATATAGATCCGCCAGATCGTGATCACCCCCTTCAATGCCGCGCCGATGACGTGACGGGGGTCCTTCTTGCCGTCCGGCATCGCGGTCCCTTCCCCGCTCTCCCGCAGATGCGTGCCGATCGACCTCAACTCCGCTTCCGTCCGTTTGTTTTCCTCCATCACGCGTGTCAAATGGTGGGCGATGAGAAAGATGCCGGCCGAAAGCAGGGCGGAATAGACGATCACCGCGATGACGAGGTAGCCGGGAATGGTCAGGACGAAACCACCGAGGTCGATGGGCAGGCCGTCTCCGACCGACCAGAGAATTCCGATGAACGTCACGGCATTGAGCAGCGACTGCAATAGCCCGAGGGCGAGGTCGACCGGCAGATCGGTTGCAATCCGGGCGTCCTCGGCGATGCGGAATTCCGGGCTGTCATAGTCTCCGGCCACGAACCGGAGCCGGACATAGCGATCGTCCTTCAGCCAGTAGTCGTAGAGGTGGCTGCTGAGCCACGCGCGCCAGGTGCGCTGCATGGTCATGCGGCCCCAGACCGAGAACACCGTAAGCGCGAGACTGGCCGTGGCCAGCGGCACGAACCGCAAAGCCTGGGTCCAGAGTCCGGCGGCGTCCCGGCGCCCGATCGCATTGAAGAAGTCGCGATTCCAGTAATTCAGCGCATACTGCGTCAGCAATTGCAGGATCACGGTCGCGATCAGCACGGCCACCAGAAGCCATGCCCGCCACGCCCCTCGGCCCCGCCAGAATCCTGATGCGCTCTGCCAGAATCGGGCGAGCAGCCGCTTCTCGTCCGGAACAGAATGGTTCTGGTTCAGCATGGCGCTTCGGTTGCATCAGCCGCGCGATGATACCGAACGAGACGCTTGGCCGGAATAGACATCAGTGAAAAATACGCGATCCGCGACCATCCGGTTTGACCTGAGTCAAGCCCGATTGCCGCCTGCAATTCGCAGGGGGCGACGATCGCGTTTCGCCTGGCCGGGACGGCGTAGCAATCAAACCCCGGCCATCATCACGTATTTGATCTCGACATATTCTTCCATGCCGTGATGCGAGCCTTCGCGGCCGAGGCCCGACTCCTTGACGCCGCCGAAGGGGGCTACTTCGGTGGTGATCAGCCCGGTATTGACGCCGACCATGCCGGACTCCAGCGCCTCGGCGACCCGCCAGACCCGTCCAAGATCGCGCGCGTAGAAATAGGAGGCGAGCCCGAACGGCGAGTTGTTGCACAGCGCGATCACTTCGGCCTCGTCCTTGAAGCGGAACACCGGCGCCAGCGGCCCGAAGGTCTCCTCCCGCGACACCAGCGCATCGGCTGCGACGTTCGCCAGCACCGTCGGCTCAAAGAAGGTGCCGCCGAGCGAGTGGCGCTTTCCGCCGGTGATGATCCTGGCACCGTGCTTGACCGCATCCGCGATGTGCTTTTCGACCTTGTCGACCGCTTCCATGTTGATCAGCGGACCTTGCGTCACGCCTTGCTCGGTGCCGTCGCCGATCTTCAACGCCGCGACCTTCTTCGAAAGTTTCTCGACGAACTGATCGTAGATCTTGTCCTGGGCGTAGATGCGGTTGGCGCAGACGCAGGTCTGGCCCATGTTGCGATATTTCGAGACCATCGCGCCTTCGACGGCGGCATCGATATCGGCGTCGTCGAACACCACGAACGGCGCATTGCCGCCGAGCTCCAGCCCGAGCCTCTTCACGCCGACCGCGGCCTGCCGGTACAGGATCTTGCCGACCTCGGTCGATCCGGTGAAGCCGACGAAACGCACCGCGGGATGCTCGCACAGCACCTTGCCGATCGGCGGCGCGTCGCCGGTGATGACGTTGAACACACCCCTGGGCACGCCGGCCTTCTCGGCCAGCGCCGCCAGCGCCAGCGCACTGAGCGGCGTTTCGTTGGCGGGTTTCAGGACCACGGTGCAGCCCGCGGCGAGCGCGGGCGACACTTTCCGGGTGATCATCGAATTGGGAAAATTCCACGGCGTGATCGCGCCACAGACGCCGATCGGCTGCTTGATCGCGAGCAGCCGCGCGTCCGCGCGCTGCGTCGGAATGGTTTCGCCATAGACGCGGCGGGCCTCTTCCGCGAAAAATTCGACATAGGCGCCGCCGATGTCGACTTCGCCGAGCGCCTCGGCCAGCGGCTTGCCCTGCTCGGAGGTCAGGATCAGCGCCAGATCCTCGCGGTTGGCGATGATCAGTTCGAACCACTTGCGCAAGATATTGGAGCGCTGCTTGGCGGTGAATTTAGCCCAGGCCGGAAATGCACGCTCGGCGGCCTCGACCGCGTGGGTGGCATCCGCGGCCGTCATCTGCGGCACCTTGGCGATTTCGCCGCCGCTGGCCGGATTGTTCACGGGATGCGCCGGCGTGCCGACCCAGGCGCCGTCGATATAACAATGCTCGCGCAGCAGCGAGGGATCCTTCAGACGGTCGCGCAGCGATGGCGCGGACGGTTGCGAGGCGCGTGCGCTAGCGGTCGGGGTCATGGCGTTGCTCCTGGGATTTTTTTGGGTATCGAGATCGAGCATAGGCCGAAACCGGCCGCAATGCACCGGCCGCGAAAGCGCGGCTGCCTCAAGCAAATTTGGGGGCTGTAATCGGTGCTCGTCATTCCGGGGCGATGCGAAGCATCGAACCCGGAATCTCGAGATTCGCAATTGCGCATCTGAGGTCTGGTGCTTACGCACCATCCCGGAATGACAGTCTTTAAATCAGGCCGCGCCGCTCATATAGGTTTCACGCCGGCCGATCATGCGGTCCGCGGCGGCCTTGGCGTCCGCCTTGGTGCTGGTTGCGCAGGTGCGATATTCGAGGTCCGGCAGGGCTGCCGCCTCGCGCCGTCCGAACCAGGATTTGGAACCGACCGGCAGCAGCGCCAGCGCCTGGGCGACGTTGTCGACCGCGCCGAAAGAATGCAGCGCGCCTGTTCCCGCGTAACGGACTTCGTAAATGCCGGGACTGATCGGCGCTTCGATATTTTCGCCGCGGCCCGCCCGCGGATACCGCTTCCATTCGCTCCAGGTCGAAATCATTGCCTGCCCCTCGCGGCACGTTGGCCGCAATCAATTAAAATCGAAATACGCGATCAAAAGCGCTCTTTTTGCTGTCATCTGAACGCCTTACTACAAAATGGGTTCCAGAAAGGCGATTTGCAAGATAACGCCGAAAGAGGATGAGGTCACCGTTAATGCGCCCCCATCCACGCAATTTTGCCGAGTGTTGAAGTACAGATTCTCCGCTATGGCGGTGATCACGAGATCGCGACCGGGGGACGTGTGCGCTCACGCTTGCGTGAGGCCATGGCCGGGAGGATGATCAGCCACTTCAAAAAAACAACCCACGGGAGGTGGCTCATGCAAAGCAAAGCTCAGATCGATCAGGTCCTGCGCCAGAAAAGCGACGCCAGGGAAATTCCCGGCGTCGTCGCCATGGCCGCGAACAGCAAAGAGGTGATCTACCAGGGCGCGTTCGGCAAACGCGACCTGTCCAAGGACGATCCCATGACGCTGGACAGCGTGTTCTGGATCGCCTCGATGACCAAGGCCATCACGACGGCGGCGGCCATGCAGCTGGTCGAGCAAGGCAAGCTTTCGCTCGACGCGCCGATCGGCAAGGTGCTGCCCGATCTCGCCTCGCCGCAAGTGCTCGAAGGCTTCGACGCCAGTGGCGAGCCGAAGCTGCGGCCGGCGAAGAACCCGATCACGCTGCGCCATCTCATGACCCATACCGCCGGCTTCTGCTACAATATGTGGAACGGCGACATGGTGCAGTATCTGGAGAAGACCGGGCTGCCCGCCGTCACCACCTGCAAGAACGACGCGCTGAAGCTGCCGCTGATGACGGACCCCGG
>NZ_JADGRI010000234.1 GCF_017881085.1 Bradyrhizobium sp.
CGCCGCGCCCGCGACGGCCAGCTCAAGATCGACGAGATGCAGGGCGGCACCTTCACCATCACCAATGGCGGCATCTACGGTTCGCTGATGTCGACGCCGATCCTGAACGCGCCGCAGTCCGCCATTCTCGGCATGCACAAGATCCAGGATCGCCCGATGGCGATCGGCGGCAAGGTCGAGATCCGCCCGATGATGTATCTGGCGCTGTCCTACGATCACCGCGTCATCGACGGCAAGGAAGCGGTCACTTTCCTGGTCCGCGTCAAGGAAAACCTCGAAGATCCGGCGCGGCTGGTGCTGGACCTGTAATCGGGTTTTTGATTTCTGCGTTCGCCGCGCGTTTTCCGATGCGGCTTTTCCAGCAGCGTACGCTTGGTTTTTCGGGGGCGAAATCTTGACGGACAGAGTTGCAATCATCACCGGCGGGAGCCGCGGCATCGGCCGCGCCACCGCGATCGCCGCCGCCAGCCGTGGCTTTCGGGTCGTCGTCGGCTACGCCAGCAATGAGGCGGCGGCGAAAAGCGTGGTCTCCGCCATCGAAGTCAAGAACGGCAAGGCGATCGCGCTGAAATGCGATGTCGGCGACGAGCACGATATCCTCGCGCTGTTCAAGGCCGCCGACAAGTTCGGAACGCTGGGCGCGCTGATCAACAATGCCGGCATCGTCGGGCCGACGTCGCGGGTCGACGAGATGTCCGCCGAGCGCATCCAGCGCATGATGGCCGTCAACGTCACGGGCAGCATGCTGTGCGCGCGAGAGGCGGTGAAGCGGATGTCGACGCGGCACGGTGGCAAGGGCGGGGTCATCGTCAACCTGTCGTCGGTTGCCGCCAAGCTCGGCTCGCCCAATACCTATGTCGACTACGCGGCCTCGAAAGGCGCGATCGATTCCTTTACCATCGGTCTCGGGTATGAAGTCGCCGGCGAGGGCATTCGCGTCGCCGCGATCCGGCCCGGGCTGATCGATACCGAAATCCATGCCTCGGGTGGCGAGCCCGACCGCGCGCATCGTCTCGCTCATAACGTGCCGATGAAACGCGTCGGCACCGCCGAGGAGATCGCCAACGCCATCGTCTGGCTGATGTCGGACGACGCTTCCTACGTGACCAGCGCCATCCTCGATGTATCCGGCGGTCGCTAATACCTGTCACAGCATCCAGCCACGGGACTTCCAATCATGGCCACTTACGATCTCGTTATCATCGGTACCGGTCCCGGCGGGTACGTCTGCGCGGTCCGCGCCGCACAACTCGGCATGAAGGTCGCGGTGGTCGAGAAGAATGCCACGCTCGGCGGCACCTGCCTCAATGTCGGATGCATGCCGTCGAAGGCGCTGCTGTATGCTTCCGAAATGTTCGAAGAAGCCGGGCACAGCTTCGCGAAAATGGGCGTCAGCGTTTCCGCCCCGAAACTCGATCTGCCCGCGATGATGAATTTCAAGCAGCAGGGCATCGACGGCAACGTCAAGGGCGTCGAATTCCTGATGAAGAAAAACAAGATCGACGTCATCCATGGCAAGGGCAAAATCCTCGGCACCGGCAAGGTCGAGGTGACCGGCAGTGACGGCAAGGCGCAAGTGGTGGAGACCAAGAACATCGTCATCGCCGCCGGCTCCGATATCGCGCGGCTGAAGGGTATCGAGATCGACGAGAAGCGCATCGTGTCGTCGACCGGCGCGCTGTCGCTCGACAAGGTACCGGAGAGACTATTGATCGTCGGCGCCGGCGTGATCGGGCTCGAACTCGGTTCCGTGTGGCACCGTCTCGGCGCGCAAGTCACGGTGGTGGAATTTCTCGACCGTATCTTGCCGGGCACGGATGGCGAAGTAGCCAAGCAATTCCAGCGCATTCTTGAAAAGCAGGGCTTTGCATTCAAGCTTGGCGCCAAGGTCACCGGCGTCGACACCTCGGGCAAGACACTGTCCGCGCAGGTCGAACCGGCCGCGGGCGGCAAGGCGGAAACCCTGGAGGCCGACGTGGTGCTGGTCTGCATCGGCCGTGTTCCCTACACCGAGGGCCTCGGCCTGAAGGAAGCCGGCGTGGCGCTCGACAATCGCGGCCGCGTGCAAATCGATTCGCATTTTGCGACCACCGTGAAGGGCGTCTATGCCATCGGCGACGTCGTCGCGGGGCCGATGCTCGCGCACAAGGCCGAGGACGAGGGCGTTGCGGTCGCGGAAATCCTCGCCGGGCAGGCCGGGCATGTGAATTACGATGTTATACCAGGGGTTGTGTATACCACGCCGGAAGTGTCGTCGGTCGGCAAGACCGAGGAAGAGCTGAAGCAGGCCGGCGTGGCCTATACCGTCGGCAAATTCCCCTTCACCGCCAATGGCCGCTCCAAGGTCAACCAGACAACCGAGGGCTTCGTGAAGATTCTCGCAGATGCGAAGACCGATCGGGTGCTCGGCGTGCATATCATCGGCCGCGAAGCCGGCGAAATGATCCACGAAGCCTGCGTCCTGATGGAATTCGGCGGTTCCGCCGAGGATCTGGCCCGCACTTGCCACGCCCACCCGACCCGTTCGGAAGCCATCAAGGAAGCGGCGCTTGCAGTCGGCAAGCGCGCGATCCATATGTGATCTGCGCCCCGGAATCGGGCGAGGACAGCTAGGGATGATGCGCCGCCTCCTACAGCCGATCTGGGTTCTGCTCGCGATCATCTTTCTGGTCGAGGCTTGGCTGTGGGATCACCTCGAGCCGATCGTGGCGTGGTTCGTGGCGCTGATTCCGCTGCGCGCCTTCAAGCAATGGCTCGCCGAACGCGTCGACACGCTGTCGCCGGCGATGACGCTGATCGTTTTCATCGTGCCGGTGATCCCGCTGTTTCCGCTGAAGCTGGTCGGCCTCTGGCTGCTTACCCACGAATATTGGATGAGCGCCGTCCTCACCATCATCTTCGCAAAATTCCTCGGGGTCGGCGTCGCCGCCTTCATCTTCGACGTGACCAGGGACAAGCTGCTGGAGATGGACTGGTTCGAAACGCTCTATGAGTTTGTGCTTGGGTTACGGGCGAAGGCGAGGGCGCTGGTCGATCCAATCAAATCCAAAATTCTGGACGCGTTGCGCGGCGACGGCAGCAGCTGGTCATCGCGCACGCTGCGGCTGATCCAGCGCTTCCGCAAGAGCGTGCACGAAGCGCGCTAGAACTTCCGTTCCGATTGAATCAGAACCGAAGCTCTAGCTAGATTCTTGTTTTGACGCGTTTTCTTTACGCGAACCGGTTTCCACTTCGCTCGCAAACGCGCTAGTTCACGGCAGATGCAGCAGATGCGGCACGAATATGCCGAGCGCGGTGAATGCGATCCCGGCCACCGTCAGAAGTCCGGAGATCCAGGCCAGCGCGATCATGCCGGTGATGATGGTGGCGGACGCCAGCACGATGCCGATCTGGAAAGCGGCGGAGGCAAGTTCGAAATGATGATACTTCGCCGTCGCGAGGTCGCGCTCTTCCTCGGCATGCTTGGCGCGTTCGGCGAGCTGCTCGGTGCCTTCGCCGGTCGAGGGCTCGGAGCGGTAGCGCGCCGCTGTCTGCTGCCAGTCGTCGATCTGCTTTTGCAGCGCCGCCTTGGCGGCAGCATCGCCGGCGGTGCCGACGCCTAACTTGGCCTGATCCGAAGCGGTCTGCACCACGGTGCGGCGGATGCTCTTGGCCTGGAAGAACGCCCACAGGTTCGAGGCCTCGACATTCTTGCTGATGGATTCGGTCTGGGCGCCCTTGCCCAGCGTCTCCGACAGCGCCAGGCACAGCGCGATCACGGCAATCAACAGCGCGATCTTCCTGTTCTCTCCGGCCGCTTCCTTGGTGTGCTCCGCCTGCTCCATGCTTTCGTGTGCGCTCATGACTCCCTCCCGGCTCGATAGTCCACGATTGACCGAACAACACCGTCCGCGCAAGAGGCAAGCGGCAGTGACCGTGACATGTCAGGGATTAAAGCGAGGCGATTTTCAGGCGCGGGGATGCGCCGATTTATAGACTTCCAGCAGCCGCTCGCTGTCGATGCCGGTATAGATCTGCGTGGTCGACAGCGACGCATGCCCGAGCAGTTCCTGGATCGCGCGCAGATCGCCGCCGCGGCTTAAGAGATGCGTCGCGAAGGAATGCCGCAGCGCGTGCGGAGTCGCGCTGTCGGGCAGGCCGAGCACGCCGCGCAGCCGCTCCATGGTGAGCTGGATGATTCGGGGACTGAGCGGTCCGCCGCGGGCGCCGACGAAGATCGGCCCTTCGGGCGGCAATGGATGCGGGCAGACAGCGACATAATCCTGAACCAGCGCCAGCACGTTCTGCAGCACCGGCACCATGCGGGTCTTGTTGCCCTTGCCGGTGACGACCAGGACGTCGCCTTCGCCGGGCAGCGGCACCTCGCGGCGTTTCAAGCCAAGCGCTTCCGAGATCCGCAGACCGGAGCCATACAGCAGCGCCATCACGGCGGCGTCGCGCGCCCAGATCCAGGGATCGCGCTGCTCGCCGGCGCGTTCGTCGGCATCCGCAAAGCGTTTCGCCGCCGCCATCGGGACCGGCTTCGGCAGGCTCTTGCCGATTTTTGGCGCGCGAATGGCCGAGAGCGCTCCGACCTTGCCTCTGCCTTCCCGCTCGAGGAAGCGGCCGAACGAGCGCAGGCCCGCCAGCGCCCGCATCAGGGAACGCCCGCCGATGTCGTCGGCGCGCCGCATCGCCATGAAAGCCCGGATATCGCTCGCCTCCAGCGCCGCAAAGCGCGACAGCGTCGCGCGCGCCCCCCAATGCCCGGCGAGAAATTCGAGGAACTGGCGGAGGTCGCGGGCATAGGCTTCCAGCGTCTTCGGCGACAGCCGCCGCTCGCTGCGCAGATGCGCCAGCCAACGGGTCATCTCCAGCGTGATGCTGCTGTCGGCGCAGTCGAGTTCGATCGGTTGAACCGCGGGAGCTGGCTTTGCCATTTGGCTGTCTTTCGGGCCGTTCCGGACCACGCGATGATTCCCGACAGTATATCGCACCGCCTTCGTTTACCGTTCGCTAATTGGCCTCGCGCCGGCGGCCGGACACTGGCCCAGACCGGCGCGCAGTCCTAAGTTAGGCCGTCCCTTTCGGACCCCCGAGCCTGATTCTCCCATGGACCATTCCACGCCCGCCAATACGTCATCCGCATCATCGACCGGCGTGGTCGATGTGCTGGTTCCGGTCGCGCTCGATCGGAATTATTCCTACCGGGTGCCGCGCGGCATGGAACTGAAGCCCGGCGATGTGGTCTGCGTGCCGCTGGGGCCCCGCGAGGTGGTCGCGGTGGTATGGGCGGAGAACGCCAATCCCGATCCGCGTCTGCACAATCGGCTGAAGGATGTCGGCGAAAAACTCGACGTGCCGCCGCTGAAGGAGGAACTGCGCGCGCTCGTCGATTGGGTCGCCAACTACACGCTGTCGGCGCGCGGCATGGTGCTGCGCATGTGTCTGCGGATGGGCGAGCATCTCGGCCCCGAGCGGGTGCGGATGGGCGTGCGCCTGATCGGCGAGCCGCCCAAGCGTCTGACCCCGGCACGGCGGCGGCTGATCGATGTGCTGTCCGATGGCCTGTTGCACGGCAAATCCGAAGCCGCCAGGGAAGCGGGCGTCAGCGCCGGCGTCATCGACGGCCTGGTCGACGAAGGCACCCTGGCGACGGAGGCCATGCCGCGTGCGCTGGCGCCCCCGGCGCCCGATCCCTCGTTCGCCATGCCTGACTTTTCGCGCCAGCAGCGTACCGCCGTGGACGCGATGCGCGCGCTGGCGGCGAATGGCAGCTTTCACGTCGCGCTGCTCGACGGCGTTACCGGCTCGGGCAAGACCGAAGTCTATTTCGAGGCCATCGCCGAAGTGATCCGCCGCGGCAGGCAGTCGCTGATCCTGATGCCGGAAATCGCGCTGACCGGCCAGTTCCTCGACCGGTTCGCGCTGCGCTTCGGCGTCCGGCCGCTGGAGTGGCATTCCGAACTGACCCCGCGCACCCGGCAGCGCAACTGGGCCGCAATCGCGGCGGGCGAAGCGCCCGTGGTGGTGGGCGCGCGCTCGGCGCTGTTTCTACCCTATGGCAATCTCGGGCTGATCGTGGTCGATGAAGAGCACGACCAGGCCTACAAGCAGGACGAAGGCGCGCATTATCACGCCCGCGACATGGCGGTGGTGCGCGCGCATATCGCCAAGATCCCCATCGTGCTGGCTTCCGCGACGCCGTCCGTCGAGACCGAAGTCAACGCGCGGAAGGGCCGCTATCAGCGCATCGTGCTGCCGTCGCGGTTCGGCGGCCAGCACATGCCGCATATCGAGGCGATCGACCTGCGGCGCGAGGCGCCGGCACGGGGCCGCTTCATTTCGCCCAAGCTCGCCGGCGAGATCAAAATCGCGGTGGAGCGGCGCGAACAGGCGCTGTTGTTCCTCAACCGCAGGGGCTACGCGCCGCTCACTTTGTGTCGGGCCTGCGGGCATCGCTTCGCCTGCACCATCTGCGACGCATGGCTGGTCGATCACCGGTTTCGTCAGCGTCTGGTCTGCCATCACTGCGGCTTCTCGATGCCGCGTCCGCATGTCTGTCCGCATTGCCAGGCCGAGGAATCGCTGGTCGCGGTCGGCCCCGGCGTCGAACGCTTGCAGGAGGAAGCAGCCGCCCTGTTTCCGGACGCGCGCACCATGGTGCTGTCGAGCGATCTGATCACTTCGATCGAAACCATGCGCGCCGAATTGACCGAGATCGCGCAAGGCCGCGTCGATATCATCATCGGCACCCAACTGGTGGCGAAGGGTCATAATTTCCCGCGGCTCAATTTGGTCGGCGTGGTCGATGCCGATCTGGGCTTGAGCAACGGCGATCCGCGCGCCGCCGAGCGCACCTGGCAATTGCTCAACCAGGTGATCGGGCGCGCCGGGCGCGATCAGGGCCGAGGCGTCGGTTATCTACAGACCCACCAGCCCGAACATCCCGTGATGAAGGCGCTGGTAGCCTGCGACCGCGAGGCGTTTTACGCCAGCGAGATCGAGGCGCGCGAGCGCGCTTCCTATCCGCCGTTCGGCCGGCTGGCCAGCCTGATCATTTCCGCGGGCGACCGGCCGACGGCGGAGGGCTTTGCCCGCAAGCTTGCGGCGATTGCGCCGATCGACGAGCGGATTAAGGTATTGGGACCCGCCGAAGCTCCGCTTGCGGTGATCAAGGGCCGATATCGTTTCCGGCTGCTGGTGAAATCGGCGCGCAACGTCGATCTGTCGGAATATCTGCGCGAATGGCTCGCGGCAGGCCCAAAAACAAAAGGCAATCTCAAGCTCGAGGTCGATGTCGACCCCCAGAGCTTTTTGTAGGGGAGGGTGTCATTCCGGGGCGATGCGCAGCATCGAACCCGGAATGACGAACAGGGCCATATGAAAAGCTCGCCCTCATTTGCGACGGCGGGCTTTCTTCGGCGCGCATCAAGTCCTGCGGCCGTTACGCCACGCAACGCTTACTGGGTTTGGCGCTTGGCCTCCCCGAACGGCGTCAGGAAACCACCTCTGCGGTCACGCGGCCCACGCCAGCGCCGGTCAGGCCAACTGCACGGGCAGCGGCGGTCGAGAGGTCGAGAACCCGGCCGCGGATGAACGGGCCGCGATCGTTGACGGTGACGACGACGCTGCGGCCGCCATGGGTCACCCGGAGCTTGGTGCCGAACGGCAGCGAGCGATGGGCACAGGTCAGAGCGTTCTGATTGAAGCGCTGCCCGGAAGCGGTCCTGCTGCCGGACTCGTTGCCGTAGTAAGAGGCCATCCCCGAGAAGGTATGTCCGCCACCCGACATCGGGGCGATCGAGGCGTTGGCGTCGCGCCAAGACAGCTCGGAAGCGCCCCGCGGCGAGTTGCTGGCGTGATGATGATGGCGATAGCCGTGATGATGATGGCGATGCGATTTAGCCGAGGCCTCGGTCACGCTTCCGCCGACCAGGAGAGTTGCGGCGAAAAGGGCTAGCGCCGTGCGCGACTGGGTTACGTTTCCCAGCGTCGGATTTTTGAGTTTCAACATGTATTAGTCCCTCAGACAGTATTGCCACATAAGCGACAAGTGGAACCCCCGTCCCAAGTTGCCTAGTCGCCGTTTGGTGGGCTAATGAGGCATAAAAGGGGCAGTAAAACCCGTTTGTCTCCCGCTGAAACATCTTGTGACCAAATTCGGCTAGTCCTTAAGGGTTCCGGAGTAGTATGAATTATTATAACATTTACCAATTATTACTCAGGAATACTGACGAACAAAGTCTTCGTCCGAGAAGACGAGATTTCGCCAAGTAACGCAGACCTTGGAAGGGCCGGGCCAAAACCGGGGTTCCCTGCGCACGGCTCATGCAGCCATGCATCGGGCGACGGAACGAACTGCCACGTGCGATCTCCGCAAAGCGTCAGCCCCGAGGCGGGCCGGCGCTGAAAAATTTGCGGTGCCGGGAGCGTTGAAAAAATGACGTCGGGCCGTCGCGGATAACCACATGCGACAAGGCAGCGCCAGCCTCTGCCGTCATGTTGCACCTGCGCGCTCGCTATGTTAGCAAAGCCGCGATTTTAACGGTCCCGGTACAGCCCGTGCCGGCCGAAAATCGAAGTCCCGCTTGA
>NZ_JADGRI010000458.1 GCF_017881085.1 Bradyrhizobium sp.
CTTCTGGGATTTGGTGATCTATCTGATCGAGGGCATGCTGTTCCTGCTGACCGGGTTCCAGATGCGGCTCTTGTACGAGAAATCGAAGGCGTTCCCGCTGGACGACATCCTGACCGCCACCGCGCTGGTCACCGTGATGATCATCGTCGCGCGCTTCGCCTGGGTCTACCCCGCAACCTATTTGCCGCGACTGATAAAACGCGTGCGCATGCGCGATCCGGCGCCGCCGTGGCAGTATGTGTTCGTGATTTCGTTCACCGGGGTGCGCGGCGCGGTGTCGCTGGCCGCGGCGCTGGCGCTGCCGTTCGCGCTTCCCGGCGGGGAAGCTTTCCCCTATCGCGACCTGATCCTGTTCGTCACCTTCGGCGTCATCTTCATCACGCTGGTCGGACTCGGGCTCGGGCTGCCGCCGGTGGTGCGGTGGCTCGGCATCGCCGAGGCCGGCCGCACCGAACTTGTCGCCGAACACGAAGCAGAAATCGCGGCGCGGCGCGAGGCGCTCGACGTGGCGCTGAAGTCCCTCGACGCCATCACCGACGACCGCGAATTGTCCGACGAGGTGGTCAAGCTCTTGCGCGCGCGGCATGAGACCCGCAGCAACCAGCTGCCGGAGTCGCTCGATCCCGATCGCGACGACGCCTCGGCGGCGGGCATCGACCTGACGCGGGAACTGATCGCCGTGGAGCGCAAGTTCATCCACGTCCTGTTGCGCGACGGCAAGATCACCGACGAGACGAGGCGGCGGATCGAGCGCGATCTCGACCTGGAGGAAGCGAGCCTCGCCAACCGGGAATATCGCACGATTCCGTTGTGAGGATTTCTCCGCATGTCGTCCCGGCCTTGAGCCGGGACCCATACGCCGCGGCTTCTCGATGGGGCAAAGTAGCAGTTGGCTTCGCAATAACACCGTCCTGTGGTCATGGGTCCCGGCATTCGCCGGGACGACGATAGACTTCACTCCGCCGCGGCGATCCGCGGCCGGCCGACAAACCCCATCTCATCGCCAAAACGCTCGACCATCACCGCGGGCAGATCCTTGGCCTTGCTGGTGACGCAGGCGCCGGAGCGCACGGCGTAGCGGTCCTGATGCGCCAGATGCGCCGGCGGGTGGCCCTGCTGCAGCGCGCGGGCGCACTCCATCACCAGTTTGCGAAAATGCAGGATCCCCAGATCGGTCGGGCCGAGATGCTCGCGGGTGCGGTCGGCGATCGGGCCCTGGCTGTCCTGCACCGCGGCGTCCTGCTCGGATACGCCCTTGATGCCGGTATAGCTTTTGGTCTTCTGCAGCTTGCGGTCGATCAGGTAGTCGTTCGACTTGTTGCGCAACGGAACATAATTGTCGTCGACCTCCGATATCACGCCATTGCCCGCGTCGTAGGCATCGCGCTCGGCTTGCGTCAGCGGACGCTCCGGATTCCAGGCGTAGGTATAGATCCAGCAATTGGTATCGGTGACGGGAATAAAACTCTGCCCGAAGATGCTCTCGCCCGGCATCGCGCTCGGCGCGTAGGCGTGCACCGGCATTAAAAATTGCGCGATGCGCCAATAGATATTGTCGCTGCCGGTGAGCCGGCCGCCCGCGATCGTCAGTCCCGCGTCATGCGGGTTGATCTTGATCACCGGACGCGGGTCTTCGGCGATCCAGCGCATATGGTCGACATTCATGCGCGCAATCGGATTGACGAAATGCTTCTTGATGTCGAGGATTTCGTTCTCTTCCTTGTCGAACGAGAGATGCGCGAAGGTGAAATGCGCGGTGTCGATCGAGCCTTCCAGCGCCTGCACCCAGTTGCAGTCCTGCCATTTCTTGGAAACGTAGCGATGCGAGGCCGGCACCAGCGCCATTTCCAGCGCGGGCAATTCCGGGACTTCGCCGGCCGGGCCCATAAAGGCCCAGACCATGTCGCCCCATTCGCGCACCGGATAGGACTTGATGCGGATCAGGTCTTTTGCATTCAGGTCGGGATAGGAGGTCGGCATGTCGACGCAGCGGCCGTCGGTGTCGAACTTCCAGCCGTGATAGACGCAGCGGATGCCGCATTCTTCGTTGCGGCCAAGCCAGAGATTGGCGCCGCGATGCGGGCAATACTGGTCGATCACCCCGACCACGCCGCGGCTATCGCGGAAGGCGAGCAGCTCTTCCCCCATCACCACGATCTTTTTCGGCGGGCAGTCGGCTTGCGGCAATTCCTCCGACAGCAGTACCGGCAGCCAGAAGCGGCGCAGCAATTCGCCCATCGGCGTCCCCGCACCGCTTTCGGTCAGGAATTGATTGTCCTCTGCGCGGAGCATGGCCGTCCTCCCGAGGTTTTATCTTGCTTTTGGCCAAGCTTGGCGCAGGCGGATTGAGGCGTCAACGCGGTTTGTATTTCGTAGGTTCACACCGGCCGCTCCCCTTTTACCGTCACCCGCGTGCCGGCGCGGGTGTGCGGCCAGTAATCCCACATCGCACGGTGCTGGGTGCAGCGGTTGTCCCAGAACGCGATGGCGTTCTCGGTCCAGCGGAAGCGGCACTGGAATAAAGGGTTCTCCGCGTGCTGGTAGAGATAGCTCAGGATCGCGTCGCTCTCGTCGCGCGGGATGCCGACGATGCTGCGCGTAAAACCGCGGTTGACGTAGAGCGCCTTCTTGCCCGTCACCGGATGGGTGCGCACGACAGGGTGCTCGGCGCGCGGATAAGACGGCTTGTCGGCGACGCCGTAATTGTCGTAGAGGCCGCGATAGATCTGCTCGCCATCATGCAGCGCGGTCAACCCGTCGAGATAGGCCTTCATCCGGTCCGACAGCGATTCATAGGCGGCATACATGCTGGCGAACAGCGTGTCGCCGCCGCGCGGCGGACACTGTTTTATATAGAGGATCGAGCCCATCGGCGGCTCGACGTCGCAGGACACGTCGGTGTGCCAGCCCTCGCCATTGGCGCGCGGGGAATCCTTGTCGGCATAGATCTTCATCAGCGCCGGATCCTCGCCCTCGCTGGGGGCCGCGGGATGGATATGCAGCTCGCCGAACTTGCGGCCGAAGGCGAGATGCTGGGCCGGGGTGATGTGCTGGTCGCGGAAAAAGATCACGAGATTTTCGGCCAGCGCGCGGTGGATCTCGTCCATCTGACGGTTGGAGCG
>NZ_JADGRI010000235.1 GCF_017881085.1 Bradyrhizobium sp.
GGGCGCGCAGATGCTGCGCGAAGTCGCCTCCAAGACCAACGACACCGCCGGCGACGGCACCACCACCGCCACCGTGCTGGCGCAGGCGATCGTGCGCGAGGGCGCCAAGTCGGTCGCCGCCGGCATGAATCCGATGGACCTGAAGCGCGGCATCGAAATCGCCGTGCATGCCGTGGTCAAGGATATCCAGAAGCGCGCCAAGCCGGTCGCTTCCTCGTCCGAAGTCGCCCAGATCGGCACCATTTCCTCCAACGGCGACGCCGCGATCGGCAAGATGATCGCGCAGGCGATGCAGAAGGTCGGCAACGAGGGCGTCATCACCGTCGAAGAGAACAAGTCGCTCGAAACCGAAGTCGACATTGTCGAAGGCATGAAATTCGACCGCGGCTATCTCAGCCCCTACTTCATCACCAACGCCGAGAAGATGACCGCCGAGCTGGAGGACGTCTACGTGCTCCTGCACGAGAAGAAGCTGTCCGGCCTGCAGTCGATGCTGCCGGTGCTGGAGGCCGTGGTGCAGTCTGGCCGCCCGCTCCTGATCATCGCGGAAGACGTCGAAGGCGAGGCCCTGGCGACGCTGGTGGTCAACCGGCTGCGCGGCGGCCTGAAGGTCGCCGCCGTCAAGGCGCCCGGCTTCGGCGACCGCCGCAAGGCGATGCTCGAAGACATCGCGATCCTGACCGGCGGTCAGCTGATCTCCGATGAACTCGGCATGAAGCTCGAAAGCGTGACGATCAACATGCTCGGCCGCGCCGGCAAGGTCGTGATCGACAAGGAAAACACCACCATCGTCAAAGGCGCCGGCAAGAAGAAGGACATCGAATCCCGGGTCGGCCAGATCAAGGCGCAGATCGAGGAGACCACCTCGGACTACGACCGCGAGAAGCTGCAGGAACGGCTTGCCAAGCTTGCCGGCGGGGTCGCGGTCATTCGCGTCGGCGGCGCGACCGAGATCGAGGTGAAGGAGAAGAAGGATCGCGTCGAGGACGCCCTCAACGCGACCCGCGCGGCGGTGCAGGAAGGCATCGTGCCGGGTGGCGGCGTCGCGCTGCTGCGCGCCAAGAAGGCGGTCGGCCGCATCCACAACGAAAACCCCGATGTGCAGGCCGGCATCAATATCGTGCTGAAGGCGCTGGAAGCGCCGATCCGCCAGATCGCCGAGAATGCCGGGGTCGAAGGCTCGATCGTGGTCGGCAAGATCCTCGAGGACAAGTCGGAGACGTTCGGCTTTGACGCCCAGACCGAAGAGTATGTCGACATGGTCGCCAAGGGCATCATCGATCCGGCCAAGGTAGTGCGCACCGCGCTGCAGGACGCTTCCTCCGTGGCCGCGCTTCTAGTGACGACCGAAGCCATGGTCGCGGAACTGCCGAAGGAGCCGGCGCCGCCGATGCCCGGCGGCGGTGGCGGCATGGGTGGCATGGGCGGAATGGGCTTCTAAAGCCTGTTACCGACATCAGGGATCGACGAAGGCCGCCTCCGGGCGGCCTTCTTTTTTAGCCAAAAAGCACTACGGTAGCGGCCGATTCTGGCTTCCGAGGAATTTGATATGCGCGCGCTTTTGTTCTGTCTGGTCGGTCTGTTGCCGGCATCGTCCGATCTTGCCTTCGCTCAAATGAAGCTCTCGACGAAGCCCGCGAACCCCAACGAAACAAGATATTTCACGGCCATCGACGGCCTGATGGGCGGCAATGCCGACGTCATCCTCAAGGAGAACCGGCAGGGCAAGACCGTCACTTCGGCGGTGCTCGACGTCTGCTATCCGGCCGAGAAGGGCTCGGACCGCAAGGACCGCTTCGTCGCCGATCTCGCGGTCAACGGTCAGAGCATGACCGGCACCGCGCAGACCCTCGGCGCCAAATTGCCGGTCACGGTGAAACTCGCGCGCAAGCCGACCGGCGATACCTTCGAATTCAAGGGCCAGATCAGCATCGGCCAGACCGTGACCGAAGTCGCCTCGTCGGAGAATTCAGATCTCAGCGAAAAGGAATTCAAGGAAAACCAGACCGTCGATGACGGCATCACGCCGGCGCCTGAGGATTTCAGCGAAGTCTCTCCCGAATCGATCGGCGTGAAGGTGAAGCTGGATGCGGCGCTGGATTTCCTGAAAGCGCTGAAGGGGCAGGAGCTGGAAGTTGCTCTCAGCAGCCTCACCGTCACGTGCGATGCGCTGCGCGCCGGCGAGCAGACTATCAGCATGACGGTCGATCCGGATCGCGCCGCAACGCTGATTGCGAAATTCAGGTCGCAGCCGGGCGTGGTCGCCGCAGGCTGGACCAGCGGCATCGTCGACATGGACCGCACGATCCGCTTTTCCGCCGCCGACTGGCGCGACGGCGACAAGATCAACAGGAACAAGCTCGCCGCCGCAGTCGCCGGCGTCCTGACCAGGACGCTTGCGGCGAAATCGTCGTCGTCGACCTGGAACGCCAATACCGGCACGCTGAAATTGACGTTCAAGCGGCCGAGCCAGCTATTCTCCGCGCTCGACCTCACCGAGACCGTCGAAATCACGGCGCTGGTCTCCCCGGACAAGCCGGGCGGCTCCGACAAGCTGATGTTGTGGATCAGCGCTCCCGTGATTACGACGGCGGACGAATCCGCGGGCGCCAAACTCGCTCTGGCCGAGGAAACCAGCGGCGACGAGGAAGGCGACCAGAAGGACGACAACGGTTCGGTCGAGGCGCTGGCGAAGGAATTCAAGGGCCAGCGCTGGGACTCGGACAAATCGGCCTGGAAATAGCCACCGCTTATTCCGATTGCTCAGTTGGTGTCGAGAAGGAAGCGCAGTGTCCTCGATCCGATGAAACTGACAAAATCGCCCTGCCGCTTCCAGGTGCCGGCCTCGCTCAACGCCGCAACCAGTTCGTCGTCGGCCTGAGCCTTGGCCGGCGGACAGGCGCGATCCTCAAGCTGCCCCGGGACAAAGATCACGGTATTGCCGGCCACCGAGAACTGGCCTCTGGCGCCCTTGCACCACAGCTCCAGCACGGCCTCGCCATTGTCGCCGATCTCGAGGTTCGGCAATCGCTTCGATCCCGGCTGAGGCGCCACGTCCAGAGTCATCGCCATCCCGAACGGAAACTCGTCCTCGGCGTGGGCCGGGATGGAAGGGAAAGCAGCAGCCGCGAGCACCAGCGCAATTGCGGTCCGCCTCACAAAGCCTGTCGTTGAAAACATGCAACCCTCGAACTGTCCCGGCGCGCTGTTCTAATGGCCATGCGTGACATTGACCAGATTGGCCGCCACAAAATTTTCGCTCCAAAAGAAAATCCCCGCGGTCGATCGACCGCGAGGATTTTTGGTATCGCATGGACCGATCTGTTATTTCAGGACCATCGCCGTGAACGGATAAACATAGGCCTGCAACATCACGAGAATGCCGACGAGGCACGCCAGCGCGATGGAATGCTTGAACACGAAGCGCAAGATCGTGCCTTCATGTCCGTACCAGTTGGTGGCGGTGGAGGCGACGACGATCGACTGGGCGTCGATCATCTTGCCCATCACGCCGCCGGACGAGTTGGCGGCGCCCATCAGCACCGACGACAGGCCGAGTTGCTCAGACGTGATCTTCTGCAGGTTGCCGAACAGGATGTTCGACGCCGTATCCGAGCCGGTCAGCGCCACGCCCAGCCAGCCGAGCAGCGTGCCGAAGAAGGGATACAGCACGCCGGTCGCCGCGAACGCGAGACCCAGCGTCGCATCGACGCCCGACAGCCGCGTCAGCGTGCCGATCGCGAGCATCGCCGAGATCGTGATCAGCGAGATCGCGCACAGCCTGATGGTGCGGCCGTATTCCGCAATCATCCTCACCGGCGAGAAGCCCGACAGGAAGCCGGAGATGATCGCGGCGATCAGCATGCCGGTTCCGGTAAACGACAGATAGGTGAACCCGAACACCGCGCCCTGCGGCGTCGGCTTCGCCGCAACGGGAGGCACCGTGTTGATCATGTTGTGCAGATCGGGAATGGGGTAGTTCCAGACGAAGTTCGCGTTCGCCCAGGTCTTGAAGGCCCCGTTGCCCCAGAGCAGCATCACCACGCAGACGATGATCCATGGCAACAGCGCGCTCCAGAGTTCGCCTTGCGTCAGCGGCGTCTTGTCCATCGCCTTGGTCGCAGCCATGGTGGATGCCGATTCGTCCTTGCCGCGCAGCGCCGGCGACAGCCAGAGCTGCTTCGGCTGCCAGACCTTCAGGAACAGGATCAGGCAGCCCATCGAAATCAGCGAAGCGCCGATATCGACGATCCACGGATTGATGTAATTCGAGATCACGAATTGCGGGATCGCGAACGACAGACCCGTGACCAGAATGGCGGGCCAGATGTCCTTCATGCCCTTCCAGCCGGCGAACGCCCATACCACCCAGAACGGCACGATCAGCGAGAACACCGGCAGCTGGCGTCCGACCATCGCGCCCAGAATATAGGGATCGAGACCGGTCACCGACGCCAGGCCCTGGATCGGCGTGCCGAGCGCACCATAGGCAACGGGGGCGGTATTGGCGATCAGCGACAGGCCGGAAGCCGCAAGCGGCGAGAAGCCGAGGCCGATCAAGACCGAGCCGGTGATCGCCACCGGTGTGCCAAATCCTGAGGCGCCTTCGAAAAACGCGCCGAACGAGAACGCGATCAGCAGCAATTGCAGCCGCCGGTCCTCGGTGACGCCGCCGACGGCGCGCTTCAACAGTTCGAATTTCCCGGTCGCGACCGTGATCTGGTAGAGAAAGATGACGTTCAGCACGATCCAGCCGATCGGGAAGAATCCCGCTACGACCCCCAGCAGCGTCGCGCGAATCGACATGCCTGCCGGCATGGTGAAGATGAAGATCGCGATCAGGTTGGTGAGCACCACGGCAATGATGGCCGCGATGTGAGCCTTGACCTTGCCGCTGGCAATCAACACCAGAAGCGTGACTACCGGAATGGCTGCGGCGATCGTCGACAGGACCGCATTGTTGAGCGGATTATAAATTTGATTCCACATTGCACTTCCTCCCCACGCATTTCCCCGGCGGCCCGACCAGCGTGGAAGGTCAGGCATGCTTGGCAGGGTTATCGGAGTGTCTCGGCAATGCGCGAAATCGGGCCGCGAATTTGGGCAGTGCCTAAATTCGCTCACAACCTCGCGAAGTGTGGAAGCCCCCGGTCCCTCGCCGCTATACCATGCTAGGGTTGACTCGGAGGCTGGGACAAGCGAACGCAGATCACAGAATCTACGACTTTAGTCTATGCCCTCAAATTCTCCCATTTTTTCAGGCCTTTGAAGCCATTCCCCTGGAGACGGCAATCTGTGAACAACACCCGCTCGACGCTGGCTACCGTATGGCGGATCGCCGCACCTTATTTCCGTTCCGAGGATAAATGGGCAGCCCGCGGGCTTCTGGCCGCGGTCATCGGCCTCGAGCTTGGGGCCGTATTCCTCACCGTCCTGTTCAACCGCTGGAATAACGTCTTTTACAACGCGCTGCAGGAGCGAAACCAGGCGGTCTTTTGGTATCAGCTCGGCTACTTCTGCGTGCTGGCGACGTTCTGGGTGGTCCTGAAGGTCTACCAGCTCTATCTCAATCAATGGCTTCAGATCCGCTGGCGGCGCTGGATGACGGCCCGGTATCTCGGCGGCTGGCTGCACGACGCCAATCACTATCGCATGCAGCTGCTTGGCGACGCCGCCGACAACCCGGACCAGCGCATCGCAGAAGATACCCAACGTTTCGTCGAGCAGACGCTGGGGCTCGGCATCGGGCTCTTGAGCTCGGTCGTGACGCTGGCATCGTTCGTCGTCATCCTGTGGGGCCTGTCTAACGAAGCGCCGCTGCACCTTTTCGGCAACGACATTGCGATTCCCGGCTATCTGGTGTTGGGCGCACTGATCTATGCGCTGCTCGGGACGCTATTGACCCATCTGATCGGCTGGCCGCTGGTCGGGCTCAACTTCCAGCAACAGCGCTATGAGGCCGATTTCCGCTTCAATCTGGTTCGCGCGCGGGAAAATGCCGAGCAGATCGCATTGCTGCGCGGCGAGCCCGCCGAGCGTGCGCGGCTGTTGTCGCGTTTCGCGCTGGTGGTCGAGAACTGGATCGGCATCATGCAGCGTACCAAGAAGGTGACGGCATTCACTTCCGGTTATTCGCAAGCCGCGGTGATTTTCCCGTATATCCTCGTGGCGCCGGCCTATTTTGCCGAGAAGATACAGCTCGGCGGCATGATGCAGACGGCTTCCGCCTTCGGCAGTGTCCAGGATTCACTGTCGTTCATCATCACATCATACCGGACGATTGCCGAATGGCGATCCGTGGTGGAACGCCTGAGCGGGTTCGAGACATCAATCGAAAATGCCGCCGCGCTGAACGTGGAAAAAAACATCGTTCACGTCAAACCGGACGACAGGGGGACTATCGACCTCGAGAAACTCGTGGTCAGCCTGCCCAACGGAACGCCGCTGATCTCGGCCGACAGCTTCAGCATCAGCGCCAATGAGCGTACGCTGGTCACCGGTCCCTCCGGCGCCGGCAAGTCGACCTTGTTCCGCGCCATCGCGGGAGTCTGGCCGTTCGGCAGTGGTTCGATCGCGGTTCCCGCAAAAGCGACCCTGATGATGCTGCCACAGCGGCCGTATTTTCCGGTCGGCTCGCTGAAGGCTGCGATCGTTTATCCCGCCGAGGCCGGCGCGTTCAGTTCGGAACGGGTCAGGGATATCGTGGTCGCGGTCGGACTGCCTCAGCTCGCAGCAAGACTGGAGGAGGAAGCGCACTGGAATCGCATGCTCTCGCTGGGCGAGCAGCAGCGTCTTGGCCTTGCCCGCGCCTTGCTGCATGAGCCGCAATATCTGTTCCTCGATGAAGCGACCGCTTCGCTGGATGAGGCCTCGGAAGCAGCACTTTACAAACTGATCGAGAAGAAATTGCCTGCCACCACGATCGTCTCGATCGGTCATCGCTCGACGCTCGAGGCCTTCCACCAGCGCAACGTGGTGCTGAACCGCGACGGCGACCGGTTTGCGCTGCAGAACCGCAAGGAAGACGTCAAGGTCCCCTAGGGTGGCCTTTTACAACCAGCGCTGCGGCCAACCCCACCGCGAGCACGGCCAGCCCTACCACGTCGCCACGACATGCCCGCCGATCAGCGCGCGCGGTTGCGCCGGCTCCACTTGCGGCGAGCCGATCACCAGCACGATGGAGGTCGCAAACGGAATGACGACCAGCGGAGTTTGCGATTCGAGCGAGACCCACTCTGACGCCGATGGAGCGCGAGGCGCCAGCGCCCGCAACGGCTCCCGCCAGGGCATTGCGGTGATCGTTGCGGCGGATTGCATCGGCAGACAGCTGCCGCCAATCCCGTCTCATGCAGGGCTCACCCCAAAATGAAAAGGGGCGGCAGATCGCTCTGCCGCCCCTTTGGTCTCGAGAGAATGACTTACTTCAGGCTGGTCATCGCGGTCAGGTCAGCCGAGAGCTTGACGATGCCGGCAGCGCCGCACCAGTTCGAACCCAAGCCGCCCGGATTGATCGAGGTGACGTTGGTGGTTCCGGAAGCGTTGAAGGCGCTGGTGAAGGCGTTGCAATTACCCTTGTTCAGGTCGGTGTCGGAGTAGCGCAGATCAAGCGTGAACACCTTGTAGGTGAAGCCGATGCCAATGTTCCAGGTATCGTAGCTGGCATAGGGGATGCCCCGTGTGTAGTTCGGGAAACCAGCAAACTGAGGCACGCCATAGAAGGAGTCAGAGGTTCCGAGCCACTGACGGCCGAACTCACCCGAGATGTACATGCCGACGCCGCTGGTGCCGAAGACACTGCCAGGCGCGGTGTACTTGGCGGTCACCGAGGCATAGTCGCCCCAGGCGCCGGAGTTCAGGAAGTTCGGCGAGTAGTACTCGTTCACTCCGACCGCCCAGTTATCGTTGATGGTGTAGTTTACCTTGCCGTAGACTTCCATGAAGCTAACGTCCTTCTTCATGGCGTTGCCGTTCATCAGGAAGTTGGCTTGGCACTCCGCGCTAAGGGGCTTGCCGGCGTTATCGGTCGGTGCACCGAAATAGCAGGTTCCGCCCGGATACAGGTAGCCCCAGACGCCGATATCGAAGGCAAATGCGCCGAAGGTCGGGCGGATACCGCCGTAGATGTCGACTTCAGCAGCCGCGCGGTTGGCGAACGAGATGCTCTCGAAGGAACTGCCGACGTAGAGCTGCAGGTCCTTGGTCACGTTGTAGCGCGGCTCGAAATAGGCGGCGACCGACGGATTGTGATTGGACTGGGTGACGCCGCGGAAAATGTAGTCATTCATGATGGCGCTGCCGAAGGCGACATCCCAGGGATCGAACGCCGGCGGAGGCGGAGCCTTGACAGCCTTCAAAGGCATATCCGCAGCAAAGGCGGAACCCGATACCATTGCCAGCGCCGTTGCTAACAAGACGATTTTCTTCATGACGATCCCCATCACATTAAAAAGATCAGTCCGATTCCGGCGCCCCCCAGGGACAAGCGATAACCGACTGCAGCGGATTTCCTTAACGTGACCGCAATTTGGAACGTGGCAGCCGCACAGTGAAGCAAAA
>NZ_JADGRI010000236.1 GCF_017881085.1 Bradyrhizobium sp.
AAGGACGAAACGCTGGCGCGCGCGCTGGTGCAGGCGCTGGGATCTTCGACCTTCCGGCCTTATCACACCACGGATGTCCGCGGCGTCGAGATCGGCGGGGCGGCGAAGAACGTGCTGGCGATCGCGGCCGGCATCGTTGTGGGGCGAAGACTCGGCGCTTCCGCACAGGCGGCCCTGACCACGCGCGGCTTTTCCGAGCTGGTGCGGTTGGGACGCGCCTGCGGCGCGCGCGGCGAAACTATGGCGGGGCTGTCGGGGCTTGGCGATTTGATCCTGACCTGCTCGAGCCCGCAATCGCGCAATCTCGCGCTCGGCATCGCGCTCGGGCGCGGTGAACCGTGGCTGCACGACAAGCTTGCCGAGGGCGAATTCACCGCCCCGGTGCTGATCGAACTGGCGGCTTCGCAAAACGTCGATATGCCGGTATCAAATGCGGTCGCGGCGATCCTGCGCGGCGCGGTGACGATCGACGAAGCGATCGAAAGTCTCTTGACGCGCCCGTTCAAGGCGGAGGGATGAAAATGGCGTACTGGCTGGTGAAATCCGAACCTTCGGCGTGGTCGTGGGACCAGCAGGTGGCAAAGGGCGCCAAGGGCGAAGCCTGGACCGGCGTGCGCAATTTCACCGCGCGGCAGAACCTGGTGAAGATGAAGAAGGGCGACCGCGCCTTCTTCTATCATTCCAACGAGGGCAAGGAGATCGTCGGCATCGCCGAGATCGTCAAGGAAGCCTACCCCGATCCCACCGACAAAACGGAAAAATTCGTCTGCGTCGACATCAAAGCCGACAAGCCGCTGAAGATTCCGGTGACGATGGCGGCGATCAAGGCCGACAAGCGATTGGCCGACATGGCGCTGGTGAAATATTCGCGGCTGTCGGTGCAGCCGGTGACGCCGGAGGAATGGAAGCTGGTCTGCAAGATGGGCGGGCTATAGCGTCGCACACCCTACGGCACTGCGCTTACGCCGCCGCAGCCGCCATCACGACTTGCGCCAAGAGCGCCTCGCGTTTCGACTGCGAGCGGTAGCCCTTCATGGTCGCGGCGAAGCGTTCGAGGATGCCGTCCTCGAAGGCGGTGACGATGGTGTCGTGGACATAGCTCTTGCGGCAGATCGCCGGCGTATTGGAGAGTTCATCCGCGGCGGCGCGGACCGCATCCAGCACCTGCTTCTTGCGGCCGTGGGCGCTGGCGGCCGGTGAAATCCGCGACAGCGATTCCAGCACCACCGCTGATGCCATCAGGGTCCGGAAATCCTTCAGCGAAATCTTGATGCCGGCGATCTCGCGCAGGAACGCATTGACCTGGGTGGTGGAGACTGCGCGCACATTGCCGGAATTGTCGCGGTACTGGAACATCCGCTTGCCCGGCACGCCTTGCAGGATGCCGATGGCGCGCACGAGCTTGGCCGCGTCGCATTCCTTGCGCACGGCCTTGCCGCCCTTGGCCTTGAAGGAGAGCACGACGCTGTCGTCTTCCAGCGTCACGTTGGACTTCAGGAGCGTGGTGGCGCCGCGGGTGCCGTTGAGGCGGGCATAGGATTCATTGCCGGGACGGATCGCGGTGCGCGCGATCAGCTCGATCACCGCCGACAGCGCGAACTCGCGGGTCGGCGTGTCGCCCGACAGGTGCATCGAGACGTTGCGGCGGATTTTTGGGAGCGCCGCGACCAACTTCGCCAGACGATGGGCCTTGCGGTGCTCGCGGACCTTTTCCCAGTCGGAGTGATAGCGGTATTGCAGCCGGCCCGCGGCATCGCGGCCGACCGCCTGCAGGTGCAGATTCGGATCGGGGGAGTAGCGGACCTCGGCATAGGCCGGCGGCACCGCCATCGAGTGCAGCCGGCGGATGGTGCCGGCATGGCGAACCCGGGTGCCGTTGGCGCGAACGAAGGAATAGCTTTTTCCCCGCTTGATGCGGCGGATGGTCAGTTCGTTCTGATCGCCAAGCCGTAGGCCGATCTCGCGGGCCAGCGCCTCGACCGAGGCGGCCGGTTGCGCCTTTGCTTGCGGCTTTTCCTGGGGGGTTTTGGGCAGCTGACCGAGGGCTTCGGCCAAGGCAACCGCCGGATCGGCGGAAGCGGGCCGCGCAGCCTCGAAATTCTGCTGATCCATCATGACTTTAGACGCCTGTTCTGACTACACCCTGCTAATGCCGTTTATTGATCTTTGGTTCCGGCAGGTGGCTTTCGCCCCGGGGAGGCCATTTAGGGGGTTATGGCCGGGAGCGCTAGCCCATTCGCCGAGGGTGACGGTTTCTGGTTACCGTTGAGCAAACGCGCAGAGCTGACCTGCGGCCTTTTGACCCCTGCGAAAACGCGATCGTGATGCGGGCGGACGCCGCCGCGGCGTCCCGCCACGTCGCGGGATTTGATCCGGCGCAAGCGGGGAGCCCGCCGAAGGTCGTATTTGTTCCGCTTGTCGGGGTCATCGGGGCCGACGCATAATCGTTATAAGAACGAAGACGGCTTGCAGTGTCCGCATTCACTGGCCGCAAGGGTGGAGGGTCTGAGATGTCCGAGAAGATTTACGATGTGCCGGCGGAATGGTCGAAGCGCGCCTGGGTCGATCAGGCCAAGTACAAGGAAATGTACGCGCGCTCGGTCAGCGACCCCAACAGATTCTGGGCCGAGCAGGCCAAGCGCATCGGCTGGATGAAGCCGTTCACCAAGGTCGAGAATTCTTCCTTCGCGCCCGGCCATATCTCGATCAAATGGTTCGAGGACGGCGTCCTCAACGTCGCCTGGAACTGCATCGACCGCCATCTCGACAAGCGCGGCGACCAGACCGCCATCATCTGGGAGGGCGACAATCCTTCCGAGTCCAAGCACATCACCTATCAGCAGCTGCATGACGAAGTCTGCAAGATGGCCAACATCCTGCGCACCCGCAACGTCAAGAAGGGCGACCGCGTCACCATCTACCTGCCGATGATCCCGGAAGCCGCCTACGCGATGCTGGCCTGCGCGCGGATCGGCGCGATCCATTCGGTGGTGTTCGCCGGCTTCTCGCCAGACAGCCTCGCCCAGCGCATCACCGACTGCCAGTCCAAGATCATCATCACCGCCGACGAAGGCCTGCGCGGCGGCAAGAAGGTGCCGCTGAAATCCAATGTCGATGCCGCGGTCGCCAAGGCCGGCGGCGTCGACTGGGTCGTCGTGGTCAAGCGCACCGGCGGCAAGGTCGACATGAATCCGTCCCGAGACCTCTGGTACCACGAGGCCGCCGAGATGGTGACCACGGAATGCCCGGTCGAACACATGCATGCCGAGGATCCGCTGTTCATCCTCTACACCTCGGGCTCGACCGGACAGCCCAAGGGCGTGCTGCACACTTCCGGCGGCTATCTGGTGTTCGCGTCGATGACGCATCAATACGTGTTCGATTACCACGACGGCGACATCTACTGGTGCACCGCCGATGTCGGCTGGGTCACCGGCCACAGCTACATTCTCTACGGGCCGCTGGCCAACGGCGCGACCACGCTGATGTTCGAGGGCGTGCCGAATTACCCCGATAATTCGCGGTTCTGGAACGTCATCGACAAGCACAAGGTCAACATCTTCTACACCGCGCCGACCGCGATCCGCGCGCTGATGCAGTCAGGCGACGAGCCGGTGAAGAAGACCTCGCGCAAGTCACTTCGATTGCTCGGCAGCGTCGGCGAGCCGATCAATCCGGAAGCCTGGGAGTGGTATCACCGCGTGGTCGGCGAGGATCGCTGCCCGATCGTCGACACCTGGTGGCAGACCGAGACCGGCGGCATCCTGATCACGCCGCTGCCGGGCGCCACCAAACTCAAGCCGGGTTCCGCGACGACGCCGTTCTTCGGCGTGGTGCCGGAAATCGTCGATGCCGACGGCAAGGTGCTGGAAGGCGAATGCCAGGGCAATCTCTGCATCGCCAGATCATGGCCGGGCCAGATGCGCACCGTCTATGGCGATCACGCCCGTTTCGAGCAGACCTATTTTTCCACGTACAAGGGAAAATACTTCACCGGTGACGGCTGCCGCCGCGACGCCGACGGCTATTACTGGATCACCGGCCGCGTCGACGACGTCATCAACGTCTCCGGCCATCGCATGGGCACCGCCGAAGTCGAGAGTTCGCTGGTGGCGCATGCCAAGGTCTCGGAGGCCGCCGTGGTCGGCTATCCCCACGACATCAAGGGGCAGGGCATCTACGCCTATGTGACGCTGATGGCCGGCGAGGAGCCGAGCGAGGAGTTGCGGAAAGAATTGGTGGCGTGGGTGCGCAAGGACATCGGCCCGATCGCCTCGCCCGACCAGATCCAGTTCGCGCCGGGCCTGCCGAAAACCCGCTCCGGAAAGATCATGCGCCGCATCCTGCGCAAGATCGCCGAAGACGAGCCGGGCAGCCTCGGCGACACCTCGACCTTGGCGGATCCCGCCGTGGTCGACGATCTCGTCGAGCACCGGCAGAACAAGAAGGACGCTTCGGCGTAAGGGTCAGCTAACCTCGCCCCGCTTGCGGAGAGAGGTCGGATTGCGCCGAGCGATGCGAAGCATCGTCCGGAGCAATATGGATGAGGGAGACTCTCCGCGCATATTTCTGCGAGAGAGTTTGCGGAGACAGCCCCTCTCCCCGCAAGAGCGGGGGGAGGGAGCGCACTTCCGCAGCGGCGACATTTCAATCAAAAAATCTGCTCGGGTCCGTCGCCCCTCACGCGCTTGTCAGCGGCAAGTCGCCCGACGCTGCCGTTTTCCGGGCGAGTGTTGTTTTCCGGGCATTTACTTTGTCCCGAACATTTTCTTCGTTGCCAGCGCTGGACCCCCGGCGCGGCCCTCATGGAAACCTCCGGGTTAACGGGCGCGGTTAAGAATGCGTGGGCAAGGCGGCGGTAAATCGCGGGCATTGCGGGATTTGCATCGAATTTCACGCCGCCCTCAGGGCTGGCCGAAGATGGAGCGCAGAGATTGATGTCGATGAGGATTGCGGTGGCGCTGGCAGCCACCATTGGGGCCGGGATATTGGTATCGTCGGCGGCCGAGGCGGGTGCGGATGTGGTCGGTTTCCGCGGCGACTATTCGCCGGGAACGATCGTGGTGAAGACCAATGAGCGCCGGCTCTATCTGGTGGTCGATCCGGACCACGCCGTGCGCTATCCCGTCGGCGTCGGCAAGGCCGGCAAGCAATGGGCCGGCGTGACCCAGATCGACGGCAAGTATCGCAATCCGGCCTGGTCGCCGCCGGCCGAAGTGAAACGCGACAAGCCCTCGATGCCGGACGTGATCCCCGGCGGCTCGCCGCACAATCCGATGGGCGTCGCCGCGATGACGCTGGCCGGCGGCGAATACGCCATCCACGGCACCAACGTGCCGGGCTCGGTCGGCGGCTTTGTCTCTTACGGCTGCATCCGCATGCTGAACCCCGACATCACCGATCTCTACCAGCGCGTCTCCGTCGGCACGACGGTGGTGGTGACGCGCTGATCGGCTGCCGAAAGATCTGAGCATGCGAAAAGCCGCGCCACTGCGCGGCCTTTTTTCTCCGCGACAAGGAGGAACGGCCCCGTGAAGCCGATTCGTTCGAAGCCGCTGATGATCGCCGTTCTTGCGATCAGCGTCGTCATCGCCATCCTGTCCTGGCTCGGGCATTATGGATGGAGTTCGCTACAGACCCGTCAAATCGAGGGGTTTTCGGCATTCGGTCTCAACGCCGCGGTCGCCGTTCTCGGCTTTTGGACGCCAGAGCGCGCGGCCTGGGCTGTCTATTTCGGCGTAAGCATTCTGGCTTTTCTCTTATTAAGCGCGGCGACACCGCTAAATGTGATCTGGATTTTGATGGTCGTCGTTTTCGACTGGCTGTCGTTGGGGTGACCGTCGGCTCGGCGACTTAACCATGCCTGGGCTGCACCTGCGTCGGTCAGCCGCCCGCGTCGGAACTCAGAAATCCGAGGCGATGCCCTTGGTTTCCCAATCGCCGTAGCGGGTCGGTTCCGGGCCCTTCGGACCCTGAAACTCCTTGGCCGCCGGCCTGGCATCGGCTTCGGCAGCCCGCCGGCGCGCGTCGGCTTCGGCGAGCGCGCGCTGGGCCGCCGGCGTCAGCTTCTTGCGTTCCGCCCCCGGGGTGGCGGCTTCAGGCAATGAAGGATCGTCGGTCATTGGAGGATTTCCAGTCGCGCCAGTGGCGCGCTCCACTCGGGTTTCACGCATAAAGATGGTGCGGCAGCAGCGAATTCGGTAGGGCGGTTCTTATATTTGGCATATTCCAATGGCAAAAGTGATTTCCTTCCCGCCGCATAAGCTGAAACGCTGAGCGCTATCCGATTCTTGCGAGATGTTCCCGCTCCATGCCTCCTCAACGATTCGCCCTGCCATCCGAGGTGCCTGGTCTGGCGGCGCGGCGGATCGCTGCGGATATTCTCGACGGTGTGCTGCATAAGCACCGCACGCTGGACGAACAGCTCGACGGCGCCACGGCGCATCCCGGACTCAAGACATTATCCGATCGCGACCGCGCGCTGATGCGGCGGCTGGTGGCGACGATCTTGCGCCGCCTCGGCACCCTCGGCCATCTGCTATCGCGGCTGCTCGATCGCGGCGTTCCCACCGACGCGCCGCGCGCACAAAGCGCGCTGTTGATCGGCGCCGCGCAGATTCTCTGGATGGACGTTCCCGACCACGCCGCGGTCGATCTGTCGGTGCGGCTGGTGCAGTCGGACCGGCGGGCCGCGAAATATGCAGGCCTCGTCAACGCGGTACTGCGCCGCTGCGCGCGCGAGGGGCAACCTTTGATCGACGAGGTCAAGTCGAAGACGCTCGATGTTCCCGAGTGGCTGGTGACGCGCTGGATCGCGCATTACGGCGAAGCCGCCGCGCGCGACATCGCGCTTGCACTCAGTCATGAACCCTCACTCGATATCACCGTGAAATCCGATCCCGAGCAGTGGGCGACCCGCCTGCACGGCGAAACGCTGCCGACGGGAACCGTGCGCACGCTGCTGCAGGGCTCGGTGAAGATGCTGCCGGGCTTCATCGAAGGCCATTGGTGGGTACAGGATGCCGCCGCCGCGCTGCCGGCGCGCCTGTTCGGCGACATCGCCGGCAAGTCCATCGCAGACCTCTGCGCTGCGCCGGGCGGCAAGACCGCGCAGCTCGTTCTCGCCGGCGCGCGCGTCACCGCGGTCGACCGTTCGCCGGCCCGCATGACCCGGCTGCGCGACAATCTCACGCGGCTTTCGATGGAGGCGGAGACCGTGGTCGCCGATGCCGCCGAATGGCAGGGGGCCAAGAACGGCGAAAGCTTTGACGGTATCCTGGTCGACGCCCCCTGCACCTCGACCGGCACCATTCGCCGCCACCCCGACGTCGCCTGGCTGCGGGTGGAAGCCGATATCGCCGCGCTGACGGCGCTGCAGAAGCGCCTGTTGCAGAGGGCGGTCGCGCTGCTCCGTCCCGGCGGGACGCTGGTCTATTGTACCTGCTCGCTGGAGCCCGAAGAAGGTGAGCAGGCGATCGCGGCGCTGCTCGCCTCCGAATCCGCCATGCGCCGCGCGCCAATCGAGGCCGGCGAGGTCGCCGGTTTGAAGGAATTACTGACCTCCGAAGGTGATCTACGGACACTGCCCTGCCACCTGCCGCACCAGGACCCCCGGTTGGGCGGGCTTGACGGTTTTTACGCCGCGCGGCTGGTTAAATCCTGATTTTGCACCGGATTTCCGTCCCCTTGCGCTGATTCGCGGGCTTTCAAGATGGTGTCTTGGCCGCGTTTCCGGATTAAAAGGATTCGCAAAACGGAATCCTCCAATCAAGGGCAGGCGTGTCGGTCGCTCAACGCAGACGTATCTCGACGCTGATCATGGGCCGCTTCGCGCGGAACCTGATGGCGCGCGCAAGCGGTGGCTCGGTGGCGCTGTCGCGGCTGTGGCCGGGCCGCACCGATCGGCTGATCATCGCGCCGCACGATTTGCGTACCGCCGACGCCACCCGCGCGGCTGAGATCTATGCCGGCCGCTTCGTGTTCGCCGGCAAGATCGTCACCTGCCACGGCCGTTCGATCTTCGATCTCGAGCCGCCGTCGGAAGACTGGGAAGTCGCACTGCTCGGATTCGGATGGCTGCGGCATCTGCGCGCCGCCGACACCGCGCTGACCCGCGCCAACGCCCGCTCGCTGGTCGACGACTGGATTTCGAATCCTTCGCGCAAGCGCCCCGTCGCCCGCCGCGCCGACGTGCTGTCGCGTCGCGTCATCTCGCTGTTGTCGCAGGCGCCGCTGGTGCTGGGCGATACCGACGGCAAATTCTACCGGCGCTATCTGCGCGGGCTGGCGCGCGAGATCCGCTATCTGCGCTACACGATGATGGATATCGACGGCGTGCCGCGGCTGCAGGTGCTGATCGCGCTGTGCTACGCCGCGCTCTGCCTCGCCAATCAGGGGCGGCACATCCGCGCCGCCACGCGAAAACTCTCCGACGAATTGCAGCGCCAGATCCTGCCCGATGGCGGCCACATCTCGCGCAATCCCGGCGCGCTGATCGAGCTCCTGATCGACCTGTTGCC
>NZ_JADGRI010000459.1 GCF_017881085.1 Bradyrhizobium sp.
GACGATAGCGTGATTGCGTTCGAGGGCCTGATGCCGCGGACAGGGATCGTCGCGCCGGGCTAGGGCTCGCTCGATGCCCCGCGATTCCAAATTATTTTCTCGCTTGCGCGCAGGCTTAAGAATGCGTTAATCGCCCGATGTATGATGGTTTGGTACGGCGCCCGTGCACAGTTGCGGGCGCAACCTGGAGAACAAACGATGCGCAAAGTCGCTTCAACCATGCTGGCGGTCACGTTGATTGCGAGCCCGGTCCTGCTCCCGCAGCCTGCAAGGGCGGAGAATGGTGAAATCGCCGCCGGCGTGGTTGGCGGGCTTATCGGCGGCGCCTTGCTCGGCGGTGCGCTGGCATCGCGGCCTGCTCCGCCGCCGCCACCCCCGGCTTACTACGCGCCGGCGCCGGTCTACGTTGAAGAGCCCGCCTGCCGGTTCGTTCGTGAGCGCTACTGGGACGGCTATGACTGGCGTTTTCGCCGGGTCCAGGTTTGCGATTGATCGAAGCGCATTGCGGGCGCCCGAAGCTTGAACGAGATCAAATCTGGCCACCCGTTTGGGTGGCCTTCTTGCTCCGTCCGCGAAATCGCGCCGGAGCTCACTCCTCGCCCTCGCGTTTCCGCAGCAAATCCTTTGCCAGATCGGCAAGCACCGGCCGCGGCAGCGCGGTGAACGGCAGCGGGCGGGTGACGTCGATGGCCGCGAGCCCGAGCCGCGCGGTCAAGAGGCCGTTGAGCACGCCTTCGCCGAGCCGCTGCGACAGTTTTGCCGCGATGCCATGGCCGAGCACCTGCTGGATCAGGCTGTCGCTCGCCGCCATGCCGCCGGTGATCGCGACATGGGCGATGACGTGACGCATCAGCCGGATCATGCCGAGCGCGCCGGGCCGTCCGCCATAGAGCAGCGCCAGCTGCCGGATCAGGCGCAACGAGGCCACGAACACGAACAGCACGTCGACCAGCGCGCGCGGGCTGACCGCGGTGACGATCGAGACGCGCTGCGCGGCCGATGACACCAGCCGTCGCGCCTCTTCGTCCAACGGCGTCATCAGTTCGCGCTCGGCCAGCCGGATCATGTCGGCGCCGTCGATGATGTCGTCGGCATGGCCCTGCAGCGCAGCGCGGGGTCGCGCGAGATGCGGGTTCTGGTGCGCAAGTTTTATGAGGTCCTGCACGATGTTGCGGCTTTCAGCGCGATCGTCGCTCAGCAGCACTTCGGCGGCGCGCAGATGCAGTTTTTCGATTGTCGCAAGGCGAACGAGCCCGAACGCTTCGCGCGCGACGACGATGGCAAGCGCCAGCGCGGCGGCGATGGCAAAGCCGAGACCGAGAAAGCCGAGCCCCTCGCTGCGCGCGAACAGATTCTCGATCAGTTGGGTGACGCTGAGACCGAGGCCGAGCAGGACCAGTCCGCCGACGGCGCTCCAGAATACCGCGCCCCAGGGAAAGCCGCGGCGCATCGGAACCAGCGGCGCCTCGACCGGAACGGGCAGAAGCGCAGAATCAGCTTCCGGCGTGATGCGCACCGTGCCGCGCGACGGGCGGCCGGTTTCATCCGCATCCATCACGACCACGCCGGGATCGTCGAGCTTGAAAGTCGCCGGCTTGCGGGGGCGCTCGCTCATTGCAGTCTGTCTCCGATCAGGAACTGGAGGGCGCGGTCAAGGCGGATGTGAGGCAGGGTCGGGCCTTCCGTATCGGCGCTTTCCAGTTGCGGTGGCCGGAAGCGAAGAAACCGGAAATCGCTCTTTTCGGCGCTGGCGCTGGAAAGCCCGCGGAACGCGCCTTCGCCGGCGAAAAGCTGTTCGGGATCGGCGGGCAGGTCGCCCGGAAAGGTCGCGACCTCGGTGGTGCCGTCGAAGGCTTCGCCACCCGCGGTCTCGCCCGGGGCGGGCGTTCCCAGGATCGAGGGCAGCTTGTCGCGCCCGCGCGCGACCATCGCCTCGCTTGTGGCGCGCACCGCGGCCAGCGCCACCACGTCGATCAGCGCGCCGGTGTCCTCGGCGCGGGCGACGGCCCCCGCCACGGTCCGCCGCAATACCGCTTCCAGGCGATCATGGCTCGAATGGTGCAGGTGATCGGCCTTGCTCGCGGCGAACAGGATGCGGTCGATCCGCGGCCGGAACAGGCTCGTCAAAAACGTGCTGCGGCCGATCCTGAAGCAATCCAGGATTCCCGCCAGCGCCGCCTCGAGATCGTGCAGCGCTTCGGGGCCGGCGTTGAACGCGGAGAGCGCATCGACCAGGACCACCTGGCGGTCCAGCCGCGCGAAATGATCCCGGAAGAACGGCCGCACCACCACATCCTTATAGGCCTCGTAACGCCGGACCATCATCGCCCACAGCGAACCTTCGGGCGCCGTGCCCTCGTCAGGCAGATCGAGCGGCGCGAAGGTCAGCGCCGGCGAACCCGCAAGGTTGCCCGGCATCAGGAAGCGCCCGGGCGGCAACAGGCTCATCGCAAAGCGTTCGTCGCGGCAGGCACGCAAATAATCGGTGAACAGCCGCGCCGCCGTCAGCGCCGCCTGCTCGTCCTCGTGGCCCTCGGCGCTCAGCGTCGCCAGATGCGCGTGCCATTGCGCCGCGAGCGGCGCGCGGGGACGCTCCCGCGACAGGCCAAGGCTCTCGCGCGACCATTGCTCATAGCTCTTGTTGAGCAGCGGCAGATCGAGCAGCCATTCGCCGGGATAGTCGACGATATCGAGGGTCAGCGTGCGGTCCGCGCCATTTTGCCGCTGGTAGTCGATAACTAACCGCAATTCGCTGATGTCGACCGTCGAGCTCGGCCAGCGCCGCGCCTCGATCAGGGTGCGGACGTGGTTTTCATAGTCGAAGCGCGGCACCGCGTCGTCGGGCTGCGGCGCAAGCCGCGCCTTCGCGATCCGGCCGGTGGCAAAAGGCTCGAACACGGGAAAACGGCCGCCGCGGGTGAGGCCGTGTATCAGCGCGGTAATAAAGACCGTCTTGCCGGCCCGTGACAGGCCGGTGACGCCGAGCCGGACCGTCGGATTGAAAAAGTGATCGCCATAGTCCAATAGCGCCCGCGCCGACAGGCGCGCTTCCTCGATCATTTCGGAAAAATTGGGGGCCATGCGGGCGGGAA
>NZ_JADGRI010000237.1 GCF_017881085.1 Bradyrhizobium sp.
CAGGGCGTTGAAACCGTGGATGGCGGCAGCGACCTGTTCGGCCGAGCCTTCGCCCTGCACCTTGACCGGCCACACCAGCACGCGGCGCGGAAAGCGGTCCTCCAGCCGGTGCAGGATGTCGCGGATCACGGCGCCGGTCGGCGAAGTGACGACGCCGATCACCTCCGGCAGCCATGGCAGAAGCTGCTTGCGCGCCTCGTCGAACAGTCCCTCGGCGGCGAGCTTCTTCTTGCGCTCTTCCATCAGCGCCATCAACGCGCCGATGCCGGCGGGCTCGATCGCCTCGATCACGATCTGGTATTTCGACGAGCCGGGATAGGTGGTGAGCTTGCCGGTGGCGATGACCTCGAGCCCTTCCTGCGGCTTGAAGCGCATCCGGCCATGGACGCCCTTCCAGATCACCGCCTCGATCTTGGCGCTCTCGTCCTTCAGCGCGAAATAGCAGTGCCCGGAGGAGTGCGGCCCGCGGAAGCCGGAGATTTCGCCGCGCACCCGGACGCGCCCAAAAGTGTCCTCCACCGTCCGCTTCAGCGCGGAGGACAGCTCGGACACCGTGAATTCCGGCGCGTTGATCAGGGCTTCAAGGGCGGCCATCTCGGACAATCGATTCGGGGTTTTCTGAACAGGGCACAAGGTAGGGATTTTAGTCGCAGCCGCAAATCGGGACTTGACCTATAGATTACTCTGTATTACAGAGTTCTCTGCTTCCAGAACAAAACTTTGCCGAAGGAGCTTGCATCATGATTGCCACCATAGCGTCGGGCGGCCTGAAGGCCGCCGTCTGCGGTCTTGCCCTGATCGGTCTGACCGGATCGGTGCTGGCGATATTGATTGCCACGCCACTGCAGCGGCCACCCGAACTGACCTCGATTTCGGCGACGGCGCGCGCCGTGGACCGCAGCGGCATGCCCGGGCTCGATCGCTTTCATGCCCGCGACGGCACGGAACTCGCCTACCGGCACTACCCGGCTCGCGCGCCGGCGGACGGGCAGGCCGCCATCGTCATACATGGCTCGTCGGGGTCGAGCGTCGCCGTCCACGCGCTGGCCAAGGGTCTTGCCGAGCGCGGTGTCGAAACCTGGGCGCCCGACATTCGCGGTCATGGCGGATCCGGCACGCGCGGCGATATCGCCTATCCCGGCCAGCTCGAGGACGATATGTCCGATTTCGTCGGCGAAATCCGCAAGGCCAATCCCACCGCACCGCTGACGCTGATCGGCCATTCCTCCGGCGGCGGCTTCGCGCTGCGGGTCGCCGGCTCGCCGATCCAGAACCTGTTCGTGCGCACGGTGCTGCTTGCGCCCTATCTCGGCTACGACGCGCCGAGCAGCCGGAAAGACGCGGGCGGCTGGGCCAGCCCCGACATTCCGCGTTCCCTCGGGCTTTCGGTGCTGCACCGGCTCGGAATCCTCTGCTGCGAATCGCTGCCGACCATCGCCTTCGCGGTGGCTCCGAATTCGAGCGCGATCCTGGCATCGACCTATTCCTATCGCCTGATGCGCAATTTCGGCAGCTCGCGCGACTATCGCGAAGATCTTTCCGCCGCCGCCCGGCCGGTCGCATTGTTCGCCGGCGCCGCCGATGAGCTGATGTTTCCCGACAAGTACCGGGAGGCCATTGGCCCGCGCGCATCCGTTACCCTGGTCGACGGCGTCAATCACATGGGGATCGTCAGCGATCCCGCCGCGGTTTCTGCGATCGCCGACGATGTGGTCAAAGCAGGGGGCGGATCATGACCAGCATCGATTCCAGTGAAGCCGCTTCCGCGCTGTCGGATATCGACTCCATCGTCCGTCGCGTTCGCCAGTCCAGGATTTACGATCTCACCAGCCGGATGCTGATCCTGTGGGGGGCGCTGACATTCGTGGGCTATCTCGTGACCTGGCTGTCGCCGCGCCACGCCGGTTACGCCTGGGTCGCGGTCTATGTCGCGGGAACCGCCGGGTGGGCGCTCATCAGCGCGCTCAATCGCGCGCGGTCCGGCATTCGCAGTTTCGATATCAGGATCTTCGTGGCGTTCCTGCTTTTCATCGCGTTCGGAATATTCTCGTGCTGGCTCGGGCATTTCACGCCGCGCCAGATGGGAACGTTCTGGCCGCTCTATTTCATGATGGTCTACACGATCGTCGGGCTGTGGGTCGGATTGGCATTCGTGGCGATCGGCCTTTCCATCATCGCACTCACTTTGATCGGCTATTTTTTCGTCGGCGAGGCCTTCGACCTGTGGATGGCCTTTGTCAATGGCGGCGGGCTGATGCTGGGCGGCCTCTGGATGCGCCGGAGCTAGCGCGATGGCCGAGCTCGACGACATCATCCACCAGCCGCTGCGGCTGAAGATCATGGCGGCGCTGAATGCGCTGCCGGCCGCCGCCCCGGGGCTTGAATTCTCTCGGCTGAAAAAACTGACCGGCGCCACCGACGGCAATCTCGGCGCCCATATCGAGACGCTTTCGAAGGCCGGCTATGTCGCGGTCGAAAAGGCCTTTGTCGGCAAGAAGCCGCAGACGACGGTCACCGCCACCGCTGCCGGCCGCGGCGCCTTCGCCCGCCACGTGGCGACGCTGCAGGAGATCATCGCGGCCTCGGCGCGGCAGCCGTAACCAGGCCGTCATTCCGGGGCGCTCGCAACGCGAGCGAACCCGGAAGCTCGAGCTGAAGAGCATATGTGCCAAACAACTTCGGGATTCCGGATAGGCGCTGGCGCGCCGTCCGGAATGACGGCAGTTTGGTAAGCTTCCCCCTTGCAGCGGGGGGCGGACTCGTGCAACCGACACGGTTTCGAAACCCTCATTTGGCTGCACTCCATGCACATTCTCCTGCTCGGTTCCGGCGGCCGCGAACACGCCTTGGCGTGGAAGATCGCGGCTTCGCCTTTGGTGACAAAACTCTGGTGCGCGCCGGGCAATGCCGGCATCGCGCGGGAAGCCGAATGCGTGGCGCTGGATATCGCCGACCATGTCGCGGTGATCGATTTCTGCCGACGCGAGCGGATAGAATTCGTCGTGGTCGGCCCGGAAACGCCGCTCGCGGCGGGGATCGTCGACGACCTCGCAAAGGCCGGCATCAAGGCGTTCGGTCCGAGCAAGCAGGCCTCGCAGCTCGAGGGCTCCAAGGGATTTACCAAAGCGCTGTGCACCGAGTTCGGCATTCCGACCGGCGCTTACGGCCGCTTCAATAACGCCGCCGACGCGCTGGCCTATGTGCGCAAGCAGGGCGCGCCGATCGTGGTCAAGGCCGACGGCCTGGCCGCGGGCAAGGGCGTGGTGGTGGCGATGACCTTGGGCGAAGCGGAAGCCGCCATCGCCATGATGTTCGTCGGCGCTTTCGGAGCGGCCGGCGCTGAAGTCGTGATCGAGGAGTATCTCACCGGCCGCGAGATCAGCTTCTTTGCGCTGTCCGACGGCGATACCGCGATCGCGCTCGCTTCGGCCCAGGACCACAAGCGCGTGTTCGACCATGACCAGGGGCCGAACACCGGCGGCATGGGCGCCTATTCGCCGACGCCTTTCGTGACGGAGGAAGTTCACGACCGGATCATGTCGCGGATCATCCTGCCGACGGTTGCCGGCATGAAGGCGCGCGGCACGCCATTTCGCGGCGTGCTCTATGCCGGCGTGATGCTGACGCAGGACGGCCCAAAGCTGTTCGAATACAATGTCCGCTTCGGCGACCCCGAATGCCAGGTGCTGATGCTGCGGATGATGTCGGACATCGTGCCGGCGATGCTGGCGTCCTGCGACGGCCAGTTGCGGAATTTCGATCTGCGCTGGTTTCCGGAAGCCGCGCTGACGGTCGTGATGGCGGCGAACGGCTATCCCGGCGACACCAAGAAGGGCACCCGCATCGAGGGGCTCGACGACGCCACGAAGGTCGAGGGCGTCGAGATTTTTCATGCCGGCACGATTTCCAGGGACGGGCACATTCTCGCCAATGGCGGCCGCGTGCTGAACGTCTGCGCGTCCGGCAAGACGGTCGCGGAAGCGCAGCAGCGAGCCTATGCGGCGGTCGACCGCATCCGATGGCCGGACGGCTTCTGCCGGCGCGACATCGGCTGGCAGGCGGTGGAGCGGGAGCGTACTCGCTAAAGCATATCCCCTCGGCCATTTTGAGCCTTCGATCGGAGGAGCCGGCCCGTCCTTGGACGGCGGCCACCTTGCCGGAAGCCGCTGCTCGACCGCGTGGCAATTCAGCGCGAAACCGGCTAATGCGCCCCGGCCAATCCGCGCCAAAATCGCCTCAATTGGACGGAACCGTGGGCGGGCGGGGCTTGCCGGAATTGTGCAAGATATCAAGCTGTGCTCATTTGACCCGTCAAATTGACGGTCCGTGCCGTCGAAGGGGCTGGCCATGCAGTGCGGGCAGTGCGGGAGCCTAAACAAGGTCGGCAACGACTATTGCGAAAGCTGTGGTACGCCGTTTGGCGCCAGGTGCAATGCCTGCCACCATTTGAATGGACCTGGGAGCCGTTTCTGCGGTCAGTGCGGGGCGGCGCTTCCCGGCTGACCAAAATCTGGTCGGAGCCAGCGGCGGATTGGACCCGGGAAGCGGTGCCACCGGCCGAACACCTCGAAGCTGAATTCTCCAGTGGGGCAGCCGGGTACCTAGGCCCGCCTTATTGGTTGTTGTGCGTTGCTACCGGCAGTAGATTATCGCCTCCGGTCGCCACGCGCAGCTGATGGCTCAGATGAAATGTTTGAGGTGCCAACACGAGAACCGGATTGACGCCCGATTCTGTGAGGCGTGCGCCGCTCCTTTCGCACACACGTGCCCAAACTGCAGAAACCTGATTTTGCCGGGAGCCCGGTTCTGCTCGCAATGCGCGCATCCGATCAGATCGGATGGCGAATATCGCGCGACGAACCGGTTCTTGTCACCTGACAACTATACACCAAAGCATCTCGCTGACCGGATACTGACATCGAAAGGCGATTTTGAAGGTGAACGCAAGCAGGTCACTGTGCTGTTTGCGGATATCGTCGGGTCTCTGGGAATAATAGCGGATCGCGATCCGGAAGAGGCGCAGCGGCTGCTCGATCCCGTCCTCGATAACATGCTGGAAGCAGTCCACCACTATGAGGGCATGGTCAACAGGGTCATGGGAGACGGGATCATGGCCCTTTTCGGCGCCCCTCTCGCCCATGAAGATCATGCGGTTCGCGCGTGTTATTCGGCTCTCAGAATGCAGCAAACGATCGCGCGTTATGCTGAACAGGTTCGCCGAACTCACGGCATACCCGTAACGATCCGCGTCGGCGTCAATTCCGGAGAAATCGTCGTCTCGTCGATCAACAATGATCTCTACATGGACTACACCGTCGTTGGGCAGACCGCGCATTTGGCATCCCGCATGGAACAAATGGCAATGCCGGGCTCGGTGCTTGCCAGTGCCGATACCGCGAGGCTCGTCGAAGGATACGTCAAGGCAAAATCTCTCGGCGCGATGCCGATAAAGGGACTGGCGTACCCCGTCGAGGTCTTTGAGATCACCGATGGCGGCTCTGAGCGGACGAGATTTCAAGCGTCTGCCTGGCGAGGATTGACGCCCTTCGTCGGCCGAGCGCTGGAACTTCGACAGCTCAGTCAGGCCCTCGACCAAGCCCGAGGCGGTCACGGTCAGGTCTTGGCCGTTGTTGGCGAACCCGGCATGGGCAAGTCACGTCTTATCCATGAATTTGTTCATTCGCCGCAGACGGCAGGCTGTTTGATTCTGGAGACCAACTCCGCTTCATATGGTCATGCGGCATCCTATTTGCCGGTTATCGAACTGCTCCGGCATTACTATTTCAAGATCAATCTGCGCGACAACGCAAAATCCATCCGCGAGAAGGTGACGGGCAAGATTCTGGCGCTCGACCCCTCGTTGCAGGACGCGATACCGCCTGTGCTCGATCTGCTGGACGCGCTGGATGCCGGACATCCATTCCAGCTGCTCGATCCTCTCCAGCACCGACAGCATACCTTCCACGCGATTACGCGACTGCTGCTGAGTGAAAACCGGGTGCAGCCTGTTGTCGCGGTCTTCGAGGATCTGCATTGGAACGATTCCCTTACTCTGGGCCTGCTCAACGAGATCGTCGTCAATGCGCGCGACGCACGCCTGCTGCTATTGGTAACTTATCGTCCTGAATTCCAAGACGAATGGAAGGGCCGCCCGAATTACCGCAACCTGCGTCTCGAGCCTCTTGAGAGCGAAAGCCTTACCGCCCTTCTGGATTCGCTGCTGGGATCAGACCCCGCTCTCGCGAGCCTGAAAAGCTTTGTTCATGATCGCGCGGGTGGAAATCCATTTTTTGTAGAAGAGCTCGTTCGCACCCTGGTGGATCGTGGCGTGCTCGAGGGAACCCGCGAGAATTACAAGATCAGGAAGCCATTTTCAGGGAATGAGATCCCGCCTACGGTGCAGGCCGTACTGGCCGCGCGCATAGACGCCCTGCCGACAATTGAAAAGAGGCTGCTTCAGGAAGCGTCAGTTGTCGGACATGACATTCCTCTGTCGCTGCTGCACGAGATCTCCAGTCTGGACGATGGCGAAATCCGCGGCATTCTCAACAATCTGCAAGCAGCCGAATTTCTCTACACCACGCAGCTTTACCCCGATCTTCAGTTTTCCTTCAAACACGCGCTCACTCACGATGTCGCTTATGCCGGGTTGCGTAACGATCGGCGGCGCGAAATACACCAGCGCGTCGTGAAGGCGATAGAAACCCAATATGCCGGCCGCATTGGCGAGCAGGTGGAGCGGCTGGCGGACCATGCGTTGCGCGGCCAGCTTCCGGAAAAAGCCGTCATGTATCTGCGTCAGGCGGGCACCAAGGCTGCAGATCGGGAGGCCTATCCCGAAGCGGTGATCCTTTTCGAGCAGGCCCTGGAAGCGCTGGCGCAACTGCCGGAGAGCATCGATACACTGCAGAAGGCGATCGACATTCGCTTCGATATCCGCAACGTGCTTCAGCCGCTGGGCGATCGGGAACGTATCGCATCCTATCTGCGCGAGGCCGGGCAACTGGCTGATCAGATTGGCGACAATCAGCGGATGGGATGGGTGCAGTCCTATTTGACCGAACAGTTCTGGATGCTCGGTAAATACGGAGAATCGGTCGAGGCGGGAGAAAAGGCCCTCACGGTTGCGCAGCAACTTTCGGACTTGCCGCTGCAAGTCGTTACGAATTTGCCGCTGGGATTGGCGCACCACACCCGAGGGGACTACGTCAAGGCACGCGAATATTTCGGCTGGAATGCCACCCATCTCGAAGGCAATCTGGTCAGCGAGCGTTTCGGGATGTTTGTCCTGCCGTCCTCGTTCGCGCGCAGTTTCATTGCGTGGGGCCTTGCCGAAACCGGTAAATTTTCCGAAGCGTACAATATCGCCGAAGATGCCCTTCGCATCGCTGAAGACGCCAATCATCCCTTCAGTTGCGGCTACGCCCATCTCGGTCTCGGGGTTGTAGCATTGCGTCAGGGAAACCTGCGGAGGGCGCTGCGCTCGTTCGAGCGGGCGCTGGCGGCGGGAGCCTTTGCGGACAGCCCGGTTGGGTTCGCCTTCGTTGCACTTCATCTTGGCTATGCGCTCTCGCTCGCCGGCCGGGCGAACGAGGGAGTTCCGATTCTTGAACAGAGCGTTCAAATTGCAGAATCTCGGGGATTTGTGGCGCGTCATTCCTTGCGTCTTGCTTATGCCAGTGAGGCTTACCTAACCTTGGGCCGGGAGGCCGATGCGCTGAAGGCGGCCACGCGCGCCCTCGAGCTCGCCCGCAAACACGGAGAGCGGGCAAACGAGGCTTATTCATTGCGAATGCTTGGTGAAATTGACCTCCACCGGGGAAACCTAAGCGAAGCAAAGGCTTGGCTGACCGCGAGTCTGGCGGCCGCCGAGGAACTGGGCATGCGACCTCTGGAGGCGAACTGCCACAGAGGGCTCGCCAATGGGTTCGACCTCGGTCACCGGAAATCCGATGCGGAGCGTCATCGCGACATCTCCAACTCGCTGGTTGGCGCGATGGAAATGCGGTTCTGGGGATAAGCTCGCTGTGAACTAGATCATAACCGGAGGCCCGCAGCGTGCTATCAATTGCTAGGCCGTATCAGTGATTGAGCAGGGAGGGCATCATGTCGGCGCGCAAATCGGTGATCGTTACCTTCAAGCCGAAGGATCAGCGTCCCGACCGGCAAATCGATAAGCTTGAGATCGTGCGAGGGGCTCTGGCGAAAGGAACCCGTGCACATTTTCTTGACGCCGCAACGCTGGCAACAGGTGCTGACCAGCCTCCAACCGAAGACCAGGTAGTTGGATATGACGTAAACCAATATGAAGCGCCGATCGTCAGCGTGCAGCTTACCGAGAGCGAAATCCACGCCTTGCGCAATAATGACAACGTCGCCAACGTCGACACGATCCGGCCGGGCGGCCAGGAGCCGTTCCGCGCCGAGGAGGTCGTGGCGCAGTCCCTGCCCGGGACGCAGGGCGTCGCGGTGG
>NZ_JADGRI010000238.1 GCF_017881085.1 Bradyrhizobium sp.
GCGACCCTCGGTTCTTCATCCCTTGGCGGCTGTCCGGCCTCTTGTCCGGATACCTACCGACTGACACACGACCACAGGCACGTGCGAAATTGGGCAAGACCGGAAATAAGCGTTTTGACTCCGCTTCGCAAGATTTTTTTTAGGCTGCGGGGAAATTTCCCTAACAGGTGCTTGCACTGTCGCTGTGGGAGCGCTCGCGCGGCGGCGAAAGTGAACAGACGTTAAGTTTCTTTAAGGAAGTGTAAGCATTCGACGCAAGCGAAGAGCGGCTTGTTAGTGCAGCCGACTCAGGCGCGCCGCGTGAACGGCTCGACGCGCTGCGCGGCACGGATGAACGCCGCCATCACGAAGACGCCGACCGCGAACAGCACGGCCTGCAGGATGTGCGCGCCGGTGTCGTCGAGGCCAAGCAGGATCGCGAGCGCCCAGCCGCCGGCGAATGCCGCGCCGAACACTTCGGCGCCGATCAGGATCGCCGCGCTGATGACGGTGATGACGCTGGGCCAGATGATCTGGCGGGGCGCGGTCGGAGAGGGCTGCGAGCTCATGAACGGGGGTCCTGTTTCGAGCCGCAATCTCTATGAAAAGGCCAGCTGTATCAAGCGTAAAAGGCCCAAAAAAGCCCCATCGCGTGATATAGCTGACGCAGCCAATCTGGCGCCAAGACGGGAATGGTGATGTCGGAGATCCAGCAAATGACGGTGGCCACGCAGCCTCAGGCAAACCCGCTTCTGAAGGCGTGGCAGACGCCGTTCGAGACGCCGCCATTCGCCGAGATCAAGCCGGAACATTTCCTCCCCGCCTTCGAGCAGGCCTTTGCCGATCACGCCGCCGAGATCGCCGCCATCGAGCACGACCCCGCGGCGCCGGACTTCGCCAACACCATCACCGCGCTGGAGCGCTCCGGGAAACTGCTCTCCAGGGTGGCGGGGGTGTTCTACGACCTGGTGGGGGCGCACTCCAATCCGGCGCTTCTCGAGATCGACAAGGAGGTGTCCTTGCGGATGGCGCGGCACTGGAACCCGATCATGATGAACGCGGTGCTGTTCGGCCGGATCGCGTTGCTGCGCGACGTCAGCGCCAGCCTCGGTCTGACCGGCGAGGAGAAGCGGCTCTTGGAGCGCACCTACACCCGCTTCCACCGCGCCGGCGCCGGCCTCGACGAAGCGGCGAAGATGCGGATGGCCGAGATCAACGAGCGGCTGGCGCATCTCGGCACCGCGTTCAGCCACCACCTGCTCGGCGACGAGCAGGACTGGTTCATGGAACTGCAGGAGACCGATCTCGCCGGCCTTCCCGGCAGTTTTGTCGCCGCCGCCAGGGCCGCCGCGAGCGAGCGCGGCATGGCCGGCAAGGCGATCGTGACCTTGTCGCGTTCCTCGGTCGAGCCGTTCCTGAAGAGCTCGACCAGGCGTGAGCTGCGCGAGAAAGTATACAAGGCCTTCGCCGCGCGCGGCGACAACGGCAATGCCAACGACAACAACGAAACCATCCTGGAGATCCTCAAGCTGCGCGAAGAGAGCGCTGCGCTCCTCGGCTTTCCGACCTACGCCGCCTACCGGCTGGAAGATTCTATGGCCAAGACTCCGGAAGCCGTCCGCGGCCTGCTGGAGCGGGTCTGGAAGCCCGCCCGGGCCCGGGCGCTCCGGGATCGCGACGACCTGCAGGCGCTGGTCGCGGAGGAGGGCGGCAACTTTGCGCTGGCGCCATGGGACTGGCGCTATTACTCCGAAAAGCTGCGGCAGCGCCGGGCCAATTTCGACGACGCCGCCATCAAGCCCTATCTGTCGCTCGATCACATGATCGAGGCCGCCTTCGACTGCGCCACCCGGCTGTTCGGCGTCACCTTCTCCGAGCGCAGGGATGTTCCGGTCTGGCACCCGGACGTGCGGGTCTGGGAGGTCAAGGACAGCGCCGGCCGCCACCAGGCGCTGTTCTATGGTGACTATTTTGCCCGGCCCTCGAAGCGTTCGGGCGCGTGGATGACGTCGCTGCGCGACCAGCAGAAGCTCGATGGCGCCGTCGCGCCCCTGGTCATCAATGTCTGCAATTTCTCCAAGGGCGCCGACGGCGAGCCGTCGCTGTTGTCGCCGGACGACGCCAGGACGCTGTTTCATGAATTCGGGCATGGCCTGCACGGGATGCTGTCGGACGTGACCTATCCGTCGCTGTCGGGCACTTCTGTCTTCACCGACTTCGTCGAGCTGCCCTCGCAGCTTTACGAGCATTGGCAGGAGCAACCGCAGGTGCTGCGCCAGTTTGCCCGGCATTACCAGACCGGCGAGCCGCTGCCGGACGACCTCTTGAAACGCTTCCTCGCCGCGCGCAAATTCAACCAGGGTTTTGCCACGGTGGAATTCGTCTCCTCGGCGCTGATCGATCTCGAATTCCACACCCAGCCGGCTTCCGCGATCTCCAATGTGCGGGCGTTCGAGCGCCAGGAGCTGGAAAAGATCGGCATGCCCGCGGAGATCTCGCTGCGGCACCGGCCGACCCAGTTCGGCCATATCTTCTCCGGCGATCATTATGCGGCAGGCTATTACAGCTACATGTGGTCCGAGGTGATGGATGCCGACGCCTTCGGCGCCTTCGAGGAGGCCGGCAATATCTTCGATCCGGCGACCGCAAAACGCCTGCACGACGACATCTATTCCTCCGGCGGCTCGCGCGATCCCGAAGACGCCTATGTCGCGTTCCGGGGCCGGGAGCCTGAGCCCGACGCGCTGTTGCGCCGCCGCGGCCTTTTGGAAACGCCCGCGGCCGCCTGAGGCGGCTTCTCGGCCGGGCTCTGCCTCAGCCCGGCCAAAAACCGCGGGTCAGCGGCATGAAGAAAATCGCCAGGTTGATCGCAAAGCCGAGGCTCCACAGGATCGAGCGCAGCGTCGGCCGGTCGCCGAGATAGGTGAAGACATAGGCGATGCGCACGATCAGGAACAACACCGCCAACTCGTCGATCAGCCGCTGCGGGCCGGCGCGGAACTCCGCCAGCAACACCGCGACGGCGAAGAACGGAAACGCCTCGATGCCGTTCTGATGGGCGCCCAGCGCACGCGCGCGAAGGGGGTCGGCGTAAAAGGCGGTATCGCGCGGTTTGGAGTTGTCGAAGCGGCGAAAGGCGATCCACTTCACGGATCCGATCGTCAGCAGATAGAGCATCAGCGTTCCGAAAACGCACCATTCGGCGACCGTCATGGCTTCCCCCGACCCGCGGTAAAGGGGGTGACAGTACCGAAAGGGCCATTATCTTGACAAGGATAGCCCAACGCGCGAAGCCACAGCCATCATGACAGCGGTTGTTCCCATCGAAAGCGCAAAGCCCGCGGCTGCCGAAATCAGGCCCGAACGCGTCGGCGTGCTCCTGGTCAATCTCGGCACCCCCGACACGGCCGACGCCAGGGGCGTGCGCGTCTATCTCAAGGAGTTTCTCAGCGACGCCAGAGTGATCGAGGATCAGGGCCTGTTATGGAAGCTGATATTGAACGGGATCATCCTGCGCATCCGCCCCGGCCGCAAGGCGCGCGACTACCTGAAGATATGGAACACCGAGCGGAACGAATCTCCGCTCAAGACCATTACGCGCGCGCAGTCGGAAAAGCTCGCTCGCAGCATCGCCGACCACGACCACATTGAGGTGGATTGGGCGATGCGTTACGGCAATCCGTCGATCCGTGCGGGGATCGAAGCGTTGACCGCGCGGGGCTGTGATCGCCTGCTGGTGGTGCCGCTCTATCCTCAATACTCGGCTGCGACGTCGGCGACCGTCTGCGACGAAGTGTTTCGCGTATTCGCCGGCATGCGCGCGCAGCCGACCCTGCGGGTGAGCCCGCCTTATTTCGACGACCCCGACTATATCGACGCGCTGGCGGTCTCGATATCAGCGCATCTTGCGACGTTGCCATTTCAGCCGGAGCTGATCGTGGCCTCGTTCCACGGCATGCCGCAGAAATATGTCGACAAGGGCGATCCCTACCAGGCGCAATGCATCGCCACGACAGATGCGTTGCGCAGGCGCATGGGCCTGGATGCGTCGAAACTCCTGCTGACCTTTCAGTCGCGCTTCGGCTTCGACGAGTGGCTAAAACCCTACACCGACAAGACCATGGAGCGGCTGGCGAAGGAAGGCATACGGCGCATCGCGGTGATAACCCCCGGTTTCTCCGCCGATTGCCTGGAAACGTTGGAAGAAATCGCGCAGGAAAACGCGGAGATATTCAAGCACAACGGCGGCGAGCAATTTGCTTTCATCCCCTGCCTGAACGACAGCGACCCCGGCATGGACGTCATCCGCCAACTGGTGCTGCGCGAGCTTCAGGGCTGGATATAGCGTTTAATGGGGATTTGCACCGGGATTTAGTCGCCTCGTATCTGGCGGACGGCCAACCCGGCCTTACCTCTGTTCGAAAAGCGCGGACTGAACCAGCGCGGCCGGTATGCAGACAAACAAGCGTGCGCCCGGTCGCGTTTCGTGCGGGGCATTGGAGGATTTATGAGCGGTTTCGACATTTTCGCCATTACGCTGGTGCTGCTGGTTGTCTTCACGCTGTTTGCCGGCGTCAAGACGGTGCCGCAGGGCTACGACTGGACCATCGAGCGGTTCGGCAAATATACCCGCACCCTGGCGCCGGGGCTCAACATCATCGTCCCCTATTTCGACCGCGTCGGCCGCAAGATGAACATGATGGAGCAGGTGATTAACATCCCGGAGCAGGAGGTGATCACCAAGGACAACGCCACCGTGACGGTGGACGGTGTCGCCTTCTTCCAGGTGTTCGATGCCGCCAAGGCAAGCTACGAGGTGTCCAATCTCAATCAGGCGATCATCGTGCTGACCATGACCAACATCCGCTCGGTGATGGGCGCGATGGATCTCGACCAGGTGCTGTCGCATCGCGACGAGATCAACGAGCGGCTCCTGCGCGTGGTCGACGCGGCGGTGTCGCCGTGGGGGCTCAAGGTCAACCGCATCGAGATCAAGGACATCGTGCCGCCCGCCGACCTCGTCGAGGCGATGGGACGGCAGATGAAGGCCGAGCGCGTCAAGCGCGCCGACATCCTGCAGGCCGAGGGCCAGCGGCAATCGGAAATCCTGCGTGCCGAGGGCGCCAAACAGGGCCAGATTCTGCAGGCCGAAGGCCGCAAGGAGGCCGCGTTCCGCGACGCCGAGGCGCGCGAACGCTCCGCCGAAGCCGAGGCCAAGGCGACCCAGATGGTCTCCGAGGCGATCGCAAAGGGCGATGTCGCCGCGCTGAACTACTTCATCGCCGACAAGTACATCAAGGCGTTCGGGCAACTCGCGGATTCGCCGAACCAGAAGATCATCATGCTGCCGATCGAGGCGATGAGCATTCTGGGATCGCTCGCCGGCATAGGCGAGATCGCGAAAGCGACGTTCGGGGAAAGCGCGGCATCGGCGCAGGCCGCCGCGCGCCGCTCCTCGGTGCCGCCGGCAGGTCCGACCCCGCCGCCCGTGACGCCGCGGCCATGATGAGGTTCATCCCATGACCGATATGTTCTCCACGCTAGGCAGCTGGAACTGGCTGATCTTCGGCATCGTGCTGATGGCGCTCGAGCTGCTGGCGCCCGGGGTGTTCCTGTTCTGGCTCGGGCTCGCGGCGCTGCTGGTCGGCTTGCTGTCATTCGTGATCAATCCAGCCTGGCAGACGCAGATCCTGATGTTCGCGATCTTCGCCGCCTGCGCGGTGCCGCTGTGGCGGCGCATCGCGCTTTCCGGCAAGGCTGTCAGCGCGAGCAATCCGTTCCTCAACAAGCGCGCGGACGCGCTGGTGGGACGGGTGTTCACGCTGGAAAAGCCGATCATCGACGGCGCCGGCACGGTGCGGATCGATGACACTATCTGGCGCGTCGCCGGCCCCGATGCGCCAGCCGGCAGCCGGGTCAGGATCGTCCAGGCCGACGGCGCCAGCCTGACGGTGGCTGCGGCCTAGTTCAGTGCGATTTGCTCCATCGTTCGGCGAAGCGATGCAGCGGCAGGAAGGTTTCGTTCAATTCCCGGCCCAGTCCGGTGAGGCCATATCCCCCTGCTGGAAGAAGCTCGACAAAGCCCGCCTCGCGCAGCTCCGACAGCCGCGCCTGCAGCACCGTGGGCGAGGCTTCGTCGCAGGTTGCGCGCAGCGCGCGCGACGTCAGCGGCTTATCGCGCAGTTCCCACAGGATCCGCAACGACCAGCGCCGGCCCAACAGGTCGAGCAGCACCATGATCGGCCGGCCGGTCCTGGAGCCGCGCACGCCGGGTTTCTTCTCCGTTTTGTTCATGGCTGAGGCTCGTTTGAGCATTAGAAGCTCCCTTGCGGTCTGCTACAGATAATGTAGCATTGCGCTACGTTTATTGTAGCACGGGAGCCCGTCATGTCACGCATTGCGCCGCTTGAGCCGCCGTATGCTCCGGAAATCCAGGGACAGTTCGACCGCATCATGCGCGGCGCCCCGCCGCTTGTCCTGTTCCGGGTCGTCGCGGGCCATGCCCGGGCCTGGGAGAAATTCCGCGCCGGCAGCCTTTTGGACAAGGGGCCGCTCTCGTTGCGCGAACGCGAAATCGTCATCGACCGCACCTGCGCGCTGACGGGTTGCGAATATGAGTGGGGCGTGCATGTCGCGACCTTTGCGGCCGCGGCGCAACTGACCGACGAGCAGGTCGGCGCCACCGCGTGCGGGGCCGCCGATGCGCCGTGCTGGTCGGCGGGCGAACAGGCCCTGATCGCGGCGGTCGATGCGCTGCATCACTGTGCCACCCTGAGCGACGCCGAGTTCAGGGCGTTGTCGGCGCATTACGACGACGCGAAGATTTTCGAGATCATCCTGCTCTGCGGCTTCTATCGCACCGTGTCGTATCTGGCGAACGGGCTCGATTTGCCGCTGGAGGAAAAGGCGGCGCGGTTTCCGAAGGTGGCCTAACCGTCATTGCGGGACGCTTTGTTGTCGACGTCATTCCGGGTTGGTCCGAAGGACCAGACCCGGAATCTCAAGGTTCCCAGATGTGCAATTGCACATCTGGGGTTCGCGCTAACGCGCGCCCCGGAACGACGAGAAGGCTACGCCACGCCTGCGCGCAGCACGTCGTGGACGTGCACGATGCCGACCGGCTTTTTGCCTTCGGCGACGATCAGCACCGACACCGCGGGCCTCGAAGCATCGACGCTCTCGCGCATGATTTCGCTGGCGAGCATGCCGGGGCCGATGGTCTTGGGATTGTCCGTCATCACCTCGTCGACCAAGGCCGTCATCAGGTCGGGCCGCATGTGACGGCGCAGATCACCGTCGGTGATGATGCCGGCGATATCGCCGCCCTTGTCCACGATACAGACGCAACCGAATCCCTTGGCCGACATTTCCACCAGCGCGTCCGACATTTTCGTCCCCAGCGGCTTCAGCGGGATGGCGTCGCCGGTATGCATGATGTCGCGGACGAACTTCAGCATGGCCCCGAGCTTGCCGCCGGGATGGAAATTGGCGAATTCCAGCGCGGTGAAACCGCGGCCTTCGAGCAGCGCGATGGCGAGCGCGTCGCCGATCGCGGCCTGCATCAGCGACGAAGTGGTCGGCGCCAGATTGTGCGGGCAGGCCTCGCGCGCCTTTGGCAGCTCCAGCACGATCTGCGCGGCTTGGCCCAGCGGTGAGGCCGCATTGGAGGTCACGGCAATCATCGGAATTGCAAAACGTTTCGAATAATTGACGAGGTTCTTCATTTCCGGCTGCTCGCCGGACCACGACAGCGCGATGATGACATCGTCGGGCGTGATCATGCCGAGATCGCCATGGCCGGCTTCGGCGGCGTGCACGAAGAACGCGGGCGTGCCGGTGGAGGCAAGCGTGGCTGCGATCTTGCGCGCCACATGGCCGGACTTGCCGAGCCCGGTGACGATGACGCGGCCCTTGGCCTCGCGGATGGTGTCGACGGCGGCGACAAAGGCCGGCCCGAGCGTGCCCTGCAGCGCCGCGGCAATCGCGCTGACGCCGCTGACCCCGGCATCGAGCGTGCGCAAGGCCGATTGAACGGCGGCGTTCGCGTCTGTCCCGGATGATTTCGCCATCAGCGGTTTCGAATGAGCCATGTCTGGTTCCGAAGGGGGCGGGGAAGGTGAGATTCGCCGCGGGCCTCTCTTTAGCACGGCCGATTTCGCGATGCGACGCGGAGCGGCGGTTCTCAACGTCTCATTAACCATAATTGTCTTAACTCCATTAATGACGTTTTCCGCGCCTGCGTGGAACCCGGTCGGCAAGCGTATGAATTCGTTGGGGTATTTCCATCGTGATGTCGGGTCCAGCAAGGGGCCGCCGCAGGCGCGTGATCCTGTTACGCGCGCTCTTGCCGTGCCTTGCGCTGATCGCGCTCGATGAGACCCCGGCGCAGGCCCAGGCGGTCACATCAGACCTGTTCCGCCCGGAACGCGACGGTTTCGTTCGGCCGCAGGATTCGCCGCTGCGCAGGGTGAACGACAAGACCAGCTACAACAC
>NZ_JADGRI010000239.1 GCF_017881085.1 Bradyrhizobium sp.
CGTGTGATCCGCTCTTTTGCGATCGCGAATGCGATGGCGCCGTCGCGCAGCAGGCAGGCGCTCACGTCATGGTCGTAGGTATTGAGGCCGAGAACGTAGATGTGTTGCTTGGGCATCGGCACTCCCGGGCAAGGACGATCGTCCCCTACCCTTTCGGCTTGGTGGTCAATCTGCCTCGCGATGAAATCCCGCTCCACTCGGTGGACCAGCCGACTTCCGATGCAGGATCTTTCGCGATCGCATCCCGGCTGCGCTTTCCCTGCAGCGCGAAGATCGCGCCCTGCGGGTCTACGCATCGGGCGATCCAGCTGCCCTCGGGCACCACAAACGGCCCCTCGAAGACCTGACCGCCGCCGCGTTTCACGCGCTCCGCGGCCGCGTCGATATCGTCGACATTGAAGTAGTAAAGCCAGTATGGAATCGGCTCGACCGGACGTTTGGTGAACATGCCGCCAATCGTCTTTCCGGCCGCCGAGAACAGCTGATACGCGTCCACCGGACCGCTTTCGGCCTCCGCCTTCTGCCAGCCGAACAGCCCGGCGTAGAACGCAAACGCCTTCGTCCAGTCGGCGGCGAGCAACTCATGCCAGCCAACGCGTCCCGGCGCGTCCAGCTCGGCAGGCTGCGGTGGAGCGAACTCAAAACCCTGGACCAGCGCAAATGTTGCCGTTTGCGGATCGGCAACGACCGAAATGCGGCCGATATTGCTGTCGGTCGGCGGGACATAGACGGCTCCGCCAGCACACTTGATCCGGTCCGAGGCCACGTCCACGTCGTCGACGCCGACGTACCCCATCCAGCGCGGCGTCGCGCCCATGCGCCTTGCCTCCTCCGGCAGTTCCATGAGCCCGCTTGCCGGGACATTCCCAGCGGTGAACAGGGTGTATACCAGGTCCGATGTCGACGCGTCTTTCGCTCCCCAACCGACGACGCCGGCGTAGAAGGCCCGCGCGGCAGCGACGTCCGTCGTCATCAGCTCATACCAGGCGAAAAGTCCGGGACGACGGACCATGTCGGTTACTCCGTTCAAGCCAGCAGTCAATCGCAGCGCAGCATTGAGCCGGGTCTGCTGTCATTTGCAAGGACGGACGCGTCCTTTCGTTCAGGAGGAGGATTTGCGTTCTTGATTGATTTGAAGGACGCGCAACGGAACGTGGCCCAAACCTGCGCGTCTTCCTGGCCTGCGCGCTGAATTGTCTGTGGCGCGCGGATGTCGGGATTCGACGTGCGGTGCGGCAGCCGTTGACGAAGGTTTCGTTCATCAACATGAAGGAGATTCGACACCCCACATCGTCACATCAACGTGTGTAACGCTGTCTTGCGTGGCGCATCTCCAAAGCGTAAAAGCCAAATGCGGGACTCTAAACATCGCCTATAAGGTATGGAGGAAGCAAGTATGCCACGGGTGAAACAAGCTTCAAGGCGCAAGCGTGGAACGAAAACCGTACCGGTGTTAGGGGCCGCCGGATTGACTTTTTCACTGGTGGGAGGTGCATCCGCAGCGGTCGCTCCCAACCAGGATCAGCCGCGCATGCCGAACCTTGCACCGGGTCACCAGGTCATGCTCGGTGAAGAGGAAATCTCCGACGTCAGCCTGGCGACGTTCTATGTGTTCGACAGGGAAAACAGTGAAGCGGCCAAGAGCGGCGTACAGGTAGCCTGGCGCGGCTGCGGTGGCTGCAGAGGATGCCGCGGCTGCAGAGGCTGCCGGGGTTGCCGATGCGGCGGAGGCTGTGGAGGCTGCTGTCTGTCGTGGGGCGCTTGCCGCATCTGCTAGACGAGACTGCTTTCCGATTACGTTGACAAACGCAGGTCATCATGGCCGGGTCCGACACGATCGACCCGGCCAATCCATGTATGCCGTATCCGCGGCCGCGCCGGCCTGCAGATGACGGCGGGACGGGTTTCCCGTATTGTCGACATTTGCCAGCACGTGAGCTGGACGAGGGAATTGCAGTGGTCGAAGAATATCCCTTGCGCCGGCGAACCGCAGTAAACGGCAAGGTGCGCGTGCTAATCCCATGACAGGCAATCGCAAGACGGCCTCTGCGCGGCAGGCCAGCAAAGACATTCCGCAGTTCGCGCCGAATTTCACCGTCTATGTGCTGCCGCCCGACGTCGTTTGCCTCTATTCCGAGGACCGGAAGTTTTTTCTTCACGGCGAACTCTATTGCGCGCTCGCGTCTGCGATCGCAAAGAGCGGCAAGAGCTTTCGGGAACTCATTCGCGAACTCGAGCCGAAGTTTCCGTCGGACAAAATCGAGGAAGCCCTCAAGCGGTTGATGGAGCGCCGCTACATCGTCGCGGCATCGCCCGCTTCCGCCAGCCCCATGGCCGGCTACTGGGCGAGCCTCGGCCTGCCGCCCGGAACGGCTGAGAAAAATCTCGGCGATTGCCGGGTCCGCGTTCAATCGATCGACGTGCAGGGCGAAACCGAACTCACCGACGCACTGAGCGAACTCGGCGTGCGCATCGTCAAGCGCTCCCCCGACCTGACGGTCACGCTGGTGAGCGATTATTTGGAACGACGGCTGGGCGAATTGAACCAGCAGCATGTGTCGGAAGGATCGCGCTGGCTGTTGGTGCAGCCCTCCGGCGCTTTTCCGCTGGTGGGCCCGGTGTTCACCCCGGGCGAAGGCGCCTGCTGGACCTGCCTTTTCGATCGCATGATCCGGAATCGGGAGGTCAAGGGATTTCTCGACCGCGGGCCGGCGCGTGCTGTCGCCGTTTCACCGCTTGCTCGCAACACGCTCGGACAAAGCGCAATCCAGCTCGCTGCGCTCGAAATCGCCAAGGCGATCGCTACCGGGTTTCGCACCGAGTTGAACGATCACATCATCAGTCACGATTTGTTGGGCGCGAGTATCGTGAAGCATTACGTGGCGACCCGCCCGCAATGCCCGACCTGCGGCCGCAAGAAGCTGCGGGACCCGCGCCGCGCGCCGGTACCGATCGAGCTCGGCGCCGGCGCCAAGCTGATCATGACCAGCGGGGGATACCGGACCGTCTCGTCGCGGGCCACCGTGGCCCGCTTCCGGAAGCACGTGAGCGCCCTCACCGGCGTGGTCACGCGGCTAGAGCGCATCGAAGCCGATCTGCCGATGAACACCAACTTCTATGCCGCGCACAATTTTTCGGCCCCCGCCCAGAATGTCGATGAACTCAGGACGGGACTGACCGGCGGCAGCTTCGGCAAGGGCTCTACCGCTGAACAGGGTGAAGCCAGCGCGCTGATGGAGGCGATCGAGCGCTATTCCGGAATTTTCCAGGGCGACGAAATCAGGGTGACACGGCGCTTCACGGATTTCGCGCCGGGCGATGCCATTCTGCCCAACGACGTCCTGTTGTTCAGCGAGGCACAATCCGGCCCGCAACCCACGGAGGCCGACGGCTCCAGCGAGTCGCGAATGGTCCCGGCTTCATTCGATCGATCGGCCAGGATCGAGTGGTCGCCGGTCTGGTCTCTGCGCGACGAACGCTTCAAATATCTTCCGACCAGCCTGCTGTATTTTTTCTACAGCGGCCCTGCAGCATTCCATGCGGACTCCAACGGTTGCGCCGCCGGCAACACGCTCGAGGAAGCCATCGTCCAGGGATTCCTCGAATTGGTGGAGCGGGATTCATACGCAATCTGGTGGTACAATCGGCTGCAGCGGTCGGAAGTGGACTTGAGCCAGTTCGATGATTCCTACGTTCGCGATCTGCAAACCCAGTTGGCCGAAACCGGACGAAAGCTTTGGGTGCTCGACGTCACCAGCGATCTCGGCGTTCCTACCTATGTGGCGATCCTGCACTGGATGCAGAACGGCCAGGAGAATATCGAGTTCGGCTCCGGCGCGCATTTCGACAAGCGCATCGCCTTGCTGCGCGCACTGACGGAGCTGAACCAGTTCCTGTCCATCGGTCTGATGGGTGGCGGAACCGGCGAGAAATCGAGCCTCGACGGCTACACGCCATTGCGCCTGAGCGAGCATCCCTTTTTGACCCCGGGCGGCAAGCCGATCCAGCTCGGCGCCGGGGCGAATCTTGTTCCGCGCCACAATACGCGCGAGCAGGTCGACGCCTGCGTCGATATCGCCAGAGGAGCGGGCCTCGATTTCCTCGTCCTCAACCAGACCCGGCCCGACATCGAGGTCCCGGTCGTCAGGGTGATCGTTCCGGGGCTGCGGCATTTCTACCTGCGTTTCGCTCCGGGCCGGCTGTATGATGTGCCGGTCAAGCTCGGATTGCTGGATCGACCGCTGCCGGAAAGCGAACTTACGCCGTTCCTTCCGCACACCTGAGGGGGATCGGCTTGCGCGCTCCCGGGAAAAGGAAACTTCGGCGAACCGCGCCAGCGACGATTTCCGCCCGGCTGAGCGATCACATCCGTCTCGAAACCCAGGCGGACGGCAACATCCTCGCCTGCTTCGACGACCATTCGCTTCCCCTCGGAAAACTCAGCGTCGACGCGGCGAAGCGCGCGCGGGAGCTGCCAACCGGTCTGCCGCTGGCTGGGTTTGCGCAGCAGGACCGTGCCGTCGACAAGGAAGTCGATCTCCTGGTGCGGCGATTGGCGCAGCGCGGCCTGCTGGAATTTCGCCTCGGGCACGAGCGCGGCGGAGCCGACTGCGTCGTCATCGAACCGCAGCTTCCGGATTATTGGCCGCAAATGCCAAAACTCGGCGCGGCCGAAACCGTCGTGCTGTCGCGGTTTGCCTATTTGCGACGGCGCGGCAACGAAATGGTGCTGGAATCGCCGCGCGCCGGGGCGTTGTTCAGGATTGGCGACCCTGACATCGCGTCCGCCCTCGCCACGCTCGCCACCCCGCAAAAGATCAGCCGGCTGCGGCAGCAGAAAGGTTTCCCCGGCACGGAGCTGCTCGCGCTGCTGGTCGATTGCCAGATCCTTTTCAAGATCGACGCCGGAAGCCAGCATGGCCTACGCCTGGCCGAGGGCGACGACGACCTCGTACTGTGGGACTTCCACGATCTTCTGTTCCACACCCGTTCCACGGAGGGCCGACAAGCCAATCCGCTCGGGGGACTTTATCCATATGCGGGCCTGATCCCGCCGCCACCGGCGGTGCGGCCGCGCTGGCCGGGCAAGAAAATCGATCTGCGCCAGCTTTCGGACGTGCCGCCCGGGACGCTCTCGCCGTTCGCCAGGCTCCTGTGTGAGCGTCATTCGACGCGCGATTTCGACGACCGGCAACCGATCACGCTCGCCGAGCTTGCGCGATTCCTGGACAGCACGGCGCGGATCCGCTCGAAGTGGAAAAGCAAGGCCGACCTCGGCGACGACGGTCCCGTGGTCGAATACGCCGCGAGGCCGTATCCGGCCGGAGGCGGTGCTTACGAGCTCGAGCTCTATCTGGCGGTTGCCAATTGCGAGGGACTTGCGCGCGGCTTCTACCATTACGATGCCGACCGGCACGCGCTGGTGCCGATCCCCGTGCGCGCGCCGGCATTCGACGCGCTACTGGCGGGCGCCGAATTTGCCATGGGCGCTCCCGCCGCGCCCCAGATCCTGATCACCGTCGCCGCGCGCTTTGGCCGGGTTTCGTGGAAGTACAGCTCGGTCGCCTATTCACTGATCCTGAAGGATGTCGGCGTATTGCTGCAGACGCTCTATTTGATGGCGACCGATATGGGGCTCGGCGGATGCGCGATCGGGACCAATAATATCGATCTGTTCGAGAAGATGACCGGGCTCGAATTCCACGTCGAGGGCCCGGTCGGTCAGTTTGCGCTCGGCCGCGGCGGCAAGCCGGAAGCCTCCGGTTAGCGGCCGGACCGGCCCGGCGCCCCATCGGAGCCGATTTCGAGCCTGCAGCACCAGTTTCAGCTCCGAATTGGCAATTATTGTAATCGACTTAAACCTTTCGAAAACCCCTCGGAGTACCTCAGTACGAAACCGAGGAATTGCCATGGGGAACCATTCCGCTGCGGTAACCGGCATGCCGGCGGCAACGCGCGGTACTGCAGACCCGAAAATCGTGATCCTGATCCTGTGGGCCACAGTCACCTACGTATTGGGCGGGCCGGGCATCGGGAGCGGCGCGTCGGACGCCATGTCGACCGACGACGCCATGCGGCTGGTCGAAGTGAGGGACCTGATCGCCGGACAGGGCTGGTTCGACCTGACGCAGTACCGCCTCGATCCACCTGGCTTGCCGATGCACTGGTCGCGCGTGATCGATGCCCCGCTGGCAGCCATGATCCTGATGCTGCGACCGCTCGTGGGCATGAAAGGCGCGGAGGCAGCCACCCTGGTCCTGTGGCCCACGCTGCTGTTCGGCGCAACGCTGATTGCGGTAGCGGCAACGGCAAGGCGAATAAGCGATGACGCGAACCGGGACGCGGTGCAATTGGCCGCGATTGTGCTCGCGGCGCTGTCGATCCCCGCCCTCGTTCATTTTCGCGCCGGCGCCATCGATCACCATAATTTCCAGATCATGCTGCTGCTCGCTTTTCTGTTTCTGACATTGGGGATCGAACGCCACTCGATCAACGCGGCTCTTGCCGGAGTCACTGCCAGCTTGTCGCTGGCTGTTGGATTGGAAATGGTCCCCGCGATCGCCGCGACCTGCGTCGCGGTGCTCGGCCTCTTGCTCTGGCGCGGCAGCGTCGTATCTCGGCCAACCTGCGTCTTCGGTGCGGCGCTGACGGCTTCGTCCCTGCTTCTCGCCGCGCTGCTGCTACCCCCGCATTCGCTGGGTGCACCCGTATGCGACGCCTTCGGAGGGCCATTTCTGCTGCTGTCAGCCGGCGGCGGGGTAAGTCTGATGATCGTCGCGGGCGTCGCGTGGTGGCGGCCTGCGACAGGTGCGCGCGTTGCCGCGGCGGCGGCAACGGGACTGATCCTGTTCGCGGTGTTCTTCAAATTGTTTTCGGGATGCCTGGCGCCGCCGTTCGCGGGCATCGATCCGCTGGTGACCTCGATCTGGGTCGACCACGTCGCGGAGTCCATGTCGTTTCAAACCCTGCTGCTCCTCGAACCGCAAAAGCTGCCCGGTTTCTACGGATTTCCGCTGCTGACCTTGGTCCTGACCGGCGCAGCCGTTTTCCGTGCACGCCCTGCCTTTCGATTTCGCCTGATCGCCGCCGCCGTTACGCTGGCCGCGCTGACTGGAATAAGCTTCTGGCTGATGCGCGGCGCGGCCGCGGCCAACATGCTGGCGGCGCCGCTTTTTCCGGTCAGTCTGGCAACCCTGTGGCCCGCACGCGTGCAGGGACGGAAACTGCTGTTTCTGGCCCTGCTCGCCTCCCCGGCGAGCTTCGCGGCCAGCGGCCTCGCAGCCCGACCCGTGATCGACGCGATCCTCAAGCCGCAATGGACGATCGCGGAGCGGGACGCAGTGTCGTCCTGCCTGACCGTTTCCAGCGTAGCGCCGCTTGCGGCGCTCCCCCCTGGCCGGGTGATGGCGCCGATCGATCTCGGTCCAGCCATCCTTGCAGCGACGGGGCATTCGATCTTCGCAGCCCCCTACCACCGCAACAATGACGGCAATCTCGCGATGTTGCACGTCATGCTGGCCGCGCCTCCCCAAGCGCGGCAAATCCTGGCTGACCGCGGGGTTGACTACGTCGTCCTGTGCCGCGGCAACATGGAACAGGTCGAGTTGAGCAATCTGGCTCCCGATGGCCTCGCCGCCCGCCTTCACCGCGGCCAGACACCGGATTTCCTGCAACCGATCGATCACCTCGATCCCAGTGGCAAACTGGCGGTGTGGCGCGTATCGCGGGAAACACCGCCGTAAACGCTGAATGTTCCCTCACCGACGCGCGTGGTTGACCCACATCAATCGGCCGATATGTCTTTGCGGTAGCAAGATGCTGCGCCACGTCGACGCGCAGACAAGCCAACGTCACTGACCGCCGCCCGAGGGGATACCGACATGCCGACCCATTTCCACGCGATCGTCTGGATCGACCATACACAGGCCAAGGTCTTCCACATCGGCCTGAGCGGCGACGACGAAGTTACCCTGCATCCACATTTGCCTACGCGGCACATTCACCACAAGGCCAATTCGATCGGCAGCGGCCATGCCGGGTTCGACAAGGAATTCTTCGCGCAGGTGATGAACGCGGTCAGCGACGCCGGGGAAATCCTGATCATCGGCCCGGCCAATGCGAAGACCGAACTTGCCAAATACCTCCGCGAACAGCACCCGAAGATCGGCGAGCGCATCGTTGCCGTGGAGGCCGCCGACCATCCCAGCGACCGCGAGATCGTGGCTCACGCCAAGCAGCATTTCAAGATAGCAGCCCTGCGGCGGCAGGCCTGACCGGGCCGGATTCAAAGGGCGAGCGCGCCGCCAGGGCATCGCGTTCGCGATTGATCCAGCTCAAAGACGCGGATTTGGAATCGGTCTTCTGTCAAGCATGCGGATGTTCCCTTCCCCGGATTCAACCGCTTTAGCCTTTCGGATGCTCTTGGGTCTCCCGGGAGCATCC
>NZ_JADGRI010000460.1 GCF_017881085.1 Bradyrhizobium sp.
TTCTTCAAACGCCATCACGAGCTCGACGGTATCGAGGCTGTCGGCGCCGAGGTCGTCAATGAAGCTCGCGTTGTCGACCACTTTTTCGGGTTCAACACCTAGGTGTTCGACCACGATCTTCTTAACCCGCTCGCCAATCTCACTCATCGTTCAACCTCGTGCTTGTTCCCATTAGACCCGTCCCCAAGACGATACGAGCCATCCTGGTCGGTAAACTTTCCTTCGCAATCGCGCATAGTCTTGATTTGGCCCCGTCATAGCCGACAAAGGCCCGGCGAACGACGCAGGCTCCGCACCGCCAATATACAGGGTTTCAAAATCCTGCAAGGCGTTCTTTGCCCATCCGTTGGGGGTTCGGTTATCATACTTCCCCTGCCTTGACTATAAGCCTCGATCGGCCTTCGGAAACCTCATTCCGCGTGGCGAAAGCAACTGTTAACCGGCTCAAAACATGGCCATTCCGCCATTGACGTGAATGGTCTGCCCGGTGACATAGGCGGCCTCGTTCGAACTGAGATAAACCGCCGCCGCCGCGATGTCTTCGGGCGTCCCAAGCCGCGCGGCTGGAACTTTCGAGAGAATCGTTTCCCGCTGCTTGTCGTTGAGCGCGTCCGTCATCGGGGTTTTGATGAAGCCGGGCGCAATGCAATTCGCGGTCACGTTGCGCTTGGCATATTCGGCGCCCAGCGTCTTGATCATGCCGATCAGTCCGGCCTTCGACGCGGTGTAATTGCCCTGGCCCGGATTGCCGGTGACGCCGACGACGGAGGTGATGGCGATAATGCGGCCGAAACGCTTGCGCATCATCAGCTTGGTCGCGGCCCGGGCGAGGCGGAAGGTCGCGGTGAGGTTGACCTTGATGACTTCGTCCCAATCCTCGTCGCGCAACTGCACAAAAAGATTGTCGCGGGTGATGCCGGCATTGGCAATGAGAATATCAACCTGGCCCATCGCCTGTTCGGCTGCCGGCACCAGCGCCTCGACTTCGGCTGTGTCGGAGAGATTGCAGGGCAACACATGAACCCGCTCGCCGAGTTTGCCGGCGAGCGTGTCCAGCACCTCGCGCCGCGTCCCGGAAATGGCCACCGTCGCGCCCTGGCCATGCAGGGCCTGCGCGATGGCGCTGCCGATGCCGCCCGTCGCGCCGGTGACGAGCGCCGTCCTGCCAGTCAGATCGAACATGATTGTCTCCTTCTCGCTCAGGCCGTCTGCGCGGCGGCGAGCGCGTCTTTGGCGGCATTAAGATCGTTCGGCCCGCCGACCGAAACGCCGACGGCGCCCTCGGCGATGCGCTTGACGAGCCCCGACAGCACCTTGCCGGCGCCGATCTCGAAGAACCGCGTGACGCCATGGCTCGCCATGTAAGCCACCGATTCGCGCCAGCGCACGGTTCCCGTGACCTGTTCGATCAGGCGGCGGCGGATCTCGTCCGGATCGGTAATCGGCGCGGCCAGCACGTTCGATACCAGGGGCGAAGCTGGCGGCCTGATCGTGACGTCAGCCAGCGCCTTGGCCATCACCTCGGCGGCGGGCTGCATCAGGCGGCAATGGAACGGCGCCGACACCGGCAGCAGCATGGCGCGCTTGGCGCCCTTGGTCTTGGCGATCTCAAGCGCGCGTTCAACGGCGGCCTTGTCGCCGGAAACCACCACCTGTCCGCCGCCGTTGTCGTTGGCGGCCTGGCAGACCTGCCCCTGCGCCGCCTCGTTCGCAACGGCCACCGCGGCCTCATAATCGAGGCCGAGCAGCGCGGCCATGGCGCCCACGCCCACCGGCACCGCCTTCTGCATGGCGAGGCCCCGGGTGCGCAGCAGGCGCGCGGTGTCGGCGATGCCCAGGCTCCCGGCGGCGGCCAATGCGGAATATTCGCCGAGCGAATGTCCGGCCACGAAGGCGGCGTCGCGCGCGACCGAGAAACCGGCCTCGGTCTCCAATACCCGCAAGGTCGCCAATGAGACCGCCATCAGCGCCGGCTGGGCGTTTTCGGTGAGTTGCAACGTCTCGGCCGGGCCGTCCCAGATGATCGCGGTCAGCCTTTCTCCAAGCGCCGCGTCCACCTCGTCGAAAACGGCGCGCGCGGCGGGAAATGCCTCGGCCAGGGCCTTGCCCATGCCGACCGCCTGGGAGCCCTGCCCCGGAAAAGTAAATGCTGCCGTCATTAATACCCCTGAATGGCCCTTCGGTGCCGCCGGAAATCGCCAAAGTCGGGCCGAAAGACACCGCCACAGCCGGTCATGTCAAGCCGCCGCCGGTTCCGGCCGGCCCGGCCCGGGTATGTCAAATGGCGTCGCTTTCCCTTGCCATTGCGCTCAAAATCCTTATAAACCGCGCATCCGTGGATCCCGGCCGGGAGCTGAACGGACGGTCTCAGCAATCTCACCTTTTCGGCGATGTTGATGTGGCAGGACCAGTCGGTCCGTCGTCCCGTGCTTCCGCCTTCTGAGCTTTATCGTCGAGTCCTTTCCGAAGGTCTCGAAGGGCTTGCCGCCGGGAACCGCGCCAACACTAGGAAAGGACACCCATGCCTCTTTATGAGCATGTTTTTCTCGCGCGTCAGGATGCGAGCACCCAGCAGGTCGAAGAACTGACCACCCAGATGACCGGCATTGTCGAGGGTCTCGGCGGCAAGGTCGTGAAGATGGAAAACTGGGGCGTACGCTCCCTCACCTACCGCATGAACAAGAATCGCAAGGCACATTTCGTGCTGATGAACATCGACGCGCCCTCGGCGGCGGTCAGCGAGATCGAGCGGCAGGAGCGGATCAGCGAAGACGTGATCCGTTATCTCACCGTTCGCGTCGAAGAGCACGAGGAAGGTCCCTCGGCGATGATGCGCAAGGCCGATCGCGACCGTGATCGCGACGACCGTGGCGGCGGCTTCCGCGGCGACCGCGAGGGTGGCTTCCGTGGCGACCGCGATGGCGGCGGCTACCGTGGCGACCGTGGCCCGCGCCGTCCGCGCGACGACGACGCCGCAGCGATTGAGGAGTAAGAATCATGGCTGAAGCTGGTGCACGCCGTCCGTTTTTCCGCCGCCGCAAGACCTGCCCGTTCACGGGTCCGAATGCGCCGAAGATCGA
>NZ_JADGRI010000038.1 GCF_017881085.1 Bradyrhizobium sp.
GGTCGGCTGCAGGACAAGCTGAAGATCGCGCCCTCGACGCTGTCGCATCACATCAAGACATTGATGGTGGTCGGGCTCATCAATCAGGTGCGCGACGCGACCACGCTGGTGTGTCACGCCAATTACGATGTGATGCGAGGGCTGGTGGAGTTTCTGGTCGCCGAGTGCTGCACCGATACCGCCGAGGCTGACGACACCAAGGCGGCCTAATTTCTTTCGGCCACCAAATTTCGATCTTTCTAGTTTGATGGGAGAAGACCATGAGCGAAGCAAAGGCGGTGGCGATCATCGGCGCGGGTCCGGTCGGGCTCGCCGCGGCCGCGCATGTGCTGGAGCGAGGGCTTCGGCCGATCGTGCTGGAGGCCGGTGAAAGCGCCGGGCATTCGGTGCGGCAATGGGGCCACGTGCAGCTGTTCTCGCCCTGGGAATACAACATCGACCGCGCGGCGGCGCGCCTGCTGGCGCCGACGGGGTGGAATTCTCCCGAGCCCGACCAATATCCGACCGGCGCGGAGCTGGTTGAGCGCTACCTCGAACCGCTCGCCACCAGGACCGTTCTCGCGAGCCACATTCAAACCAACAGCCGCGTCACCGACATCAGCCGCGCCGGCTTCGACAAGCTCAAGACCAGGGGCCGCGAATCCGCGCCGTTCGAGATCCGCTACCAGAACGGGCAAGGCCCGAAGGTGATGCGGGCGGACGCTGTGATCGACGCCTCCGGCACCTGGCACTCGCCAAATCCGGCCGGCGCCAACGGCCTCTCCGCCATCGGCGAGACGCAGGCCGCCGGCAAGATCGCTTACGGGATGCCGGATGTCCTAGGCAAGGACCGCGCGCGCTATGCCGGCAAGACCGTCGCGGTGCTGGGCGCCGGCCATTCGGCGATCGGCACCTTGATCGATCTCGCCAAACTGGCGGAACAGGCGCCGGAAACCAAACCGGTCTGGCTTCTCCGCGGCAACGATCCCGCAAAGGCCTTTGGAGGGGGCGCCAACGACAAGCTCGCCGCCCGCGGCGAACTCGGCGCCGCCTTCGCAGCGCTGGTCGCGGCGGACCGGATCAGACTGGAAAGCGAATTTCGTGTTTCGCATCTTGACGTGGACGGCCCTCGCCTCATCGTCGGCGCGGGCAGCGCCTGTTGCGGCCGTCACATCGTCGTCGACGAGCTCATCGTGGCGACGGGTTTCCGCCCTGATCTCGATTTCGTGCGCGAGCTTCGCATCCAGCTCGATCCCGCGATCGAATGCCCGGTGGCGCTGGCGCCGCTGATCGACCCGAACGAACACAGCTGCGGCACCGTACGGCCGCATGGCGCGCGCGAATTGGCGCAGGCCGAACCCGGCTTCTACTTCGCCGGCATGAAATCCTACGGCCGCGCGCCGACCTTCCTGATGCTGACGGGATACGAGCAGGTGCGCTCGATCGCGGCCGAACTCGCCGGCGACCGCGAAGCGGCGGAGCGCGTCGAGCTGGTGCTGCCCGAAACCGGCGTCTGCAACCGATCGGCCGCGCCGGACGCGAGTAGCTGCTGTGGCGGCCCGGCATTATCGGCTGTTGACGCCTGTTGCGCCGCGGATGCAGATGCCAGGCAAGAAGGCAAAACGGGGTGCGGGTGCGCGTCCTGAACGCGCAAGGAGTGAACGGTATTTCCCTGGAAGGTCGTTCCGTTATCGTCGCAATGTGCCTGGGGCAGCTTGGCAGCCTGCTTCCCCATGTCGTGGTGCCATCCATTCTTGCCGCGTTCCTGATTCCGGAATGGCATTTGAGCGGCGCGCAGGCGGGGCTGCTGGCGGGTTCCGGCGCCGCCGGTTACATGTGCGCCGTGCCGGTGCTGGCGACGCTGACCGATCGCATCGATGCCCGCAAGATCCTGATCGCCGGCTCCGCGGTCAGCGCGCTCGGTACCCTCTTGTTCGGCCTCTATGCGTCCGGACTTTGGTCGGGCGCCTTCTTCAATGCCATCGCCGGTGTCGGCTTCGCCGGAGCCTACATGCCCGGGCTCAAGGCGCTGACCGACCGGCTGGCGCCGGGCGATTCGTCGCGCGCGATCACATTCTACACGTCGAGCTTCTCGTTTGGCGTCGGCCTGTCCTTCCTGATTTCCCAACTGGTCGCGGAAGGCTGGGGCTGGCGGGCTGCGTTCCTGGTGACGGCCTTCGGTCCGCTGGTGATGCTGACCGTCTGCTTCCTGTTGCGGCCGGTCGAGCCGAAGCCCGCGCAAGGCCGCCTCCTGGATTTCGTGCCGGTGTTCAATAACACGCGAGCCATGGGTTTCGTGCTCGGCTACGGCGCGCACTGCTTTGAGCTCTACGGCATCAGGACCTGGATCGTCGCGTTCTGGACCTTCGTAACGATGAGGAATTCGCAAAGCCCGATTCTGACGCCCATCGTCGTCAGCGTGCTGTTCTCCGTGCTCGCGATGCCCGCCAGCATCCTGGGCAACGAATTCGCGCTGCGGATCGGCCGGCATCGCGCCATCACGGCCGTGATGCTTGCTTCCGCCGTTGTGGCGCTGCTGATCGGAATATGCGCCGACAAGTCGCCATGGTTCCTGCTGCCGCTGATCATGGCCTACGCCATCACCGTGCCGGCCGATTCCGGCGCGCTGACGTCGGGCATGGCGATGGCCGCCGAATCCCGATATCGCGGCGCCACCATGGCCATGCATTCGACCGTCGGCTTCAGCCTGTCGGCGCTCGGCGCGTGGGTCGTCGGCGTCGCGCTGGATGCCGCCGGCGGTCCGCAAAACCCGTCGGCCTGGATGGCGGCGTTCACGGTGCTGGCCGCAGGGATTCTCGTCGGTCCGGTTGCGCTCTATTGGTCCAGAAGGACGGCGCTGCAGACATGAGCGGGCGCCAGCTTCCGATCATCCTGGCGCTCGGCACCACGCAGACCCTGGCGTGGGCCTCGAGCTATTATCTGCCCGCGATCCTCGCCGATCCGATCGCGCGCGACCTCGGCGTCTCCTCGAACTGGATCTTTGCCGCGTTCTCGGCGTCGCTGGTGATCTCGGCGCTGCTCGGCCCGCGCGTCGGCCGGCAGATCGATCTCGTCGGCGGAAGGTCCGTGCTGTCGATTTCCAACCTGACGCTGGCGGCGGGGCTGGCGCTGCTAGGCGCCACCACTTCGATTTCCGTGCTCGTCATCGCCTGGCTGCTGCTGGGCATCGGCATGGCCTTCGGCCTTTACGACGCCGCTTTCGCCGCGCTGGGACGCATTTATGGCGATACCGCTCGCCGCTCGATCACCGGCATCACGCTGCTGGCGGGTTTTGCTTCCACCGTCGGATGGCCGCTGACCGCCTGGGGCCTGGAAAGCATCGGCTGGCGCAACACCTGCTTCGCCTGGGCTGTTGCGCATATCCTGATCGGCCTGCCGCTCAATTTCTTCATGCTGCCGGCCGTGAAGAGCGCCAAGGCGGCGGTAGCCGCATCGATAAAGCCGCACATCCCGATCGACCGGACCATGGTCCTCCTGGCGTTCGCCTTCGCCGCGGCCTGGAGCGTCACCGGCGCGATGGCCGCGCATCTGCCGCGCATCCTGGAGGCGGCCGGCGCCACGACGCTGCAGGCGGTGACGGCCGGCGCCCTGATCGGCCCGGCGCAGGTGGCAGCCCGCATCGTCGAAGCGAGCCTGCTCAGCCGCTATCATCCGCTGGTCTCGACTCGGCTGGCCTGCCTGACCCACCCGATCGGCGCCGCCATCGTCGCGCTGATGGGCGGCGGCGCGGCAGGCGTGTTCGCGGTCTTCCACGGCGCCGGCAACGGCATCCTCACCATCGCGCGCGGCACGCTGCCGTTGGCGATCTTCGGCCCGGAAAATTATGGCTATCGGCTCGGCATCATCGGCGCACCGGCGCGGATGGCGCAGGCCGCAGCCCCCCTCGCCTTCGGCCTGTTGATCGACGCCATGGGAAGCCGCATCCTGATCGTTTCTTCCGCGCTCAGCCTTTCGGCGCTGCTGGCGCTGTCGCTGTTGCGCAAGGAACCGGCGGCGCCCTGACGGGACTGCGCCCGGTGCATTTGCCTCTTCCCATTCCGCTGCATTTCGAGCAAAACCACGGCATGGAAAACCAGCCCGAACCGGCCGAGGGATTGAAGGGTCTTGTGCGCTGGGCGACGACCCCGCCGCAATCCGTCGCAGTCTATTTCGTCATCCTTGTCCTGGTGTTGGGAATGTCGTTCTACGCGGGAACGCTGAGCCCGAAGAAGCCGGCCGGCATGGCGCCTGCGCCGGTATCCGCCCCGCGCAACTAGAATTCCCGAACTTCAAAGGTCGCCCGCAATGACCCGCGAGACAACGCCTGCGATCGTTCGCATCGACCCGCCCGAACTCGGTATTCCGCCGGGCTATTCGCAAATCGTCGACGCCAGCGCCCGCCGTTTCGTCTTCATATCGGGGCAGACCGCGCTCGATCGCGACGGCAATGTGATCGGGAAGGACGACTTCCCGGCGCAGGTGGCCCAGGTGTTTCGCAATCTTGCCATCGCGCTGGAGATCAGCGGATGCACCGCCGCCAATCTGGTAAAACTCACGGTGTTCCTCACCGACATGAACCATCTCGGGCTCTATCGCGAGGCGCGCAACCGCTTCTTTGCCTCGGTGACGCCGCCGGCCGCTCCCGCGGTGACGCTGGTCGAAGTGTCAAGACTGTATGGCGCGGATTTCATGATCGAGATCGACGCGATCGCGGCGGCGTGACTTTCCAGCGAGGCCGGGCTCGGTCGCGGCGCGATCTCAAACGGTGTTTAGAAACCGACCGCTGAGCGAATGATCAAGCCTGTTCAATTGTCGGAACCAATCCGCGACGACGCACTTGAACAAGGGTTCCATAGAGGGTTCGCCATGCCGAAACCAGCTGTCAGGAAGCCGATGACCGTGCCTTACGGTGCGGACGAAACCATCTACCTCGTTGTCGATCGCTTCGGCCAACGGGGCGGCCTCGACCGCGAAGCCGAGGTGGAGCGCCCGGATATCGAAACCATCGTGGCCGAACTGATGTCGGGGCAGTTCAACGATCCCATCCGCGTGGTTGCGTTCAACACCCTCGAACATTGGGCGAAGGACATCTCGGCGGAGATCGCCGCCGAAATCCAGGTTCGCTGCGATATCGAAGGCCAGGAAATACCGGAGTATATAAGGGACTTTGCGGCGAGCGTTGCCGAGCCGGCCCGACCCGGGGGGACGCACGGCTCACCTAACGCGATAAACAAGGATCACCGTCGCGATTTGATGCGCGGTGTCGCTTAGACCGCGGTCCTCGCGAATTCCGCCTGCGGCGTCGGTGCGCGACGCTGGGCTATGAATTCGTCAAACTCGGCCTTGTCCGTGGCCATACGCAAATGGTCGACGAATTCCTGGAATTCGTCTTGCTCACGCTCCAGACGCCGAAGCGTCTCGGCCCGATATTCGTCGAAGGCCGGGGATCCATTCGTCCGTCCCCGATTCCCATTTTTGGCAGCCTGCGCGGTCGCGCGCTCGAGCGAAGGCCCCAGCCCGGTTTCGCAGCACGACATCATTCCGGCCGCACCGGCGTGGCCCCGATGGAACATCGCGCCGCGCATCATGAAAAACAGCACCGCGGCACAAGCCACAAAAAAGATGATCATCATCACCGGCCCGAAAAACATCCAGGGCATGGGCCAGTACTCGCCGGACCACGAATAGTGATTCCACCACATGGCGCTCTCCCGTCATTCGAGATTTGGCAACTGCCATCTCACGCCCGGCCCGGGCAACGCGCGTTGATGTGGATCAACCGGCGTCATGGAGAAAAGAGCACCTACGGCTTCCTTGTCTCCGTCGTCGCGATCCAGATCCCGGCAAATACCGCGACCAGCCCGACCACAAGATTGGGCGTGATCGGTTCGCCAACGAGTTGCGTCGCCAGCAATCCCGCCGCGATCGGGTTGACGGTCATGGTAGCGGCGACGCGCGTCGGCGTCGCGCGCTCGAGCGCCATGACCCACAATATGAACGCCAGCGCGCCGCCGCCGACGCCGAGATAGATGCCGGCAATCCATTGCGGGGTATTGAGGCTGCCCAGCACCGCGATGCTGCCGGTCAGCAATCCCACCAAGATCAGCGCGGCGGCGCCCGCGCCCATGCCGACGGTGAGAAAGCCGAGCGCGCTCGATCGCTGGATGAACGGACGGGACCAGACATTATAAAAGGCCATGCAAAAGACGGCGCCGGTCATGATCAACTCGCCGCGCCACGCGCCTGGTGGAGCCGCCGAAAGCCCCGATGCCAGGGCCGCAATCACGCCGAGCATGGCGACGCAGACGCCCAGCGTCTTGCGCATCGTCAGCGGCTCGATGCCGAGCAGCGCGCCGACCACCATGGTGTGCAGCGGCAATGTCGCCAGCGCGAGGCTGGCGCGGGCCGCGGTGGTGAAGCCGATCGCGATGTTGTAGAGCACGAAGAACAGTCCGAAGAAGCACACCCCGAGAGCGGCCACGGCGAGCCAGTCGCGATGCGGCGGCCATCTGACCCGCAGCACCAGCGCAGTCGGCAGCAGGCAGGCAAAACCGATGCCCCAGCGCAGGATCGCGAGCGTGACCGGATCGGCATTGCCGACGAGATAGCGCGTGATCGCCGCCGCCGAGCCGCCGAGGCAGCTCGAGACCAGCGCGATCGCCACCCCGATCCATTCGCCCACCCCCTTGTCTCCCGTGTCTCGCCGCCTCGGCTCAGGCCGGCGTTCCGCCGCCTAATCGTAGAATTCAGGCGACATTTTCTGGCCGTCGCGCTGCGCCTTGTCGTGGTTGATCCACAGCTGCGCGTTTTCCTTGGTCAGCGTGTCGGCGATCTTTTGCATCGAGGCCAGCGTCTGTTCCTTGTTGAAGTTGATGGAGGGAACCCTGCGGTTGTCCCAATTATCCCTGAAGTGCGCGGCATCGCCGGAAAGAACCACCGCGCCGGTCTTCGGCAGCTTCACCAGCAGCGACTGGTGACCCGGCGTATGCCCGGGCGTTGCGAGAATGGTCACGCTGCCGTCGCCGAACATGTCGCGGTCGCCTTCCAGCTCGGTGACGGGATGACCGGGCTTGAACCGGGGCTCGTTGTTGGGACCGGGCCATTCGTATTCGGCTTTCTGTACATAGAGCATCGCCGTCGGGAACAGCTCGACATTGCCGATATGATCGGGATGGGTATGCGACACAGCCATCGCCTTGATGTCGGCGGCCTTGACCCCGAGCTGGTCGAGCTGGGCCGCAAGGGTCTTCGGACGGTGCCAGTAAACGGCCTTGGGATCGGCGGGCGCCAGGCCGTTCGGCATCGCCGCCACCGCGTCGGAAATGCCGGTGTCCCACAGCAACCAGCCCTGCGCGTGCTTGATGAGATAGCAGGTGTCGACGAAGTCCATCGATTTGCCTTCGTTGACGCCGGGAGACCAGCGCGAGATGTCGCCGGCGACGCCCTCGCCGCAATTGAGAATGTAGAGTTTCTCGACGCCTGTTTTGCCCGATTGCGCATGACCGGGACCCCCGGTAACGAAGGCTGACAACAGCGCCGCAACAAGAACGCTCACTCGGTTCATGTTATTTCTCCAACCGAAATATCCCGGATTTCACGCCGACGGAGCGGATGCTACCTCAACGCGACTTTTCCATCCAGATGGAGCCTGACGCGACGTCGTCCCGACAACGCCCACCACTAACGGGCCATCAATTGAAGAAGCAAAACCAGGAACATCCGCGCGAAGCTGAACATGTGATCGCGGCAGATCGCACGCGCCAGCCGCGACTGCTCCTCCGCCATGTCTTTCCCGCTTCCCAACCGGCGTGCGTTGGGCACCGTGCGCGTCATCGTAGGCACAAAACCGCTTCCCGCCAACGCAATCGAGCCCCACCCGACCCACCAGGGATTATCACCCTGCACAATCTGGACCCTGATGGCGGCAAGTGTCAGCAGCATCACCAAGGCGACCAGACGGTTCATCGGATAGGCGTCGGTGGTGACGCGGCGGTAATACGCTGAAATCGAAGCCAATACTTCCGGCGGCAGCACGTTGCCTGCGTGTCCACGCGTCTGCATGTCGAACATCAGGTCGAACCAGAGGACGGCGAGCAGGAAGCCGGCGCCTGCCGCGGCGAATGTGTGCATATCAATCCCCTATTCGCCGGCCTGAGCGGCTTCCGGGCCATATCCCTTGAAGCTCAGAAACACGCCGATCGCGACGATAGCCAGGAGCGCCACGTAACTGCCGGCATTTGCGGGCGCCTGCGGCGCTTCGGGAGCGATCATGCGATAGAGGCCGCCTGCCAGCAGCACCCAGCCGGTGACGGTAATGAGGGTTGGCCATCGCCATGACCAGCGGTTATGCGCGCGGACCAGCGCAAGGCCGACGACGAACAGGATCGTTCCGTTGAGATAGATGACCGCTGCAATTTGGTTCTCGAATATATGAATGTTGAGCGCCTCGGTGGCGCCGAGCGCAACCAATGTGGGCCCGATCAATCCTGCGAGTTGTTTCGATGGCATCGCGGCGATTCCTTCCATTCGTCGCATCGTTCTCCGAACTTACGTTTGGAGCCGGGCCCGACGCCGGCCCCGTTCATTGCCTGGTCGCCTGCCGATGTGCCGGACGGCAAGGCCGGCGCGAAGCGCATTGACAGCCCGCGCCGGTTTGGCTGTAATACGGGCATGGGGGTTCTGCGATCCCCCCACGAGGCGACATGCCCAAGTATCGCGTCCCGTATTTCTTTGCGAGGGCGCAACCATGTCATCCCCCACAACGATATCATCCGATAAACTTGCCCGTCTGATTGGCACGGCCCATATGCCGGCGCTGATCGACGTGCGTACCGACGAAGACTTCGCCGCCGACCCGCGGCTGATTCCCGGCGCGGTCAAACGCAACCATGAAACGGCAGCCGACTGGGGCGAGGATTTCGCCGGGCGTTCGGCCATCGTCGTCTGCCTGCGAGGGCAAAAGCTTGCACAGGGCACCGCGGCATGGCTGCGGCACCTCCATGTCGAAGCCGAGGCGCTCGAAGGCGGCTTCGAGGGCTGGAAGGCGGCCAAGCTGCCGCTGGTGCCGGCTTCAAAACTGCCGGAGCGCGACGCGCAGGGCCGCACCGTCTGGGTCACCCGCGCGCGGCCGAAGATCGACCGCATCGCCTGCCCCTGGCTGATCCGGCGCTTCGTCGATCCCAACGCGGTATTCCTGTTCGTGGCTCCCTCGGAGGTGGTCGGGGTCGGCGAGCGTTTTGGCGCCGCTGCCTTCGACATCGAAAACGTGTTCTGGAGTCACCGCGGCGAACTCTGTACCTTCGACGTGATGGTCGAGGAGTTCGGTCTGGCGACGCCGGCCATGTTGCGGCTGGCAACCATGGTGCGGGCTGCCGATACCGCGCGGCTCGATCTGTGCCCGGAGGCGCCCGGGCTGCTCGCGGCATCGCTCGGGCTGTCGCGGATGTATGATGACGATCTCGAACAGCTCGAGGCCGGCATCGCACTTTACGATGCGTTCTATCGCTGGTGCCGCGATGCCACCGGCGAGACCCATAACTGGCCCACCAACAAGGCGAAGCCGTGATCGATATTGCAGCACACGAAACGAATACCGAAGCTGGTGCCGGCCACGGCATCAGCTTCGGCGAGGCCTTTCGGGTCTGGCTGCGGGTGGCCGTCTTAAGCTTCGGCGGCCCCGCGGGGCAGATCGCGGTGATGCACCGCATCCTGGTCGAGGAGAAGAACTGGATTTCGGAGAGCCGATTTCTGCATGCGCTGAATTACTGCATGCTGCTGCCCGGCCCGGAGGCGCAACAGCTTGCGACCTATATCGGCTGGCTGCTGCACCGGACCGCCGGCGGCATCATGGCCGGCGGTCTGTTCATTGTGCCGGGCATCGTCGCCATCATGGGCCTGAGCTATATCTACGCGGCTTTCGGCCATGTCGGCTTCGTCGAGGCGCTGTTCTTCGGATTGAAGGCCGCCGTGCTGGCGATCGTGATCCAGGCCGTGGTCCGCGTTGGCAGCCGGGCATTGCGCAACCGCGTCATGATCGCGCTGGCGGGCATCGCCTTCATCGCGATCTTCTTTTTCAGCGTCCCGTTCCCGGTCATCATCATCGGCGCCGGCGTGATCGGCTATTTCGGCGCCAAAAGCGGCCGGCCGGAATTCGCGGCCGTGCCGCATGGCGGCGGCAAACACGCCGCCGCGGTCGACAGCATGTTCGGCGGGGAACTGCCTGACCATGTCCGGCCCAGCATTCCCCGCGCGCTGAAAGTCAGCGCCGTCTGGCTGCTGCTGTGGCTGGTGCCGGTCGCCGCACTCCTGATCGGCCTCGGCCAGGCCAATGTGTTCAGCCAGATCGCGCTGTTCTTCAGCAAGATGGCGCTGGTGACGTTCGGCGGCGCTTACGCGGTGCTGGCCTATGTCGCGCAGCAGGCGGTCGAGCATTATCACTGGGTGCAACCGCGCGAGATGCTCGACGGCCTGGGCATGGCCGAGACCACGCCGGGCCCCCTGATCATGGTGCTGCAGTTCGTCGGCTTCATGGCGGCCTTTCGCGATCCCGGCACGCTGTCGCCAATGCTGGCGGGCACGCTCGGCGGCTTATTGGCGACGTGGGTCACCTTCACGCCCTGCTTCCTCTGGATCTTCCTCGGCGCGCCCTTCATCGAGACCCTGCGCGGCAACAAGGGGCTCGCCGGCGCGCTGACGGCGATCACCGCCGCCGTGGTCGGCGTGATCCTCAATCTGTCGATCTGGTTCGCGCTGCACACCGTGTTCCGGGAAACCACGCCGGTGCGCTCGTTCGGGCTGTCCTTCGACATGCCGGTGCTGTCGAGCGTGGATTTTCCGGCGCTGGTGCTGGCGATTGCCGCGGCCACAGCGATCTTCCGCTTCAAGCTGGGCATGCTGACGGTGCTGGCGGGATCGTGCATCGCAGGCGTAGTGTTGCGATTGATGAGGGTAATCTAGGAATCGGTAGGGTGGGCAAAGGCACGCTTGCGCCGTGCCCACCTTTTTGACGATGGTGGGCATGCTGCGCTTTGCCCACCCTACAATTTCGTCTACACGACTTCCGCCGGCGCGAGCCTGCAGACATCGCTGCCCGCCTCGACCTGGAGCGTCGCGTGCTGGATCCTGAACCGGTGGGAAAGTTCTTCGCAAATGCCGTGGAGGAACGAATCGTCGTAGCCGCCGGGACGCACCAGATGCGCCGTCAGCGCGGTTTCATTGGTGCTCATGGCCCAGATGTGCAGATCATGCACTTCGGTCACGCCTTCGAGCCCGCCGAGATAATCCCTCACGCCGGCAAGTTCGATGCCTTTAGGCACGCCGTCGAGCGCGAGATTGACGCTGTCCCGCGCGAGACCCCATCCGCTGGCAAGCACGATGGCGGCGATGCACAGGCTGATCGCCGGATCGAGCCACAGCCACCCCGTCAACATGATCGCCAACGCCGCGACGACGACGCCGAGCGACACGCCGGCGTCCGCCGCCATGTGCATGTAGGCGCCGCGAATATTGAGATCGGCATGACGGCCACGCATGAACAACAGCGCGGTGGCGCCGTTCACGAGGACGCCGAGCGCCGCGACCAGGACGACGGTGCGGCCTGCGACCTCGGCGGGTTGCTGAATCCGGCCAATGGCCTCTACCGCGATGGCGCCGACCGCGATCAGCAGCAGGCCAGCATTGACGAGGGCCGCCAGGATCGAAGCGCGCCTGTAGCCGTAGGTATGCTGCTCGGTCGGCTGCTTGCGCGCCAGCCAGCCCGCGGCCCACGCCAGCAGCAAGGCGATGACGTCGGAAAAATTGTGAACCGCGTCCGAGATCAGCGCCAGCGAATTCGCGGCATAGCCGAAAAACAGTTCCGCCAGCACGAACACCGTGTTGAGCGTAACGCCCACCGCAAAGGCGAGCCCGAAACTGTCCGGCGCATGGCTGTGGCCGGCATGGCCGTGCGCGTGGGGATGGTCGTGCTGATGGGCCATGGGTGCGTGAGACAATCGTTGCAGGGTCGTTTCCAACCGCCTAGCGATTATAGCGCGCACCAAAAGCCGAATACTATTACGCCCCTGTTCCGCGCCCGCCTCTGCTCAAAGCGACACCGCAATCAGTTCCTCCGGTACCGGACCGCCGCCGACCGGAAATGCGATGTATTGCTTGCCACCGGCGACATACGTGATCGGCGCGCCGGTCGCGTTGGCCGGCAGCGCGATCTCCGCCAGCATGGCGCCGCTGGTCTTGTCGTAGACCCACAAATGCGGGTCGCGATTATGGAGATCGGAGATCGGACGTTGCAATTCCGGCACGAAGCGCGGCGCGCCGTAATATCCGAACTGAACCACGATCAAGACCGTCTTGGTCACCAGCGCCCAGCTTCGACCGGGCAGCCCTAACGGCTCGCGAATGCCGAGACGCTGGACGGCGGGCATGAACTCGCTGCGGCCTATCGGAATCCGCCAGCGGTGCTCGCCGCTATTCATGTCGATAGCGACGATGCTGCCGAACGGCGGCTTCAACAGCGGCAACCCGCGCGGCCCAGACAAATACGCGGGCTGGCCGATGAAATCGTACGAACCTTCCCATGACTGCGGCTGGTGGACCGCAACGACAAATGGCAGCCGGGTGGTACCGACATAAAGCATGCCGGTTTCGGGATCGACCGCGGCACCGTTCCAGTTGCCGCCGCCGGCTATACCCGGCACCACAATTGTGCCGCGCTGCGACGGCGGGGTGAACAGGCCGCCGCGATCATAGGCCTTGGCGATGTCGATCGCTTCCTGGTGAATCTCCGGCGTGAGGTCGATCAGGTCCTCGTCCCGCGCTCCCTGGACGTCGAACGGCGCCGGCTTGGTCGGAAACGGCTGCGTCTTCGAGGCCTTCTCGCCGGGCACCGTGGATGCAGGTACCGGCTGCTCTTCGATCGGCCAGACCGGCTCTCCGGTAATGCGATTGAACACATAGACGAAGGCCTGTTTTGTCACCTGCGCGACCGCCTTGATCGGCTTTCCGCCGACGGTGATGTCAATCAGGTTGGGCGCGGCCGGCGGGTCGTAGTCCCAGAGCCCGTGATGCACGAGCTGATAGTGCCAGACCTTCTTGCCGGTCGCCGCGTCGATGCAGACGAGGCTCTCGCCATAGAGGCCAACGCCGGGCCGGTGTCCGCCATAATAATCGTTGGTGGGCGTAGAGACCGGCAGATAGACATAACCGAGCTCTTCGTCGGCGCTCATCGGCGCCCAGACATTGGCGTTACCGGTCTCCTTCCAGGAATCGTTCTCCCAGGTTTCCACGCCGGCTTCCTCGCCTTGCGCAACCGTATGGAACGTCCACAGCAGGCGTCCGGTGGCGACGTCGAAACCGCGGACATCGCCCGGCGGAGAGGGCCGCATTCCCCACCAGTCATACACGGATGAGCCGACCACGATGACGCCGCGGACGATCACCGGCGGCGAGGTCATGGTGTAGTAGCCGCGGTCGACCGGGCGGCGCAGCCCTTGCGCGAGGTCGATCCGGCCGCCCTTGCCGAATGTCGGCACCGGCTTTCCGGTCTTGGCATCCAGCGCGATCATCTGCGCGAACGCGGTGAGGATGACGATGCGTTCGTCGTCGCCATTGCGCCAATAGGCGACGCCGCGGTGCAGCCATCCGAGGTTAGCCGGAAGACCGAGACCGTTTTCATAGATCTTGGGGTCGTACACCCACTTTGTCACGCCGGTGGCGGCGTCGATGGCGGCGACCTCCGACAGCGACGTCGAGCTGTAGAGCACCTCACCCACCATCAGCGGCGTCGATTCATTGGCCTGGCTGGGGCCGACCGCGGGATTGGCGTCCCTGACGGCATGATCGGGAGACTTCCAGCGCCAGGCGATGTGCAGATCCCTGGCATTGGCCGGATCGATCTGCGCCAGCGGCGAATAGTGCGCCGCGGCATAGGTGCCGGCATAAGCGGGCCATTCGCCTTGCGAAATTGCCTTGGCGGATTCAGGGAGCGCGCCGGGAATGGCCTGCGCATGAAGCGCTGCAGGCGCGGCAAAAACAACCGAGACAACAAGCGAAAAAACGCAGGCTGCACTTAATCCGCGCAACGCCGCCTCCCCTGTTTTTCGGAAGCATCGGCGAGAAGCAGGCTGCAGTCAAAGGAGATTTTCTCGCTGTCGCCCCGGCGAACGCCGGGACGACGAGGCTACTCCACGCCGCGGCGGAACTTGTTCGACTTCGGCAGGCCGCCTGCGAGGCGGCCGGCGTCGGCGCGGTTGCCGCGCCAGTCCGACAATTCCTTCCAGCTCATGCTCTGCTCCCGTCCCGACGAATCCTTCCAGGTCAGGCCGGCCTTGGAATCGAAGGTGGCGACATCCGACAGCGCCGCACCGGTGTACTTCTGCAGGCGCACGCCGCGGCCGCGCGCCATTTCCGGCACCTGATCGATCGGGAAGATGATCATCTTGTGGTTGGTGCCGATGACGGCGACGGTGTCGCCGGTGACGGTCGCGATCGCCCGGGCTTCGTTCGGCATCTCGACGTTCAAGACCTGCTTGCCCTTGCGGGTATTGCCGACGCAATCGTCCTCGTTGACGACGAACCCCTGCCCTTCATGGCTCGCGACCAGGAATTTGCGGCCGCCCTTGTTGACGAACAGCGCCACGATCGCCGCGTCCTGGTCCATGTCGATGAACATCCGGATCGGCTCGCCATGGCCGCGCCCGCCCGGCAGCTTGGCGACGTCGAGCGAGTAGAATTTTCCGTTGGTGGCGAACAGCAGCAGCTTTGACGTGGTCTCGGCGAAGAACGCCTGATCGAGCTTGTCGTCGGTCTTGAAGGTCAGGCCCGAGAGATCGGCGACATGCCCCTTCAGCGTCCGCACCCAGCCCTTGTCGGAAACGACCACGGTGCAAGGTTCGCGCTCGACAAAAGCCTCCTCGATCGCGGCGAGATCGTGCTCGGGCGCATCGGCGAATTGGGTGCGGCGCTTGCCGAGCGGCGTCTTCGGCCCGAACATGTCGCGGACTTTCCGGACCTGCTCGCCGACCTTGGCCCATTGCTCGGTCTCGGAGCCGAGCAATGCCTTGATGCCCTTCAATTCGCCGCGAAGGTTCTTTTCCTCGGTGCGGATCTCGAATTCCTCCAGCTTGCGCAAACTGCGCAGCCGCATGTTGAGGATGGCATCGGCCTGGACTTCCGTCAGCTTGAACGCCTTTATCAAGGCCGGCTTCGGCTCGTCCTCGGTTCGGATGATCTTGATCACCTTGTCGATGTTCAGATAGGCGATCAGGTAGCCGCCGAGCACTTCCAGCCGGTTCTCGATCTGGGTCTTGCGGTAGTTGGAGCGGCGCAGCAGCACGTCGCGCAGATGGTCGAGCCATTCACGCAAACATTCGGCAAGGCCCAGCACCTTCGGGATGCGGCCCTTCACCAGCACGTTGAGGTTCAGCGGAATCCGGCTTTCCAGCTCGGTCAGCCGGAACAGCGATTCCATCAGCAATTCCGGATCGACGGCGCGCGACTTCGGCTCGATCACGAGACGGATGTCTTCGGCGGATTCGTCGCGGACATCGCCGACCAGCGGCAGCTTCTTGTCGTTGAGCAAATCGGCGATCTGCGCGACCAGCCGCGCCTTCTGCACCAGGAAGGGAATCTCGGTGATGACGACCACCCAGGTGCCGCGTGCGCCCTCTTCTTGGCTCCATTTGGCGCGGGTGCGGAACGAGCCGCGCCCGGTCATGTAGGCTTCGGCGATGGCTTCCTTGGAATCGACGATGATGCCGCCGGTCGGGAAATCCGGGCCCTTGACCCATTTCAAGAGCGCCTTCGACTTCGCCTCGGGCTTGTCGATCAGATGCAGCGCCGCGTCGCAGAGCTCGGCCGCATTGTGCGGCGGGATCGAGGTCGCCATGCCGACCGCGATGCCCTGCGAGCCGTTGGCGAGCAGGTTCGGAAAGCCGCCGGGCAGCACGACCGGCTCTTTCGACTGGCCGTCGTAATTGGGGCGGAATTCGACGCCGTCCTCGTCGATGCCGTCGAGCAATAGCCGCGCGACGTCGGTCATGCGGGCTTCGGTGTAGCGGTAGGCGGCGGCGTTATCGCCGTCGATGTTGCCGAAATTGCCCTGGCCGTCGACCAGCGGGTAGCGCGAGGAGAAATCCTGCGCCAGCCGCACCATGGCGTCGTAGATCGCCTGGTCGCCATGCGGATGGAACGAGCCCATCACGTCGCCGACGATTTTGGCCGACTTCTTGAACGCCGTGCCGGGGTCGAGCCGCAGCAGCCGCATGCCGTAGAGGATGCGCCGGTGCACCGGCTTTAGCCCGTCGCGGGCGTCCGGCAAGGCGCGGTGCATGATGGTGGAGAGGGCATAAGCGAGATAGCGCTCTTCCAGCGCGTCGCGCAGCCCGACATCATGAATTTCGGCCGGGTCTTCCGGCGGTAACTGTCGTTTTCCCATGGGGAGGCGTTAAACCCTGGCGGTGAATCGGGCAAGCCGCGAATCAGCGGCAATTTAGAGCGTTTTCGGGTGAAGTGGGTACCGGTTCGCGTAAAGAAAACGCGTCGAAACAAGAATCCAGAGCTTCGGTTCTAATCAGAAGCGAAGCTCTGGGCTGTGCTGCGCCGCTACGGAACCGCCGCTTTCGCCCGATATTTGGTCACCGCGTTGATAAAACCGTCGCGGGCGTCGGAATGGCCCTGCCCGCGCGGCTCCAGCACATGGCGTAGCAGGAACATTCCTGTGAGCGCAAAACCGTCCTGCAGGTCCTGGTCGGACCAGCCGTTGGTACCGCCCTCGCCTTGCCGCAGGAACGCCGGCAGCCGCAACAGCCGGTCGCGCCAGGGGTCGCCGGCTGTCCGCGACACCGCGCTGCCGGATTTCGGCGAAACATAGATCAGTTCGGTTGTCGCGCCGGTAGCGGCACAACTCTCCAGGTCGAGTCCGAAGCCGAGTTCGGCCAGCATTGCCAGCTCGAACCTGATCAGATGCGCCGCGGCCTCGCCGATGTCGTCGAAATCCTCCAGCGTGCGGTCCAGCATCTCGTAGATGTCTTCGTGTGGATCGCGCTCCGGCAGCAGCCGCGCCAGCGAGGCCAGATGGGTGACGCCATAGGTCGCATGCGACGACGCCAGCACGGTGGCCGCGCGCAGCCGCGTGCCCTCAAGGACGTAATAACCGAGATGCTCGTCGAGCCGAGCCCGCCACACCGCGGTCACGCTGTTGCCGGGCTGCAGCATCGGCCGCATCCGCTTGCTCGAACCGCCGCGCACCAGGCCGAGATGCCGGCCATGGCTGCGCGTCAGGAGCTCGACAATGGCGGAGGATTCGCCATGCCGCCGAACCCCCAGCACAATGCCTTCGTCGGTCCATTCCATGGGCGACAGTGTACAGGATTCCGAATAGGGGCGCAGCTATCTAACGACCTTCATTGCGGGATCGTGCGAAGGACCAGACCCCAGATGTGCAATTGCACCTCGGAGAAACTCGAAATTCCGGGCTCGATGCTTCGCATCGTCGCGGAATGGCGATGCCCGTCGAACCCCTGCACTTCGTAACGAGGAACATTTGGGCGATCCGCCGGTTGTGACCCATCTTACCCCCGGCCGCGGCCTGAACAGACGGAGGTCTCAATCGACCTCCGCGGATTGAGCGAGATTGGCAGACACGGCATCCCCGATTAAACTGCAGCAGCCGCGCGGACACGCGCTGACAAACCTGGCGGTCGCGGCGCTGATCGTGACCGCACTGTACTTCGCGCGAGAAGTCCTCGTTCCGGTAGCGCTGGCGGTGCTGTTCAGTTTCGTGCTCGCGCCCTTTGTCATCCGGCTGCAGTCGTGGCGGGTTCCGCGTACGTTATCGGTGCTGATCGCGGTATTCGTCGGCTTCTCGATCATCTTCAGCATGGGAGGCCTGATGGTCTCGCAGGCGAACCGGCTGGCCGAAGAATTGCCTGGCTATCAACAGACCTTGCGCGAGAAGATCCAGGGCCTGCGCGGTGTCGCGGCCGGCGGCTCGGGAACGTTGGAACGGGCCTCGAAAGTACTCAGGGAACTTGATACCGAACTTCAAAATCCGGCGCGGGGCCAAGCGGCCATCGACGGACTGCGAAGACAGCCTCTGGACAGGCCGATCCCTGTAGAGATCAGGCAGCCCGATCCGGGCACCCTGACGACGCTGGTCGCGATCATTCAGCCGCTGATCCAGCCGCTGACGACGACCGGCATCGTCGTCATCTTTGTGATTTTCATCCTGCTGCAGCGCCAGGATCTGCGAAACCGTTTCATCCGCCTCGCCGGATCACAGGACATGCAGCGCACCACGGCAGCACTCGACGATGCCGGCCAGCGGCTGAGCCGGCTGTTCTTGAATCAGATCATCGTCAACGCATCATTCGGCTTGATCATCGGCATCGGCCTGCAGCTGATCGGCGTGCCGAGCGCCCCACTTTGGGGACTCCTCGCGATGATCTTGCGGTTTGTGCCTTACGTGGGATCCCCGATCTCCGCCGTCTTTCCGCTGATACTTGCCGCGGCGGTCGGTTCCGGATGGGGCATGCTTGTGATGACAGCCGCGCTGTTCGGCACGCTTCAACTCATCGCCGGACAGGTCGTGGAGCCGCTGGTGTATGGACGGAGTTCTGGCCTCTCGCCGGTCGCAATCGTCATTTCGGCTTCATTCTGGACATGGCTCTGGGGCCCGATCGGGCTGGTCCTGGCAACGCCCCTCACCGTCTGCCTGGTCGTCGTCGGCCGCCATGTCGACCGCCTACAATTTTTTGATGTCCTGCTCGGCAACGAGCCGGCATTGACGCCGCCGCAACTGGTCTACCAGCGGATGCTCGCCGGCGATCCGATCGAGGCTTCACAGCAGGCGCAGACCTACCTCGCCGGTGCCTCGCTCGAAGATTACTACGACACCATCATGCTGGACGGACTGCGCCTCGCCGAGGCCGACGCGCGTCTCGGCAGGTTGGACCGCGAGCGGATCGACCGCATCCTGGCTACCGTGACCGAAGTGGTTGATGATCTCGAGCCCCACGAGGACCGACTGCCGACCGAAGCACTGGCCCCCGAGTTGGCCTCGGGCCTCGCCCGACTGGAGCAGGTCACCGACGTCGGATCTTCGACGCCTTTGCTAGAACGTTGGGAGCGGCCCGGGGCCGTTCTGTGCATCCCCGGCTCCGGCAAACTCGACGAGGCCGCAGTCCTCATTCTCACCCAGATGCTGAAACGCCGCGGGATCGGCGCCGCTGCCGAGACGGCCGATGCGCTGTCGATGTCGAGGTTCTTTTCGCTCGACCTGTCGCAGGCGGCGGCCTTCTGTATCTGCTACGTCGGAAAACCGTCGGATGCGATGATTCAATACACCGTTCGCAGGTTGAGCAAGAAAAGCAAAGGCGGCCGGATCATCATCGCGCTGCTCGGCAGCGCGAGCGACGCCGTGACGCCGGGAACGATCGATATCACGACGGTCGTCGGCAATTTCGGCAGTGTTGCGGAGTTCGTCGCCGAAACGGCAGTTCAAAATTCCCGCTCGCAGGAAGCGTCAATACCGGACGCTGCTCAGGTCGCCGTTGCCGCCGGGCATTGATCCGGTCGAACCCGCATCGTTCAAGCCGATCAGCTGAACCAGCCCACGGCGTCGCCGGTAAACGAAAAATACAGTCCCGCGGCCGTCAGCGCGCAGGAGACGACCTCAATGACGCTGTCGAGCTGCAGGCCGTTGTCGCCGATCACCTGCACCAGCGAGATCAGGGACAGCAGCAGTGCCGCCGCCAGCACCCAGCGTGGCCAGTTCTTCCGCCGCTGCGCGGCGAGCCAGACCAGAAACACCAGGAGCAGGATCATGAAGCCCGCCATCACAGTCGCGACCATGATCATGGATTCCGTCATCTCGCCGCTCGGCGTACGGTCCTGGAACGCGACCGACAGCGCATCGAGCGTCAGCGACATATACAGCAGCACCTCAAACCACAGCACGTTTCTGGGCATGTTCATCGCGAGCCGGTCATTCCGTTATTATTTCCTTATTATTCTCTCGGGAATTCCAGTCCCATTTCGCGGTAGCGGTCGGGATCGTCGCCCCAGTTCTCGCGCACCTTGACAAACAGGAACAGATGCACGGGCACGCCCACGATTTCAGCGAGCTCCTTGCGCGACTCCGCGCCGATCGCCTTGATGGTGGCGCCGCCCTTGCCGAGCACGATCTTGCGCTGGCTTTCGCGCTCGACAAAGATGGTCTGCTCGATGCGGATGGATTTGTCCTTGCGTTCGGTCCAGCTGTCGGTCTCGACGGTGGACTGATACGGCAGTTCCTGGTGCAGCTTGCGATAGATCTTTTCGCGGGTGATCTCGGCCGCCAGATGCCGCATCGGCGCGTCCGACATCTGGTCCTCGGGATAATGAAACGGTCCCGGCGGCACCATTTCGGCCAGCGTCCGCCTGAGGTCATCGACGCCGTCGCCCGACATCGCCGAAACCATGAACGTGCGTGCAAAGGCGAGACGGTCGTTGGCGGTCTTGGCGAGTGCCAAAAGCTTCTCGCGCGGCACCAGGTCGATCTTGTTCAGCACCAGGATCTTCTCGTGCTTGACCGTGGCGACCTTGCTGAGGATCGCCTCGGCTTCCTCGTCGATGCCCGCCTTGGCATCGAGCAGCACGCAGACGACGTCGGCATCGTGCGCCCCGCTCCATGCGGTCGACACCATGGCGCGGTCGAGCCGCCGCTTCGGCGAGAAGATCCCGGGCGTATCGACCAGGATGATCTGCGCGTTGTTTTCGATCACGATGCCGCGGATCAGCGCGCGCGTGGTCTGCACCTTGCGCGAGACGATGGTGACCTTGGAGCCGACCAGCGCATTGACCAGCGTGGACTTGCCGACATTGGGGGCGCCGATCAGCGCCACAAAGCCGCAAGCGGTGGCGGGCGCGATATCGTCTTGGGGCTTATCCGTCATTGCTGCCGCCGGCGACGCCTTCGCGCGCGATCATTGCGGACGCGGCGACTTTTTCCGCGGCGCGCTTGCTGCCGCCGATGCCTTCGGCCGGCTCCAGTCCCGGCAGGTCCACCGCGACGCGAAACTGCGGGTCGTGATGCGGCCCGGTGCGCTCGATCTCGCGGTAGACCGGGGTCGGCAGTCCCTTGCCCTGCGCCCATTCCTGCAGCACCGTCTTGGGATCGCGCAACGGCCGCCGCGGCTTGCGCATCCGCTCCGTCCAGTTGCGTTCGACGAACTGCGCCGCGGCCGCATAGCCGCCGTCGAGGAACACCGCGCCGATCACCGCCTCGCAGATGTCGCCGAGCACGGATTTGCGCAGGCGCGCACTGGCGCTGGCACCCACCGCGCCGAGCTTGATGTCGTCGAGCAGCCCCAGCGACTTCGCGACATCCGCGCAGCTCTCCTTGCGCACGAGATCGGCCAGCCGCTTCGACAGCTCGCCCTCGTCGGCGCTTGGAAAGGCGCGGTACAGCATGTCGGACACGATCAGCCCGAGCACGTGATCGCCGAGGAATTCGAGACGCTGGTAACTGTCGGCGCGCTTGCGCGCCGATTTCAGCGCGGAAACATGGGTGAAGGCGGTGGTCAGCAAGGCGGGATCGGCGAATTTGTGTCCGATCCGCTCCTCGATTGCCGCGGTAGCCGCCTTGGCGCTGATCTTCTTGCGCTTCTTTTTCGCCGCCACGGGCTCGTGGCCGGCGTCAGTCTCAGGGCTTGCATCGCCCGGTGGCGGCGCGGACCGGATCTCAGGTGTTTCGTCGTTCATCGCACAATTTTAAATATGCGATTCCAGCGCACCGCGGTGGGCCAGCGCCAGAACATCCAGGCGTGCTCGCCCTCGGCAATGGAGAAGAAGATCATCTGCGCCCGGCCGACGATGTTCTCGAACGGCACGTAGCCGACCGCCGACAGCACCCGGCTGTCGGTCGAGTTGTCGCGGTTGTCGCCCATCATGAAGAAGTGGCCCGGCGGCACGTTGTAGACGTTGGTGTTGTCGTAGAAGCCGTTGTCGACGCAATCCAGCGATTCATAGCTGACGCCGTTGGGCAGCGTTTCCTTCCAGCGCTTCACCCGCGCGGTGGCGTCGGACCCGCAGGGGTCCTCGCCGATGAAGTCGCTCAGCCGCTCGCGTTTCACCGGGACGTCGTTGATGTAGAGCAGACCCTCCTTCATCTGGATGCGGTCGCCGGGCAATCCGATGACGCGCTTGATGTAGTCGGTGGTGTCGTCCTTGGGCAGGCGGAACACGACGATGTCGCCCCGCGACGGCTCGGAGCCGAAGACGCGGCCCGAAAACAAGGGCGGCGACAGCGGGATCGAGTAGTGGCTGTAACCGTAAGAGTATTTCGAAACGAACAGATAGTCGCCGACCAAGAGCGTGGCCTTCATCGAGCCGGACGGGATGTTGAAGGGCTGGAACAGGAAGGTGCGGATCACCAATGCGATCAGCAAAGCGTGGATGATGACGCGGATGGTTTCACCCAGGCCGCTTTCAGTTTTTGTCCCGGATGTCACGCTCATCGCTTTCCCAATTCCCCGCTGCGATTGTCCGCGCGGTGGCAGAGCATCTTCCTCACGCGGAAAGCTGATCGCTTCGCGTCGAGAAAGTGCTCCTGATTCTGCTGTTGAAAGCCAATCCCGGCGCAAACCCGAATTCGCTCTGGCCTCGATCCAACCTGCGGCGTTTTAGACCGTTGTTCGCAGCCGCGCAATCAACGGCCGCATCAAAACTTGCTAATCCATTGAAAAGTTTTGGATTTTTAGTTTTGCGACAGACCGCCGGCTGAACCGCCCCGACGCGTCACGGTTTGCCCGCAGCGACCGCCGAAATTATGACGAAGGCCTGCGCCAGGGGCCAGTCGTCGGTGATGGAAAGGTCGATCCGCGCCTCATGCCCCTCCGGCGTCAGCGCCTCGAGCCGGGCCAGCGCCCCGCCCGTCAGCTGCATGGTCGGACGGCCGCTCGGCAGGTTCACCACGCCCATATCCCGCCACCAGACGCCCCGCCGGATACCGGTGCCGAGCGCCTTGGAGCAGGCCTCCTTGGCGGCGAACCGCTTGGCGTAGGTCGCCACCACCATGTTCTCGTTCCTGGCCCGGCGTCCGGCCTTGGCCCGCTCGGCATCGGTGAAGATGCGGTCGAGGAAGCGGTCGCCATGGCGCTCGATCACCTTGGCGATGCGGCGGATGTCGATCAGGTCGGAGCCGATGCCGATGATCATGCTTTGCCCGCAGGATTCTGGGCCGCCTGATTCTGGCCCGCCTGATTCGGGCTGACGGCATTGCGGCGCCCCCGGTCCATCGCGGCCCGCATCGTTCGCACCGTCTCGGCAAGGCCAACGAACAGCGCCTCCCCGATCATGTAGTAGCCGATATTGAGCTCGACGATCTCGCCCAGGCCCGCGATCCGCTCGGCGGTCTCGTAATCGAGGCCGTGGCCGGCATGGATTTCGAGGCCGGCGGAGCGCGCCAATGCCGCGCCCGCGACGATGCGCTGCCACTCCGCGTCCGCCTTCGCCGCATGGCCGTCGACCACGGCGTCGCACCAGGCGCCGGTATGGATTTCGATCACCGGCGCGCGCAGTTTCGCCGCCATTTCGATCTGGCGCGGCTCCGCGGAGATGAACAGCGACACCCGGATGCCGACGTCGTTCAGCCGCGCGATGAACGGCGCCAGCGCGTTGTGCTGTCCGACCACGTCGAGGCCGCCTTCGGTGGTGAGCTCCTCGCGGCGCTCGGGCACCAGGCAGACCGCGTGAGGCTTGGTGGCGAGCGCGATTCGCAACATGTCCTCCGTCGCCGCCATCTCGAAATTCAGCGGTTTTGGGATCTCGGCCTTCAGCCGCGCCATGTCGTCATCGCGGATGTGGCGGCGATCTTCGCGCAAATGCGCGGTGATACCGTCGGCGCCGGCTTCGATCGCGAGCAGCGCCGCGCGCACCGGATCGGGATTGCGCCCGCCCCGCGCGTTGCGAAGGGTGGCGACGTGATCGACATTGACTCCGAGACGCAGCGGAGGATGGGGCATGAAAGGACTCGCGGGAAGACTTAAGAGGTAAAGCTATCCATTGACGCGCTCGACCCGGGCGACCACGGCCTTGGCGCGCAACTGGGCGATAATAGCGCTGAGATGCTTGAGGTCATAGACCTCAAGATCGATGGTCAGCTCCGTGAAATCGGGCGAGCGCCGGAACATGCTGATATTGTCGATATTGCCGTCATGCTCGGCGATCACGGTGGCGACCTGGGCGAGGCTGCCGGGCTCGTTGACGTTGTCCACCATGATCCGCGCCGGAAAGCGCTGCGGCGTCGATTCGTCGACATCCCAGCGCACGTCGAGCCAGCGCTCCGGCTCTTCCTCGAAATCCTTCAGCGCCGGGGACTGGATCGGGTAGATCGTGATGCCCTCCCCCGGCGTGACGATGCCGACGATGCGGTCGCCCGGCACCGCGCCGCCGTTCGGCGCGAACTTGACCGGCAAATCCGAATTGATGCCGCGCACCGGGATCGCCGACGGGCTGCGCGAGGGATCCGGCGGCGATTTCAGCTTCAGCTTGACCGCAAGGCTGCTCTTCTTGGCGCCGTAGCGCGCGACCCGCTCTTCCTTGTAATCGGGATACATCGCGCGCGCGACGTCGGAGGCCTTCATCTCGCCGCGCCCGACCGCCGCCATCACGTCGTCGATCGAGGCGCGCGCCAGCCGTGGCAGCGCGCCTTTGAGCTTGTCGTCGGCGTATTCGATCTTGGCGCGCACGAACAGGCGCTCGACGAT
>NZ_JADGRI010000240.1 GCF_017881085.1 Bradyrhizobium sp.
GTCACGGGCGCCCCGAACGAATTGGCTGGCGCCGGTTCCGCGGCGGCGGCCAAGAAGGCTCAGCCGGCCTCGATGTCCCGCAAGGGGTTTTCGATCTAATCGACGAATTGGGCGCCGAATTCGCAGCCGATCCGCCAGGCCAGCTTGCATTGGCGCGGGCGGCCTTCGGACAGAATGATGGTGAACTCAGAGGGAATATCGATAAATTCCGCGATCACCTTCACGCCGCCATCCGATATGTCCGTGATCGTGCAGTCGCGCGGCAACGATCCCCCGAGTTGGATCTTCGCGAGCCGCCTGCAGAGATGACGTTCGCTTCTACGACGGTTCATCAACATATCGATCCTTCGCCTTCATCTGCACCGGTGATCCGGTATCCCAATGGCTTTCTTACCGAAGACTCGTTGGAAATTGCCTAGCGGGACCGCTCGCAATGTATCGGTTCTGTTTGAATTCCCTTTACCGGATTTCTCCGGCCCATCCCGAACTGCCGCTCGAAACGTCGGTAATCACTACGAAAACGCCGGATAATCGGCTTCGTCATACCCCGGCACGCTTCCAGGTCACCAGCGCTGGTAACCCTGAGGCGTTCCCGTTTTCCACCAAGTAAGCATATTCTTGCTCGAAACATATCGAGCCTCGGGGGCACGGCGTCTCCGGCCGACCACAAGATCGGCGCGATGCTCCCAACGTCCTCGCGAGCGTCTATAGTTGCCTGAAGAATTTGAGCAGCATCGCCCGTCGCGCCGACTCGCGGGCCATGCAGGCGGCGTGCATGGTGATCGACATCGATCCCTGGATCTTGTCGTCATAGAACTGGCAGGTCGTGTCGCGATAGGCCGTCCAGGCACGCTGCATGGCGCGCGCTTTGGCGGACTGGCCGTCATCCAGCGTCTCAAGCAGGCTCTTGTAATTTTCGTTGAGCAATCCGTCCCAGATCGAATTTTCGACGAGGTAACACTCCACCACAACCGATTTTTGGGCTTCCTCCGGTTTACCCATGCAGGGCTCGGCGACGAGATTGAACAGGCACTGCCGCTCGCCTTCATCCAGGTTGTCCGCGTACTTCGTCGCGCAATCGCGGAGGGCGGCGATCTCCTTTGTCGTCGGCTTGCGCGTCTGGGCCTCACTCGGGCCAGCGGCAAGACCAAGAGCCGCGATGCCGATCAAGGCAGCGATAAGCAGATAGAGCGGAGACTTCATTCGTCATTTTTCCCAATCGCGCGAGCAGCAACGACCCGTTGGTCGCCGATACAATTCACGGAGTTCAACCGGTCAAATCAAGCGTCGCGGTGAATCAGTTGCTCGCGGAGGCCTGGCGTCCGTTGGCGACGATGAAATAAAGGTTGCGCGTGTAAACCACGAGCCCGAGGGCCTGGCCGGCGATGAATACCGGATCCCGGCGATACAGCGCATAGACCAGCAGCAATGCGCCGCCGCCGATCGAAAAGAACCAGAACGCCACCGGCATCACGCTCCTGCGCGCACGCTCCGAAGCGATCCATTGCACCACAAAGCGCATGGTGAACAATCCCTGCGCCACGAACCCCAGAATCACCCAGGCATCGAATTTGATGACGAATACATCGTGCAGGTAGCTGGCGAGGTTGTTGAACAGTTCGGTCATAAGGTCACCTCGGTCGCGACAGGAGTCGGTTTCTTGCGGCGGATCAGCCACCACACGCCGGCGAGATCCATGATTCCGATCCATAGCCGGTCGAAGAAACCGTAATTTGACACGCCGGAACGGCGCGGCCGGTCGATCACGTCGACATAGACGATCTCGTAGCCCTCGCGGCGCACCAGCGCCGGCAAGAAGCGATGCAGCCCGTCGAAATAGGGCATCATAAGGAACACCTCGCGCCGGAACGCCTTCAGGCCGCAGCCGGTGTCGCGGGTGCCGTCACGGAGGATGACGTTGCGCACGCCATTGGCGATGCGCGACTGGATCCTCTTGAAGCCGGTATCCCTGCGGCCGACCCTCTGGCCGGCGGCTAGGCCGACGCGCTCGCCGCCATTTTCGATCGCCACGATCAGGTCCGGCAGGAACGCCGGATCATTTTGGCCGTCGCCGTCGAGCGTCGCCACGATGACGCCGCGCGCGGCGCGTACCCCGCTACGCACCGCCGCCGACTGTCCCGCGGAAGCGGCGTGACGGATTTGGCGCAGATGGCCGCGGCTCTTCATCTCGGCCGCAAGCCGCGCGGCGGTCGCATCCGTCGAGCCATCATTGACGTAGATGATCTCATAGGCCCATCGGCCATCGAGGGCGGTGGCGATTTCGGCAATCAGCGGGCTGATGTTTTCGGCCTCGTTGCGCACGGGGACGACGATGGAAACGGCCACCGCGGCTGGGTCAGAAGGAGGCAAATCAACGCTCGCGGTTTGAGTGGGCCGTCCACCGGTGACGCCTGCCGGCCGGCGGTTTTGGCGTCCGCTTCTTATGGGGCCGAGGCCCCGCGGGCAACCCTTTTGCGACGCCCCGGAACGCCCCGAAGCGGCACAATTTCGCCATCGCGATGGATCGCGAAACCGAGGCGGCGCGCGGCGAACCAGTACCGCACGGCCATGGCGCCGACCACGCCGATCAAGGCCCCCGCGACCACGTCGCTCGGATGATGGGCGAGCAGCACCAGGCGGCTGGCGGCGATCAGGAGCGCATAGACGATCATCGCCGCCCGTGCGCGCGGCCAGAGCGCGGATACTGCGAAAGCCAGCGCAAAGGCGGTGATGGCATGCGCCGATGGAAAGCTCGCATAGGCCTCGGTCCCGGCAAAGGGCGCGAAGTTGAAGGGGTTGGCCTGGCCTCCCACGAACGGCCGGCCGCGTCCGGCGACCCATTTTATCATTTCGCCGGCAAGCAGCGGCACCAGCACCGCGAAAAACACAAACTGCAGCCGCAGCCCAAAGCCGAGCCATTGCGCCCGTGAGGTTCCCCGCAAGGCCGCGGCTGCAAGTCCAACGGCCAGCATCATCGCGGCCAAAACCGACAGCACGTAGGTGTCCTTGCCGAAGTCGGTCAGGATGCGAACCGGCCAGAGGCCCGGCGTGCCGCGCGCCGGCATCAGGAGGATCTCTCGCGCATCCAGCCAAACCATCAGCGTGACGATCGCAGCACTGACGATCGCCGTGAGCAGCAAGCCATGCCGCGCCAATCTGCGCGCCGCCTCGGCACGCCGGGAGTGCGACGGCGATCGCACGAGTTGCCCGAGCGACAGCCGCACCAGCGCGAACAGGCCGGCAAAATAGCTCGAGGGATGACCGACGCCGGCCGGAGCGGACATCTTACTCCGTGCCTTCGGAACGGAAGATCGCTATCGAGATCGCTCTTCCTTGCGAGATGTTATAGCCGTCGACGCGGGCGGCGACGTTGTAGCGCAGCCCGATGGCTTCGGCGCGGGCCGCAAAGCCGCGCTCGGAGCGCTGCTCCACCAGCGCGAAGCGGCAGCTGCCCTGCCCCAGAAAATCCGCGGCGCCTGAACCGTCCGTCAGCAATGTCTCCGTGCCGGTCATGAACACCAGGCTTGGCTCGTGAAAACCCGCCGCGGCGGCTTTGGGCCCGACGCAGACCACGTTGCGCAGCGCGTGCGCGATCTCCGCGCTCGGAAACACCGGCGTCAGCGCCGGCACCACGACACCATAAACGGCAAGCGCCAGAAACATCGCCGCGGCCACGGCGTTCAGCAGCGAGCGTTCGGCGCGGTTGTCGTCGTAGAGCCACCACGCGAACAGCCCGAAGATCATCGCCGCCGCCACGAACGGCCACGCCAGGAACACCGGCTGGCGCGTCAGCGTGATCGCACCGACGACCGCAATCACCGATGTAGCCGCCGGAATGGCAAACCACCAGGCGGCGCCGCGCCGCAACCACGACCGCGACAGCACCCGCCGCTCCAGCGCGCCCACAGTGAGGATCGCGATCGCCGGATAGAGCGGCAGCACGTAATGCGGCAGCTTCGTCAGCACCAGTTCGAACACGATCCAGGACGGGACCAGCCACGCCAGCAGAAACTGCGCGCCGGGCTCGCGCCGGGCCCGCCAGACCGCCGGCGCCGCCATGCCCGCAAGCGGCGCGCCGGGCCAGAACGTCACCCAGAACAGCAGCAGATAAAATCCGGGCGGCGCGCCGTGGGATTCCTGAGCCGCGAGCTTGCTCAACATGTCGCCGCCGATGGAGTCCGCGAAGAAGGCGTCGCCGGCGCGCCAGAAGATCGCGATGAACCAGGGCAGCACCAGAACCAGCATCCACATCAGGCCCCATAGCGGCCGCAGCCGCCACAGCCACGCCGCCGATCGGTCGAGGATCGCCAGCGTGCCGACGGTGAGCACGACGAACATCAGGATCAGCGGTCCCTTGAGCAGGATGCCGCCGGCCAATGCCGTCCAGAAGATCAGCGGCCACGACCACGGCGGACGCTCGGGATCCTCGCCGCGCTGCCAGGACAGATAGACCCGGGCCAGCGCGCCCATCGCCGCGACCACCGTGAGCAGCAGCATGGCGTCGGTCTTGGCGAGTCTTGCCTCGACCCCGAGCAGCACCGAACTGCCCATGACGAGACCGGCGAAGACGGCGCCCCGGCGGGTCACGAAGGCCAGCGCCGTCCAATAGGTCAGGAGCACCGCGCCGATCGCGCCGATCAGCGAGGGCACCCGGTACAGCCAGATGCGGACCTGCGCGCGCGGCAGGCCGAGCGCAGAGGCGGCCTCCACGCTCGCTGCCTGCAGCCAATAGATGCCGACGGGCTTCTTGTAGCGCACTTCGTCCTGGAAGCGGATATCCACGAAATCGCCGGTCTCGACCATTTGCTTGGTCGCCTGCGCGAACCGCGCCTCGTCGCGGTCGATCGGCGGGATGTTGAAAAATCCGGGTACAAAAAGCACGAGGCCGCAGAAAATGAGGAACGCGACGGCGCGAATATGGCTGCCCGAGACAAAGTCGATCGCGCCGACAAACCTGCTGCCCGGATTTACCCGGTTCTTCGGCTCGCGCGGCTCTCCAAATCGGGGGCGGGCATAGGTCTCGACCATCGGCTCCGCATACGCCGAAACCGCTATCCCGACAACCGCTTAGCGTCCCCCTATTGAATTCGGATGACAACTGTGTCCGCCGCGCCCGTGGCGTCGATCACGGTCAATCTGGCAAAACCCGGGCCGGGCGGATCGACCAGGCGCTGGCGCCGGCCATCGATTTCCCCCACCGAAACCCCGTTCACCAGCATCGTCAGCGGCAAGACCCCGCCGGCGACCCTGACCGGCATCGCGGAAGCTTGCGCGCCGCCCGAACTGGCAATTTCGATCCGCGAGCCGTTCAGCGGGAACTGGATATGCGGGGCCTGCTCGCCGCCGGTCCGGACCAGTTCCCCCACGGGGCGGAACCGCCGCAGGGGCAGCGGAAGCTTGCCGTTGCTGGCCACCAGCGTCCCCTTGGGCGGCTTCGGCAGCGCGACCGGCAGTTTTCCGGTGCGGGCGAAGGCATCGAACAGGATCGGCGCCGCCACGGCGCGGCCGACCAGGCCGGGCACCGGCGCCCCGTCGGGACGTCCGACCCAGACCCCGATGGTCATGCGGCCGTCGAAGCCGATCGACCAGGCGTCGCGATAGCCGTAGCTGGTGCCGGTCTTGAACGCGATCCGGTTATGCGGGGCGTTTTCGGGCGGCGGCGAGCCGATCAGCACGTTGCCGACCTGCCAGGCCGCGACCTGGTCCATCAACCGCAGGGAATCGCGCGCGTCTTCGCTGGCGATCTCGCGCAACGGCGTTGTGTTGCCGAGCCGCGCCAGCCCGCAATAGAGCTGCACGAGATCCTGCAAGGTAACGCCGACGCCGCCCAGCCCCATCGCGAGCCCCGGCGCTTCGTCCTTCGGCAGCACCAGATTGGTTCCGGCCTGCCTCAACCGCGACGTCAGGCGGCTGGCGCCGACGCGATCGAGCAAGGCGATGGCGGGCACGTTCAACGAGAGCTGCAGCGCCTTGCGCACCGGCACCGTGCCCTGAAAGGTCATGTCGAAATTTTCCGGCGCGTACGAGCCGAAGCGGATCGGCCGGTCGTCGATCAGGCTTTCCGGATGGACAAAACCGTCTTCGAAAGCGAGCCCATAGATGAACGGTTTCAGCGTCGAGCCCGGCGAGCGCACCGCACGGGTCATGTCGACCTGCCCTGCCCGCCTGTCGTCGAAATAATCCGGTGAGCCGACCCGCGCCAGCACCTCGCCGCTGGCATTGTCGACGGCGAGGATGCCGACGGAAATATTCGGGCCCAACGCCTGGGCGCGGTCGCGCGCCAGCGCTTCCAGCACCTTCTGCAGGCTCGCATCCAGCGTCAGCCTGATGACGTCGGTGTCTTTCACGGTTGCCATCGCGGCATCGGCGGAATGCGGCGCGAGGATCGGCATCTGCTTGCGCAACCCCGGCACCGGCTGCGCTTTGGCCTGCGCCGCATCCTCTTGCGACAGCAGATGCTCTTCGACCATGCGATCGAGCACGCGGTTGCGCGCCGCGCGCGCGGCGTCGGGATGGCGATCGAGCCTGCGGGTTTCCGGAGACTGCGGCAGCGCCACCAGCAGCGCCGATTCCGCCAGCGACAACCGCTTCGGCTCCTTGCCGAGATAGGCGATCGAGGCGGCGCGAATGCCCTCGAGATTGCCGCCATAGGGCGCCAGCGTCAGATAGAGGTCGAGGATCTGGTCCTTGGTCAGTTGCCGCTCGATTTCGAGCGCGCGGACCATCTGGCGCAGCTTGGCGTGGACCGATCGTTCCCGCCGCGGCTCCAGGAGGCGCGCCAGTTGCATGGTGATGGTCGAGCCGCCGGACACGATGTGGCCGCGGGTCAGAAGCTGGAACGCGGCGCGTCCCAGCGCCAGCGGATCGACGCCGGCATGGGAGCGAAAGCGCCGGTCTTCATAGGCCAGCAACAGCTTGAGATAACCCGGATCGACGCTGTTTCTGGCATCGACCCGCAGCCGCCAGCGGCCGTCAGCCATGGCGTAAGCGCGCAGCAGCTTGCCGTTGCGATCGACGATCGTGGTGGAGACTTGCCGCGTTTGGGCCAGCGGCAACGGGCCAAGCGAGATGGCCCACGCCGCGAAGGCGCCGAACATAGCGACAATAGCTACGGCGATGCCAACGACGATGCGGCCCGCGCGCCGTTTCCTGACTCCGTCATGTGGGCTGTGCCCGCTCATTTCGCCGGACGCACCTCGACTGATCCGGTGCCGCTGCGGCCGTAGCGCGAGGGGTTGTACATGTCCTCGACATAGGCCTGCGGCAGCACGTATTTGCCGGGCGATACCGCGCGCACCACATAGGCCACCGTAAACACCGCCTTGTCGTCGGCGGCGCGATCGATGGCGGCGGTGAAGCGATCGTCGCGGAATTCGGTATTTTCCGGCTCCTCGCCGTCCTCGATCCAGTCCAGCGTACCGGTATCACCTGACGACACCAGATGCGGATTGTCGATCTCTAGGCCCGCCGGAAGATAATCCGACACCATGATGTGCCCGTATTCCGGTTTCGCCTCGGTGATCTTCAGCACCACCGCGAAGCGGTCGTTCTGCCTGGCCTTCGAGATATCGACCGGCTTGCCGTCGAGCGTGAAAAAATTGCGCTCGACCTTGAAGCCGTTCGACGCTGCGGGCTCCGGCGTGATCGGCGCGCCGCTGACCGAAACCACCGCCTGCACCGCCGCGTCCCCGGTGTTGGTGATCTTGATCGGCTTGCCCGCCATCTCGTCGGCCTTGTAGCTGCGATAGAGCGCCGCCTTCACGGCTGAGCCATCGAGATCGAGGCTCATGGTCTCCTTGGCCAGCGCCCGCGAGGCCAGCACCAGCCAGGCATTCTCCTGGGTCGAGGTGTAAGGCGTCAGTCCGCGTGCGACTTCGACGCGGGCCACCGCCTGCGTCAGCGTCGCCTTCGGAGCGTTGCCTTCGCTCGCCAGCGAAACCAGCGCGGCGGCGTCGCGCAAGGCGCTGCCATAGTCGATCCGGCCGAATTCCAGCACCGGCTTCGGCGCGAGGCTTTCGAGTGCTGCGGCATAAACCCGCTCCGCCCTCGCTCTGTCGCCGACCAGCGCCAGCGCCGCCGCCAATTGCGATTTTGCGATCGGCGTCGCCAGATTGTTCAATTTGGTGTCGGCGAGATAACGCAGATCCCCGATCGGCGCGGCGCCATTGCGGGCGAGCACGTAGAGGCCGTAAGCGAGATCGCGCCCGCCGTCCTTTTCCGGCTCGTTGGCGTTAACCACCGAGTTGCGGATGCGGTCGAGCGCGCTCTTGAACAAGATATCCGGCACCGCAAAACCCTTTTCGCGGGCGCGGGTCAGGAAGTCCGTCACGTAGGCGTCGAGCCAGGCATCGTCGCCACCGGCCGACCACAGCCCGAAGGAACCGTTCGAGCCC
>NZ_JADGRI010000241.1 GCF_017881085.1 Bradyrhizobium sp.
GCCAAGGAAGCCACCAAGGACGCCGTCAACAAGGCGGCCGCTGCTGCGAACAAGAATCTCTGATCGAAGTCGATCGTGGAAGCAGAAGGACCGGTCCCTCGGGGCCGGTCCTTTTTCTTGCCACAAAAGAACGTGATGGCTCGGGACTTGCCCGGCCATGACGAATTTCGGCGGCCAGCCTCTACTTCACCGCCAGCAGTTCGACGTCGAACATCAGCGTCGCGTTCGGCGGGATTACGCCCCCGGCGCCGCGGGCGCCGTAGCCGAGCGCGGGCGGGATGATCAGGGTGCGCTTGCCGCCGACCTTCATGGTGGCGACGCCTTCGTCCCAGCCGGCGATCACCCGGTGCTGCCCGATCGGAAACTCGAACGGCTCGTTGCGGTCGACCGAAGAGTCGAACTTCTTGCCCTTCTTGCCGTCCTCGTAAAGCCAGCCGGTATAATGCATGACACAGGTCTGACCGGGTTTCGGCGATGCGCCGGTGCCGGCCATGGTGTCGATAATCTGCAAGCCTGAAGCTGTCGTCATGGTTTTTCCTGCGGTCTGGGCCGCTGCTATGGTCGGTACACAGGCCAATGGGACGACCACGATCGTCATCGCAATCGCGGCCAGCATCGGGATTGTTGCACGCTTCAAACGTCGCATCTTTGGGCACCTTCCGGTTCAAGGATAGAAGCATGTCTAGCGCAACGGGGCCTGCGTTGAAAGCCCGTCGCAGGATTGTCGTCATTCCGGGGCGATGCGAAGCATCGAACTACGATGTGCAATTGCACATCGGAGAATCTCGAGATTCCGGGTCTGGTGCTAACGCACCATCCCGGAATGACGGAAGGTCACGCGGCTCGGGACGCCCGAGCCGCCGAAGTCACTTCTTCCGTGAGGACGGAAAACTTCACCAGTTGCACCGGACCAAAATTGGTCGAGATCGCGACGTCGGCGGCATCGCGGCCGCGCGCCATGACGATGCGGCCGATCCGCGGGTGGTTGTGGCGCGCGTCGAAGGTGAACCAGCGACCGTCCAGATAGACCTCGAACCAGGCGCTGAAATCCATCGGCGCGGGATCGGCGGGTACGCCGATATCGCCGAGATAGCCGGTGCAGTAGCGCGCCGGAATATTCATGCACCGGCACAGCGTCACCGCAAGATGCGCGAAATCGCGGCAGACGCCGATGCGTTCCTCATGACCTTCGGACGCGGTACGATCGCTGCGCGCGTGGCGATAGCCAAAGCTGATCCGGTCATGGGCGTAATCGCAAATGGCCTGCACGCGTTGCCAGCCCGGCGCGATGCCGCCGAACAGCGACCAAGCCAGGTTGGACAACTTCTCGGTGTCGCAATAGCGGCTTGCCAGGAGATAGATCAGCACATCGTCGGGTAGTGCTCCGACATCGAGTTGCCGCGCATCGGGAGCGACCTCATCCGGCAGCCCGCTGTCCTGGATCAGAAACTCGTTTCGGATTTCGACCAGGCCGGGTGGTGCGACAATTCGGGTGCAGGTATTGCCAAACATATCGACATAGTCGTTCGAGGCAACGTTGGGCGAGAACTGGATTCGGTGCTCGCTCAGGAGATCGCCAATGCGCTCCGGCTCGACGCTGAGCATCAGGACCATCGGGGTCTCCTGGAAGCACTGAAAGGCGATGTCGTAACCGGCACGAATTTCCACGTCGTGTCTCCATCAAGGGCTGAATTATTTCGGGATAAGCCGGGACCGCGGTGTTCGTTCCAGCTAAAGTCCTGAGCCTGATGCGGAAATTTCAGGCAACTAGCGCCCCCGATGCTTGCTCGTCAGCGAGCCCGATTGGTTCAAGCCTACCGCCATGCACGCGTACGGCCCGGCGAGCCCTCAGGCCCTGACCGGCGTCGTGTAGATCTCGGAACCGGCCTCGCCGACCACCACCACGGATCGAGGCTCGCTGTCACCGACGAGATCGATGGCGATTTGCCGCGCGATCAGGTCGGCGGTTCTCTTCGCATCGTGCACGCTCTTGCAATCCAGTCCGACCGGATCCTCAAGCCGCACGCCGTCGGCAATATCGAAATGAAAAATCGGCATTGTCCTCATCCTCCGAAAGGTCAATACCCGGAGGCGAAGCACGTTCCAGAATGAACGCGTTACTAGAGATGGAAGCAGCAATCGCGCCCGCGGTTCCATCTGGCCAAGCGCACAACCTCGCCTCAATAGCCCAGCGCGCAGCCGTCCTTGCGCGGATCGGAACCGCCGGTCAGCGTGCCCTTGTCCCAGTCGATCCAGATCGCCTGGCCGCCGCCGAGCGGACCGACCACGCTCGTGGTCTGATGCCCGAGCTTCTTCAGGCCCTCGACGATCCCTGCGGGCACGCCGTCCTCGAGCTGATAGACGCCCTCGTAATGCAGGCCACGCGGCATATCGATGGCTTCCTGCACGTCGCAGCCGTAATCAAGCATGTTGGTCAGCACATGCACCTGCCCGACCGGCTGATACTGCCCGCCCATCACCCCGAACGGCATCACCGCGCGGCCATTCTTGGTCACAAGGCTCGGAATGATCGTGTGCAGCGGCCGCTTGCCCGGCGCGATGCAATTGGGATGGCCGGGCTGAATGCGGAACCCGCCGCCGCGATTTTGCAGCAGCACGCCGGTCTTGTTGGAAACGATCGCCGAACCGAAGGAATGCGCGATCGAGTTGATAAACGAACAGACGTTGCGGTCCTTGTCCACCACGGTGATGTAAACGGTCGAGGGATTCATCGGCGGCGCCACATTCGGCAAATCGCGCAAGCCGTCCATCCGGATCTTGCCGGCGTGCTCCTCGGCGAACTCCGGCGTCAAAATCCTGGCGACATCGACGTTGACGCAGGCGGGATCGCCGATGTGCTGTTCGCGCATCATGTAGGCGGCCCGCGCGGCTTCGGCCTCGAGATGGAACCGCTCGACGCTGAGCCCTGCGAATTTCGTCAGATCGAAGCGCGAGAGGATGTTGAGCATCACCAGCATGGTGATGCCCGGACCGTTCGGCGGACACTGCCAGACGTCGTGGCCCTTGTAGAGAGTGCCGATCGGGCTGGTGGTCTCGGTGGTATGGCTCTCGAAATCGTCCAGCGTGTGCAGGCCGCCGATGCCGCGCAGGGTCTCGACCATGTCTTCGGCGATGGCGCCCTTGTAGAAGGCGTCACGACCGCCCGTCGCGATGGCGCGCAGCGTCTTGCCGAGCTCGGGCTGCCGGATCACGTCGCCGGCGACCGCGGGCTTGCCGTGCGGCAGCAGGTAGCGCTCGGTGTTGGTGCCCTTCTTCAATTTCTCGAACTGGTTCTTCCAGTCGAAGGCGATGCGGGGTGCGACCACATAGCCCTCTTCCGCGGCCTTGATCGCCGGCTGCAGCAGGGTGTCGAGCCCGAGCTTGCCGTGATCGCGCAGGATGGTCGCCCAGGCGTCGATCGCGCCGGGAATAGAGACGGCGTGCGCCGACGTCAGCGGAATCGCATGGATGTTGCGCTCGAGGTACCATTCCGCCGTCGCGGCCTTTGGCGCGCGGCCCGAGCCGTTATAGGCAACGATCTTGCCCTCGCCCTTCGGCTGAACCAGCGCGAAGCAATCGCCGCCGATCCCGGTGGATTGCGGCTCGATCACGCCCAACAGCGCGCAGGCCGCCACCGCGGCGTCGGCGGCAGTGCCCCCGGCGCGCATCACCTCGATCGCCGTCAGCGCGGCAAGAGGATGCGACGTCGCCACCATCGCGTTCTGGGCGTGGACCGTCGACCGGCCGGCGAGATGGAAATTCCTCATGCCAAATGGCTCACTTTTACCGCTGTTTTTCCGCATCATCCCGCCGGTACCGGCGCGCGCCTACATGGCACATTCCTGCGGCGCTGGGCAATGGCGGAGGCGGATAGGCGCTATGTTACGCGTTGTGGCTAACGCCCGGCCCATGACCCCCGACAGTTGCGTCAGCCCAGGCAACCGGCCCCATCTTCATCACCCAGGGCACGGCGTATGGTCCCGGCCTTCGCCGCGAGATGCTGGATAGGTTGATCGCGTTGCCACCCTCCTGATAAACCACCGGCATGACGTACCAGGTCGCCGCATTCTATCAGTTCGCCGCGCTGCCGGATTTCCGGGAGCTGCGCGAGCCGTTGCGCGTGCTTTGCGCCAGCCTCGGGCTGAAAGGCAGCGTGCTGCTCGCCCACGAAGGCATCAACGGCACGCTGGCGGGTGAGGCCTGCGGCATCGGTGAACTGGTCAACGCGCTGCGTGACGGTCCCCTGTTCGGCGGCCGGCTCGACAATCTCGAGCTGAAATTCTCGGCGGCTTCCACGATGCCGTTTCAGCGCCTGAAAATCCGGCTGAAAAAGGAGATCGTCACGCTTGGCGCTGCCGAGGCCGATCCGACGCGGCAAGTCGGAACCTATGTTGACCCCGCCGACTGGAACGACCTGATTGTGGCGCCCGACACGCTCGTGATCGATACCCGCAATGAATTCGAGGTCGCGATGGGAACGTTCGCCGGCGCCGTCGACCCCGGCATCAAGAGCTTCGGGCAATTCAAGGATTTCGCCGCGCGCCATCTCGATCCCGAAAAGCATCGGCGGATCGCGATGTTCTGCACCGGCGGGATTCGCTGCGAAAAGGCCTCGAGCTATCTGCTGTCGCGCGGCTTTGCCGAGGTCTACCATCTCAAGGGCGGTATCCTGAAATATCTGGAAGGCGTGCCGGAAGCCAACAGCCGCTGGCGCGGCGAATGTTTCGTGTTCGACGGGCGCGTCGCGCTCGGCCACGGACTGCGGGAGCGGAAGATGGAACGGCAATCCGATGAATGACGAGAAGACGCTCTGCGACCGTATCGATGCACTCGAGGCCAAGCTGACGTTTCAGGACGAGACCATCGAGACGCTGAACAAGACCATCACCGAGCAATGGCTGAGGATCGACGCGCTGACGCGGCAGGTCCTGAGCTTGAGCGATCGCCTGCAGGTAGCGGAAGCCAACGCGCCGGGCCCCGCGAACGAACGGCCGCCGCATTACTGAAGATTGAAGATCAATTTCCGTCGGCTTCAATGCGCGGCGGACATGACCTCGAGCTTCCGCGCCGCCGGTTTTGCCATCACCAGCTGATCGCGCCCGTGATCCTTCGCGGCATAGAGCGCGTGGTCGGCAGCCTCTACCAGCGAGGCGTGGCCCGCCGAGCGTTCGACGCCCGGGCGGCATACCGCTCCCCCGATGCTCGCGGTGACGATTCGCGACGGAAAATTCAGCTTGTGAGCGATGCCGAGATCCCGGATCTCGCGAAGAACCCTTTCGCCGATCCGCGCGCATCCCGCCGCATCCGTGTTGGGCAGCAGCATGGCAAACTCTTCTCCGCCGTATCTTGCCGCGAGATCCGTGGTGCGCTTGGCCTCCGTAGCCAGGACACCGGCGACAGCCCGCAGGCATTCGTCGCCGGCCGGGTGGCCGTACTGGTCGTTGTACGCCTTGAAATGGTCGAGATCGATCATCAGCAGCGACAGGGAGGTGCGCTCGCGATAGGCCCGTCCCCATTCCTCGAGCAGGCGCTCGTCGAAGCGGCGGCGATTGGCGAGACCGGTGAGACCGTCCACGGTCGCCAGCGTCTCAAGCTTTCCTTCCAGGGTCTTTTGCTGCGTTACATCGCGCGTGATGGCGACGACGCCGTCGATCTCGCCGCTGTTTCGCGTGACGCGCAGGGTGGATTCGACCCAGATCTCGGATCTTTCCCGCTGCCGCGTGCGGTAGGTGATGCGCGTCTCCTCGGCCTCGCCGCGTTTCAAGGCGGCGACGACCTCCTGGACGCGGGGCAGATCCAGCGGATTGACGCCGGCGAGTGCGGGCGTTCCGACCAGCTGATCAGGCGGCCAGCCCACGATGCGAACGGACGACGGCGAGGCGTAATGGATCGTCTCGTCCAGCCCGATCCGGGTCACCATGTCGCTCGAACCTTCCGCCACCACGCGGAAATTGGCCTCCTTGGAGGCTAGCGCCGACGTCATGCGCTGTCCCCGCACCAATTGCCGCACGACGTAGAGCCCCATGACGGCAATCAGCAGGACCAGGCCGAGAACAAACATCATGCGGGTGATGGTGGCATGACGCCATGGCGCCAGTGCCTCGTACTGGGTCTTGGTGGCCAGAATTACAAAAGGATAGCGGCTGCTTTGCTGGTGGAAGCCGATGCGCTCCAGTCCATCCAGATTGGACTTAAGAAGGTGTACGCCCGAGAGCCCGCCGGCACGGACGGCCTTGAAAAAAGCCCCGTCCGACACGTTGCGTCCGGCACTGGTGTCGTCGTCAGGACGGCGTGCCATGATGATTCCGTCGGTAGACAGCAATGAGAGGGTGCCGCTCTCGCCGATATCGAACTGGCGATAGAAATCAGAGAAATAGGCAGAGCCGATGCTAGCGATCACGATGCCTGCAAAGCTCCCGTCGGGATGATTGAAGCGGCGCGAGAGGGTCACGACCCATTCGTCGTTCATGCTGCTCTTGACCGGGTGCCCCATGAAAACGGCTCGGTCGGTCGATTGCAGGTGGTGGCGGAAATATTCGCGATCGCTGAGGGATTTCCCCATCACGCCAGACGACGCAAGCCAGTCGCCGTGTTCATCGACAATGGCGAGCCCGTTGACACGCTTTAGTGCCACCTTCCGCGCCACCAGAATGTCCTGAAGCTTCGAAAGTGTCGCCGGGTTGGTGCCATCCGTTTCGAGGCGGCTGACGGCGCCGACGATGCTGGCATCCAGCAGGTCGAAGCTGTCATCGGCCTGCTGAGTGAGCGAACGCGAAAGGTTCGCCAGTTCCACTTCCGTACCCTTCAGGGCAGCTTCGCGCGCGCTCCACTCGCGCGCCGCGCTCATCCCGAGAATCGCGACGCAGACCAGCGCAACGAATGCCGCCGCCCGAAAAGGCAGGCGCGACTGGCTGATCTTGTGGGGAGCGGCATCCATCTAGCAGGGGTTCTCCGAACGACGGAAACTCCCACGCACATCTTAGTTATCTCTGAAGTGAATCTTGCAAACCACGTTATTCTACGGCCATTTCCGTAGTATTACGGTCATCCAATGACGTACCCAATCGCCGGTATGGTGTGCAAAGAATTACAGAACGAACGATCTCCGCGCAGGAGTTCGCAGGGACGAACCGCGAAGAAAGCCGCACCGCCGATCAGACGCGAACTGATCGGGCGTCAGAGCCCGATCGCAAACCACGTTGTCAGCGCGACTGCCGTCACCACGACGGCACACCACACCGCAGGGGAAACCCGTTTCGAACTTCCGCTGCGCGGCGAATCGTTGGCGGCATGATCGAATTGCTGATTCATCTGGACGCCTCCGAGGCAACGCCGTTGCGCCGCCGTTCACTGATTATCGAAACACCGACAGCACCTTGTCCCATAGCGAGGTGTTTTCGCCGTCGGCCCTCGAGGGCGACGGCTGCGCCGCGCTGATCGGATCGGATGCCGGGAAGCTGTCGATCAGTCCGGCTTCCAGTCGCGTATGGACATCGCGGTCTGCCGCGGCAGCATCGCGGGGATCCGCTGCATGCTTGTCGTGCGGCGCGGGATCAAATTTCTCAGCCATGTTGAGCCTCCACTGTCCTTTGATAACGCATCCGCCATCCGGACGTTCCGTCCGGCGCATCGGCAAAATGCACGGAAGCGTGCACAACGCGGCCACAAGATTTTTTTGCCGTATGCTCAATATCGCACAGACAATCGCCGCAACTTCGGCTCGACTGCGGTCAGCGATGAGATTGCATCCTCATCGCTGAGATAAAACTCGCGGGGCGCTCCGAAGGCAGATTCCGACCCCAGCCCGTTTGGAATCTGTCTTTTGGGGCGACCGCTGGATCTATGCGCCAGGCTGGAGGACTGTGCGTTCAGGGTCCAATTGCTATGCCATCTTCCCGGAAGGGCGCCGGTTTGCTCGCGATAACCTGATCAAAGGGCCGGCGACCCCGCCGGTAGGGGCAGATCGCAGCTTGGCCAAGTCCGCATCCACGGTGTATCAGGAGCGCGTAGCCCGCCCCCGATCACTCCTTGCGGAAGTAAGCGCTTGACCCAAATTCAGCCCGACAAACCCTTCCTTGAGGTGCTTTCCGGCCGCCGCCAGCCGGTGCCCCCGATCTGGATGATGCGGCAGGCCGGCCGCTACCTGCCGGAATACCGCGAGGTGCGCGCCAGGGCGGGGGGCTTTCTCGACCTTTGCTTTACGCCGGAATTCGCCGCCGAAGTCACGCTGCAGCCGATCCGCCGCTTCAATTTCGACGCCGCGATCATCTTCTCCGACATTCTGGTGATTCCCTATGCGCTCGGGCGTTCGGTGCGCTTCGAGGTCGGCGAGGGCCCGCGGCTCGATCCGCTGGACACGCCGGAGAAAGTCGAAACGCTGGCGCC
>NZ_JADGRI010000461.1 GCF_017881085.1 Bradyrhizobium sp.
CCGGAGATGGCTGGTGACAAGGTGATGTGCCGCGTCGCGATCGTCATGCTCGCGCCAGCGTTTGGCGAGCATGTATTCCTGCTGGGGCTCCAGCATCGGAAACTTGCGGATCTCGGCAAGGTAACGGGATAGACCGGATTCTCCGTTGAGAACCGGCAAGGTAGCTGTACGGGCCATTTAGCGCCCTCCAGTGGTTCAGGCCCCCGACAGCGGCGAGCCCGGCAGACGGCCGCTTTGTTAAAGCCAGTCGCGCTGCGATGTTCCGCGTTGGATATTCAACGCACGTGCAACATACACTATTTCGGGGGGCATTTGGAAGGATAGCGGGGGTCACGTCTCCGTGGGGCAGGTATAACTTGTTGTCATATCAAAGCTTTTCCGGGCGGCCTGCGTCATAGCGCCGCTCGCAGGCAATCCCTTAGTAGGGTGAGATCGGCGGGCAAATCCGAAATCCACTCCATAATCTCCCCTGTTTGGGGGTGTTTCAATACCAGGAGGTATGCATGGAGCGCTTGGCGGTCGAGGTCGCCCAGCGCCGCTTGGCTACGGGGGCCGAGATGGCTGGCCTTGGTCTTGAAGTGCGGGCCGTAAACACCGTCGCCCATCAGGGGGTGGCCGATATGGGCGAGGTGCACCCGGATCTGATGGGTGCGCCCGGTCTCGAGCTGACAGGCGAGCAACGCCGCGACCGGCCTGCCGTCGCGCCCGTTGAAGGTCTCTTGGACCTCCCAATGGGTGACCGCCTCGCGGCCGCCCTGGCGAACCGCCATTTTTTCCCTCGCATGGGGATGGCGGTCGATCGGCGCGTCCACCGTGCCGCGCTGCCGGCTGGGCACGCCCCAGACGAAGGCCATGTAGCCACGCCGCATCTCCCCGGTGCGCCCGTGATCGGCGAATTGCGCGGTCAGCGATTGGTGCGCCCGGTCGTTCTTCGCCGCCACCATCAGCCCGGTGGTGTCCTTGTCGAGCCGGTGCACGATGCCCGGGCGCCTGACGCCGCCGATGCCGGAAAGGCTTGCCCCGCAATGGGCGATCAGTGCGTTGACGAGGGTTCCGGTCTCGTGGCCGGCGGCGGGATGCACCACCAGCCCCCTGGGCTTGTCGATGACGATGATGTCGTCGTCCTCGTAGACGATAGCGAGGGCGATATCCTCTCCGGCGGGCTCGGCAGGGACGGCTTCCGGCACGTCGATTGTGATCGTATCGCCTCCCGCGACATGATAAGCGGGGTCGCGGATGGGGGCGTTCCTGACCGTGATGTGGCCAGCAAGGATCAGCGCCTTCAGCCGCGAACGCGACAGCTCCGGCAGGCGTGCCGCCAGCACGCGATCGAGCCGGGGCGAGCCCTCGTCGCCGGCGACGGTGACTTCCAGCCTTTGACCGTTGCTCGAAGCTGGTTCCAAAGCCGAGCCGATTCCCGAAGCGTTTTGCCCTGAAGAGTTCTGCATGACCGAGACTGTTGCGCCCGAACCGACCCCCGAGCAAGCCGTGCTGTTCGCGCGGGTGCGGCGGATGATGCTGATCGCGGGCCTGACGACGGCTCTGGCGGTAGCGGCCGTCCTGATCGCCATCGGCTACCGTCTTTTCCGCTCCGATGGAAGTGTGACGGCTGCCGCCACCGACGTTACCGCCAGCCTGCCGAAGGGCGCCCGCATCGTCTCGACGGGCGCCGCCGGCGACCGGCTGGTGGTGACGCTGGATGTGGGTGGAGCGACCGAAATCCTCACCTTCGATGCGCGGACGTTGAAACCGGCCGGCAGGCTGAAATTCGTCAGCGAGCCCTGACCCTCATCCCTAACGCGCAGAAAGCGCGGTTCGGCACGCGATCAGGCCCCTCCTAAATTGGTCTCAGCTGTCTTGCAGCAAGCCGATTTCAAGGCTATTGCCTGAGCCACACGCTCCCTTCGTCTAGCGGTTAGGACGCGGCCCTCTCAAGGCTGAAACAGGGGTTCAATTCCCCTAGGGAGCGCCAGCGTTCCGAAGCGTCGGCATTCGGCACGATCCTTGCGAACGGCTGCATTCTGCGCTCGCTCGGACGTAGCTCGTCCAAAAAACAACGTAACTGGCGTTCTCGATATCCGGACCGTATAATTTCAGGCCCACTTGGGTAGCGCGGATGTCCATGTTTGCAGGCAGATTAGGTCTCGTGTTCGTCGTAGCGGCGCTCTGTCTGGGCGGGCGAACGGCCCACGCCCAGTCTGCGCCGGTGGCCTATTGGACCCCGGGCTGGCTCGGCTTCGGCGGCAATCTGAATGCCGGCCAGGGCGCGAACGCGGACGGCAACTTTGCGAGCTTTGATGGCGGTGGCGCTGGCGGCTTTTCCTCGGCACGTTACAATTTTGCGAACGGCTGGTTTGTCGGCAACGAACGCGGCAGCATGGGCTTGAGCGGCATCAACCAGGCTGGCGCGTTCGGCTCGCTCCAAACCGAAGGCGTGCAGTTCGGCTACAACTTCAAGAACACTGCCGTCTCCCTCTATGCCGGTTTCGACACGTTGAAATACAATTCCGGCATTGGCGGCGCTTTTTCGCCGTTCGACTTCACGTCCAGCACGGCCGGCTATGGCGCCCATGCAGGCGTCGAATTCAAGCCGACGTCGAATCTCAGCCTGTCGCTCGGGTTCGGCTACACCCAGCAGTCGGGGCGCCTCGACACCGACACCAAATCGCCCTCGCTGTCCAACGCCTCTCAGGTTGACCTCGTCGGCGGCTGGCGCTGACCCGTAAGCGCACGCGAGCCCGCGCTCTAGGCCGACGCGGGGCGCGAATGCGGCGGTCATCCAACGGCCATTTCCTTCGCGCCGCCCAGCAGCTTGACGTTGAGCCTGCCGCCCGCGAACAACATGTCGTCCAGCGCCTCGCCAATATCGTCGGACTTGACGGTTATGCCGCCATCCCGCGCGATGCTTGCCTGTGCGATGCGCCGCATCAGCTCCTTGATGAACGCGGCGCTGACGCCTTTTGTCCGTCGCGCGGCCTCATCCACAACGGCTTCGCCGAGCGGCAAGCCTCTGCCGTAGAGTTGAACGAGCTTGGCGCGGCCGATGTCGTCCGGAAGCGG
>NZ_JADGRI010000039.1 GCF_017881085.1 Bradyrhizobium sp.
GAAAGCCGCGCATAGATCATGCCTTGCGCATCCCCAAGCGCCACGCCGGCGCCCTCCAGCGCGCGCAGATAGGCGACGCCGGTCGCCAGCACGAACGCCAATTCCTGCACTTCCGATCCGCCGGCGTCATGGATCACCCGTCCGTCGGCAACCGCGAACGGACCCTTGAAGCCCATGGCGGCGAGGCCTTTGATCGCGCCGGTCACGGCGGGCACGATCTCCGGCCAGGCATAGGGACTGGATCCCCAGACCGCGCAGGCGCCGATCGGGTCGAGGCCGAAACGAATATCGCAGGCCGCGGGATCGAGGCCTTTGCGCTTCACATATTCCGCGACGTGAATGGCGGCCATCCGCGACTGCGGACCGACCTGAAGTTCGATCGATATCCCGGCATCGACGAAAACGCCGCCGAGGACTTTCTCGACCGCTTCGGCTGTCGGCTCCAGCCCAAAGCCATGGGCGCCATTGGCGCCCGCGAAGACCAGCGTCAGCCCGGTGGCGCCGTTTTCGAGGTCGTGCAGCGCCTGGGCGTTGGCCTCTGCCGCGTTCGGATGATCGATCCGCTGCATGATCTGCCAGGGCGCGGCCGCGGGCCGTCCGGCGACCGGTGCGGCGCCGCGGGCGCGCGGATAGATCGGGTCGATCTTCAGGCCATCGGCGGTCTTGCCGACCAGTTTCTCGAACGGCGCGCCCTTCAGCACGCCATCGACCAGCTTGCGCCAGTCGTCATAGGTCGCAGGCGCAAAATCAGCCGCCAGGCGCAGGTCGTCAGGTGCAGAGGTCATTCGGCAGGGTGCTCCCGGGCGCCGTTCTTGTTGTTAGGTCGGAAATTGCCACGTGACGGCGGCCAAGCCAAACGGTTGTTTTCGGGATCAGGGGGCGGTTTCCGGTCAGCTCAGGTCGGGTAACCGCTCGATTCCGGCGGTGGATAGCGTGGCCAGGGCGGAGGCAACGCTTCGACCCGCAATGACACGGTCCGGGGCAATCTCGGCGAGCGGCACCAGCACGAAGGCGCGCTCGAATGCCCGCGGATGCGGCAGCGTCAGTTCCGGCTTTTGCATGGAAACGTCGTCATAGGCGATCAGGTCGAGATCGAGCGTGCGCGGGCCCCAGCGCCTTTCGCTGGCGCGGTCGCGGCCGAACTTGCTTTCGATCTTGTGCAGCGTGAACAGCAGTGCGTGGGGGTCGAGGGCGGTTTCGATTTCGATGCAGGCATTGATGAAAGGGGCCTGCTGCTCGTCGCCCCACGGTGGGGTGGCGTAGTCGGACGAACGCGCCTTGAGTGCCGCTTGCGCCATGCCGCAAATATTGGCGATCGCCTTTTGAAACGTCGCGCGGACGTCGCCGACGTTGCCGCCAAGCGCGATCAGAACGTCAGCCATGCGACGGTGCTTGCCGCGTCCGCGTCAACACGACGCCGACATCCTCGAAAATCGCGGCGATCGGCGCGTGCGGCTTGTGAACGGTGACCTTGACCGCGCTGATGCGCGGAAATGCCGCCAGGACGGCGTCGGCCACCGCGCCGGCCGCGCGTTCCAGCAGCTTGTAATTGGCATTCTTGAACGCCGCGGTCGCGGTCGCCACCACATTGGAATAGGACACGGTGTCGGCGAGGCGATCGGTGCGCGAGGATTCCGACAGATCGGTCGAGAGTTCGAGATCGATGACAAAACGCTGGCCGACTTCGGTCTCATGTTCCATGACGCCATGGCGGGCATGAATGACGACGCCGGTGATGAAGATCATGTCGGTCATCGCTTGTCCCGGATTGCCGCCGCCACGCGCAGTGCCTGCACGGTTTCCGCCACGTCGTGGGTCCGGATGATGCGCGCGCCGCCCTCTGCCGCAATCAGATGCGCCGCAATCGAGCCGCCAAGCCGCTGATGCGGCTCGGATGGCGACACCGAACTGATAAAACGCTTGCGCGATGCGCCGACCAAGAGCGGCAGGCCGAAAGCGTCGAGTTCGCGCAGCCGGGCCAGCGCGATCATGCTCTGATCGGGCGTCTTGCCGAAGCCGATGCCGGGGTCGAGCACGATGTTTTCACGTGAAATGCCCGCTCTGGTCGCGATCTCGATCGAGCGGGCGAAGAAGGCGGCAATGTCCTGCATGATGTCGATGCCGGCGTCGGCGCAGTCGCGGTTATGCATGACGATCACGGGCGAACGGCGCGCCGCCAGCAGGGCGGCCATGTCCGGATCGCGCTGCAGGCCCCAGACGTCGTTGGCCATGGATGCACCTGCATCGAGCGCCCAGCCGACGACCGCCGACTTCATGCTGTCGATGGAGACGGCAACACCGAGCGAAACCACGTCGGCGAGGATCGGCTGCAAGCGTTTCAGTTCCTGATCGGCCGAGACTGGCTCCGCGTCGCCATAGGGGCGGGTGGATTCCGCGCCGATGTCGATGATGTCGGCGCCCTCGGCGATCATGCGGCGCGCCTGCGCGAGCGCGGCCTCCGGCGCGATGAACTGGCCGCCATCAGAAAACGAATCCGGCGTGATATTCAAGACGCCCATCACGGCCGGATACGGCCTGGACAACAGCGCCGGCAACAGCGCATGACCGGCGGCGGCCGCCGGGGCGGGTCTGGAGGTGGTCGCGATCATGCGGTCGCTTTGCGCGGTCCGTGCATGGGAGTCAAGACGCCCGCGCACGTTCGCAGCAGCCGGGGCGAGCCGTTTCCGCCGGGCCTTTGAGCTTCGGTTCCGATTGATCAGAACCGAAGCTCCAGATTCTATTCTTGTCTTGACGCGTTTTCTTTACGCGAACCGGTGTCCACTTCGCTCGAAAACGCTCTAATAGCTGATTTTCGGCTCGAGCTTGCGGGCCTGCGCGATCAGCTGCTCGACCGACTTTTCCGAAGGCAGGACGCGGACGAGTTTGCGCTTGGTATTCACTTCTTTCATATTCTGCGCCAGGCGCGCCGGGTTGCGAAGGGCGAGTTCGCGAACCGTGGTGACGCCTGCGGCGCGCACCAGCCCGACCTTGGCCTTGCCCATGCCGGGAATCCGCATGTAGTCCGAAACATTGGCCCATTCCAGCAGTTGCTGTTCGCTGATGCCGGTCTTTGCCGCCAGCGTCTTGCGGCCCTTCACGGTGCGGGCCGCCTCGAGCAGGCCCTCGGTGGTGCGAATGCCCAGCGACTTGAGTTTTGCAGCGGCGAAGGATGGCAGGCCATCAATCTCGGAGATTGGATATGTCATGGTACTCGATTTGAAAAAGGTGCTTAAGCGAACTGGCTGAGGCCCGGTGTCCCCTTGATGATCTCGCCCATCTGGTCCGCTCCGATTTTGTCACGGCCGAACCTGAAAAGTTCACGCGCGACCTTCTGAATGTCGCCCATACCCAGACCAAGCCCCATCAGCTTGGTGCCGAGCGCCATCAGGCCTCCGCCCATCAACCTTCCCAGACCGCTGCTCTTGCTCGAGGCTGCGATCGCAGCCTCCGCGCCCGGAATCTTGTCGATCAATGCCTGAACCTTGTCGGAAGGACCCTCGTTGCGGAGGAAACCCAGAATGATGCCGATGGTCTTTTCGGCGACAGCATTATCGATGCCGGCCTTTGCAGCCAGCTGCCCAATCAATTCGTCCATATTAGCCCGCCCTCATCCGGTTTCGCGCCGGATCATCCTTGCTTGTGAATTTATCTTGATCTGACGCGCCGCGAATTACAAGCGACGACCGCCTTCCATGCTTCGATCGCGTGGCGAGTGTTGCAGCAATGCAAGAGCAGGTGCGGATTTCGCGAAAAAATTGTCGCACCAGGCCTGTTCGTTGCAACTTTGGTCGCGCATCGCGGCAGGCCGCTCGATCCGGTTTCAACGAATGGGGGTTTCCGATGCCCTGAAGGGGGCGTTGACCGGTTTCAATCGGCTTGCAAGATGCAGTATGATGCCGATGTCGGGCAGTTGAAGCCCCCGATGCGCGAAGAGGCGATGTAATGGCAACCCCCGATAACAAATTGGCCGATACCGGCGAGAAAATTTTCATCGGGAAGGGTGAGCAGCCGGCGTGGCTGACGCTCGGGCTTGCCAATCGCCATGGCCTCGTCACCGGCGCTACGGGAACCGGAAAAACCGTTTCGTTGCAGGTGATGGCGGAAGGCTTTGCGCGCGCCGGCGTGCCGGTGTTCGCCGCCGACATCAAGGGAGATCTCTCCGGCATCGCCGAAGTCGGCGAAGCCAAGGATTTTATCGTCAAGCGGGCCAGCGACATGGGCCTCAGCTTCCAGCCCGACCAGTATTCGACGGTATTTTGGGATGTATTCGGCGAGCAGGGCCATCCCGTGCGCGCCACCGTAACCGAAATGGGACCGTTGCTGCTGTCGCGGATGCTCGATCTCAATGACGTGCAGGAAGGCGTGCTGAACGTCGCGTTCCGTGTTGCCGACGACAACGGCCTTACGCTGATCGACATGAAGGATCTGCGGGCGTTGCTGGATGCGATTGTCCCGGACACCGGCAAGAAGGGAGCCGATGGCGACGACGACCCGCTGGCTCCGGTCCGCAAGGCCGCGCAGGGGTTCGGCAATGTCACCAAGGCGACAGTAGGCACCATCCAGCGCCAGTTATTGGTATTGGAAAACCAGGGCGCGACGAAATTTTTCGGCGAGCCGGCACTGACGCTGAAGGATTTCATGCGCACCGACAGCGATGGCCGGGGCATGGTCAATATCCTGGTGGCGGACAAGTTGATGCAGAGCCCGCGGCTGTACGCGACCTTCCTGCTCTGGATGCTGTCGGAATTGTTCGAAGAGCTGCCGGAGGCGGGCGATCCGCCAAAACCCAAGCTCGTGTTCTTCTTCGACGAGGCGCATCTGTTGTTCAACGATGCGCCGAAGGCGCTGATGGACAAGATCGAGCAGGTGGTCCGGCTGATCCGTTCCAAGGGGGTCGGCGTCTATTTCGTGACCCAAAATCCGATCGACGTGCCGGACAAGGTGCTCTCGCAGCTCGGCAACCGCGTGCAGCACGCGCTCCGCGCCTTCACGCCGCGCGATCAGAAGGCGGTCGCCGCCGCCGCTCAGACGTTCCGGCCCAATCCGAAGCTCGACACGGCCAAGGTCATCATGGAGCTGGGCAAGGGCGAGGCGCTGGTGTCGTTCCTGGAAGGTAACGGCACGCCGGCGATGGTCGAGCGCGTCATGATCCGGCCGCCGTCGGCGCGGATCGGACCGATCACGCCGGAGGAACGCAAGGTGATCATGGACAATAGCCCGGTGAAGGGCAAATACGACACCACGATCGACGCCGAATCCGCCTACGAGATGCTGCAGAAGCGCGTGGCCGGGACCGCGGCGCCCGCGGACGGGTCGACCGGCGGCGGGGGAATTCTCGACAAGATCGGCGGCATCGTCGGCACGATTTTCGGCACCAACGTTTCGCGCGGACGATTGTCGACCGGTCAGCTCATCGCGCGAAGCGTCACGCGCTCGATCACCACCAAGGTGGTCGGGGGGGCGGCCGCCGATCTCGGCAAATCCGTCGCCGGCTCGATGGGCGGTTCGGTCGGCCGCGCGCTGGTGCGCGGCGCGCTCGGCGGCCTGCTGCGGCGATAAAGTTCGATCATTCGCCGCGGCGTGATCTCCCTCTTATTTTGCGGAAAGCCTGAGCGTGCTGAGATACCCGTCGCTGCGAGCCCCGCTCGATATTCTCTTTCTGGTCTGCTGTATCGCGCTGACGGCCGACGTACTTGCTCCGGAGATTTGGGGAAGCGGAAAGACCAAGGATTACCCGCTCTGGTTCTGGGCAGGCCAGCAGGTCCTTCACGGCGGGGATCTCTACCCCAGCGATCCCAGGGCCTATTTCGAATTCATCTATCCGCCGTTGCCGGCGGTTCTGCTGGCGATCCCCGCATATTTCGGCAAGCTGTTCCTCTATACTTGCCTGTCGGTCCTGAACGCGGTCGCCTGGTGGATGACGGCGCAATTCTCCAACGCGATGGCGGGATCGGGACAAAGACCCGGGCCGTGGCTGTTTGCGCTGCCGGGTTTTGCCACGGTTACCTTCGTCTTCGACATGTTCGATCTCGGGCAGCCGAATCTCGTGCTGCTGGCGATGATGCTGTTCGCCTTCTGGCTGCTGCAGCACGAGCGGCCGTGGATGGCCGGAAGCATGTTTGCGCTGGCCACAGCGATCAAGGTTTTTCCGGTGGCGGTGTTTCCCTATCTGCTCTGGCGGCGGCGGTGGGCCGCCGCCGCCAGCATGACCATCTTCACCGCGATCTTTCTGTTCGCGCTTCCGGCGCCGGTGCGCGGCTTCCAGCACAATGTTTCCGAGCTGAAGACGTGGTTTCAGGGCATGGTGGGAACGAGCTCGGAGCAGGGGTTCGGACAGCGCGGCGAGCAGAACTGGTCGTGGGTCAACCAGTCGATCATCGCGGTGACGCACCGGCTGACGCGCCCGGTCAATTACAACCAGGATAATGCGGCCAAGCCGTCCGCCACCATGAATCTGATCGATGTCAGCTTCAAAACCGCGAACTGGATCGTGCTGGCGATTTCGCTGGCGATCGGGCTGGGCTTCATCGCGGTCATGCCGCCGCGCGCGCGGATGACGCCACGCTCCGATGCCGAAGAACTCGGCATCCTGTTTTGCCTGATGACGGTGGCCTCGCCGCTGGCCCGGCAGTATTATTTCATGTGGCTGTTCTTTCCGATCACGGTCCTGATCCACCGGGCGGCCTATGATCCCCGTGTCGCCGTGCGGGCAGGCACATGGGCCGGACTCGCGGTCGCGGGGCTGCTGATGTGCCTGTCATTTCCCGTGTTCCCGAACGACCTGCAGGCGTACGGGAACAACCTCGCCGCCGCGGCCGTGATTGCCGGGGAACTGGTCTGGCATATCCTGCATCCGCCGCCGGACGAGGTGACTGGCTCGCCGCCTCCGGCGGAGCTACAAACCGAGCAGCAGAACCAGTCCTAAGGAAATTTGCAGATGTCCAACGCGCCGCAATTGCAACCGGTCCTCGACCGCATCGACGCCGATTTCGACAACAGCCTGGAACGGCTGTTTGCGCTGCTGCGGATCAAATCGATCTCGGCCGATCCGGCGTTTGCCGGCGATTGCAAGGCGGCCGCCGATCATCTGGCGAAAGACATCGCGACGCTCGGTTTCTCGGTCGAGGTCAGGCCGACCGCCGGTCATCCCGCGATCGTCGCCAAGAGCAACGCAGAGAGCAACGGCAAAGGAAACGGGCAGCCGCCGCGGCCGCACGTGCTGTTCTACGGTCACTACGACGTCCAGCCGGTCGATCCGCTCAACCTCTGGCACCGTCCGCCGTTCGAGCCGGCGGTGACCACGCATGCCGACGGGCGAAAGATCATCGTCGCGCGCGGCGCCCAGGACGACAAGGGACAGCTGATGACTTTCGTCGAAGCCTGCCGGGCCTGGAAAACCGTCACGGGTTCGCTGCCGCTCGACATTACCATCGTCATCGAGGGCGAAGAGGAAATCGGATCGAAGAATTTCGTTCCGTTCCTCGAGAAGACCAGGGACGAGCTCAAGGCCGACTTCGCGCTGGTGTGCGACACCGGCATGTGGGACCCCAACACGCCGGCGATCACCACGTCGCTGCGCGGGTTGCTCTATGAGGAAGTGAAGATCAAGGCCGCCAACCGCGATCTGCATTCCGGCATCTTCGGCGGCGGCGCGCAGAATCCGATCCGGGTGCTGACCCGCATCCTCGGCGGCATTTTCGATGAGAACGGCCACATCACCATCCCCGGTTTTTACGACGGTGTTAAGGATCTTCCGCCCGATGTTCTCGCCCAGTGGTCGAAACTCAATCTGACGCCGGAAAGCTTTCTCAAGCCGATCGGGCTTTCGATTCCCGCCGGCGAGAAAGGCCGTCTGCTGATCGAGCAGATCTCCTCGCGCCCGACCTGCGACATCAACGGCATCTTCGGCGGCTACACCGGCGAAGGCTCAAAGACGGTGATCCCCGCGGAAGCCTCCGCCAAGGTCTCGTTTCGCCTCGTGGAGGGCCAGGCGCCCGACAAGATCCGAAAAGCCTTCCGCGACTACGTCACGGCGCGGCTGCCGGGCGACTGCAGCGCCGAATTCGGCGACCATTCCAGCGCGCCGGCGATTGCGCTCGACTGGAACATGAAGCCGCTCGCCGCCGCCAGGCGCGCGCTGACCGAGGAGTGGGGCAAGGAAACGGTGCTGATGGGCTCGGGTGCCTCGATCCCGATCGTCGCCGACTTCAAGCGCACCCTCGGCCTCGACACCGTGCTGGTGGGGTTCGGGCTCGACGACGACAACATCCATTCGCCGAACGAAAAATACGACCTCAAGAGCTTCCACAAGGGCATACGGTCGTGGGCGCGGATACTTGCCGCCCTGGCGGCGGCACCGAAGGGATAGGAAGGGAAAGTCGGTCCGCGTGGGGATCGTCTTATTTGCCCAACTCGTCCAGAAGCCGCAACACGTCCTTCGACGCGGCTTCGACGTGCTGGATTTCTTTCAGGGCGCCGTGAAGGTCGCCGGCCTCGAACAATTTCGCCGCGTGCTTTCCGTGCTGATGGACGAGCGCGTGAGGGTTTTCCAGCTGGGTGAATGCGCGATGGCTTCGGGAGTCACGCGAGGCATCGCCGTAATACCATTTGCCTAGGCGGCAGGAATGGTGGTCGGCCAGTTCATCGGCTTTCAGTTTGACGCGTCCCACCGCCATGTCGGCAAGGCGTTTTTTCCAGATCACGTGATCGGCCTTTGCAAGACGCGGGATTTTGTTGTCGAACGAAAATTTAGAGATATTCAGCAGTTCCTCGCCTACCAGGCCGTGAACGACGTCAAGCTGGCTGGAAATCGCCACCACCTGTTTGACGCTCTGCTCCGTCATGGCTGCGATGGAGGAAACGCCTTGAGCGATTTCTCGGGAGGCATCGGTCTGCTGGTTCAGGATGTCGGAGATTTCGGCCATTCCGGTGGTCACGCTGGATACCTGCTTGCTGACGCCGGCCATCGCCCCACTGAGCGATGCGACGACGTCACGGCTTCCCACTGCCGCGCTTGTGCAATCGGACATCGCCGCAACGATGGTCTGGATCTCGACGCGAAGCTGGTCGATGCGGGTCCTGATATCCACGGTGGCCCGGCTGGTCTGCTGCGACAGGCTCTTGACCTCGGTCGCCACCACGGCAAAGCCTTTGCCGGCCTCGCCGGCGCGGGCGGCCTCGATCGTGGCGTTCAACGCCAGAAGGTTGGTCTGTTTTGCAATCGCATCGATCGAACCGACGATGGTTCCGATCGCCTCGGACGCTTCGCTCAGGGCGGTGATTTTCTCCGCTGCCAGGTTTGCCGTGGTGCCCACGCGGTCCATCGCCGCCGAGGCGGCATCGGCGGTCGACATGCCTTGCTCGGCACTGGCGCGCATTTCCGCGGCATTCCCGGTCGCCGCCTGCGCGGTGGCCCTGATCTGCCCGATCGATGCCACCAACTCCTCGCTCGCCGTTGCCAGCGACTGGGTGCGATGGTCCACTTCGCGCGAGGTCCCGAGCAGGTGGGCGGTTGAGATCGCCGTCTCGCTTCCCTGGATGCTGAGATTGACGATGCGATCGAGATCGCCGGATGTGCTCAAGGCAAGCCGTTCCAGCAGTCTGCCGATGGCGGCAGAGAGCGGATCCCGCCCCGCCGGGCGTGCAACGTCGAGCCGGCCGTCGATGATCGCGTCGACACACGCAATCAAGGCCTGATCGCGTGCCTCGATCTCGGCCAGCCGGGCCGGAAGGGCTGCATCGGCCGATTTTCCCGCGCCCTGGGTGCGACGGGGCTGCGCCGTGGAAGAAAAGGACGAAAGAATAGACATGCTGCCCCCAATCGGCGGTTCTCGGCCGGTGCAGGCAATGTTGGTGGTTTGGGTTAATTTCGAACGAATTTTCCCTGCGTGAACTACGGAGTCACGAACCGCCGCGCAAAAACGCCGCCCGGGATTGGGCGGCGTTTTGATTCGTAGTGCAGAGGTTGTTGCACTCAATATTACATCGAAATCCCAAGATTTCAATTCTTGTAGCTGGGGTCGAGGCGGTCGACCTTGCGCAGCAGCGCCGGCCATACCAGCGTGGTCGAGCGCAGCTCCTGCCGATTGGGATCGGCGAACAGGCTGGCGTTCTTGTCCACCACGGCCGGATCGACCGGATAGGCCGTCGGGCCCAGCATGCGGGTGCGAACCTGCATGGTGCAGGCGCGCTCCAGATGGAACATGCGCTCGAAGGCGGACGCGACCGAGCGGCCGACCGTCAGCGTGCCGTGATTGCGCAGCAGCATGTGGTTCTTGGTGCCGAGGTCCTTCTGCAGGCGCGGACGCTCGTCATGATCGAGCGCGATGCCTTCATAGTCGTGATAGGCGAGATCGTGGGTGACGAGCTGGGCGGTCTGGTTCAGCGGCAGCAGGCCTTCCGTGCAGCTCGCCACCGCCGTGCCGTCCGGCGTGTGCAGATGTAGCACGCAGCCGGCGTCTTCGCGGACTTCGTGGATCGCGGAGTGGATCGTGAAGCCCGCCGGGTTGATGCTGTAGGGGCTCTTGGTGAGCTGGTTACCGTCGAGGTCGACCTTCACCAGGCTGGAGGCGGTGATCTCGTCGAACATCAGGCCGTAGGGGTTGATCAGGAAATGGTGCTCCGGTCCCGGCACGCGCGCGGAGATGTGGGTGTCGACCAGATCGTCCCAGCCGTAATGCGCGATCAAGCGGTAGCAGGCGGCCAGATTGACCCGCTGGCTCCATTCGGCCTCCGTCATATCCGACGGCACTTCCTTCAGGCGAGCTTCCGCTGGCGACATGACTGGCTTCTCCCGTTTGGATTGTTGTTCGGCATCAGCCTAGCGCTGCGAATGGTTTGCAGCAAGACGCAGGCCTTGCGCGGCAGTCATGCTTCCTTGGGAGGATTCGTCGTTAAGGCGCCGGAATCGCCAGCAGGCTGGAAATGCTGCGCCCGCGGATGTCGTAGACGCGGGCGAACACCACGTCATCGCGCTTGATCTCCACCAGAACCGGCGCGGTCAGGCCCTTGCAGTAGAACTCGCCGAGCGTCATCGCGAAGTCGGCGGCGTGGCTGTCCCAGCCGATCGTGAAATCGGGGCCGAGCGCGACCTGCGCCGGGCGCTGCGGACCGCATACCGCGACCTTCCATTTGCGCCCCTTGGGCGGGACTTCCTGCCGTTCGGCGATTTCCTCGCGCAGGCCGTCGGAGGCCTGCTTGAGAGCGAGGCCCCAGTAATCCAGCATAAAGCGATCGTCGGCCGCGCGCACCGTGCCCGCGATATGATTGAAATGGGTGTACTGGTAGGGGTGCAGCCGGATCATTTCTCCGAGCGGCAACAACAGGCCGAAGGCGAAGACGGCGACGGCTGCCGGTTGCCAGCTGCGCCGGTTTTCACCGAGCCGGTCCATCCCCCACGCGAATGCAGCGCCGGCGAGTACCGCCATCGGCGGGATCACGAAAATGAAATGACGGATGCCGTTGTAGAGGGCCGGGCGCTTCACCATCGCGATCAGGAGCGGCAGCGTCGCCGCCGATGTCAGCATCAGGAGGATGGTCTTGCGCCGCGCCGCCACGTCGCCGCGCGGCAGCACCATCAGCGTCGCGATCACGCCGGCGATCAGCAGGCCGAGCAGCACTTCGGGAAGCTGCAGCGCAAACAGCGTCGGCAGATACGACCAGGGCATGTCGGGCACCGACACCAGCGCGCCGTCGAACATCTCCTTCCAGGGCTTCTCGAAGAAGTGCGAGAAGTAGGTCAGGGCCTGGAACGGATTGTCCGGTTCCATGATCGACCACGGCCAGATCAGCCCCATCACAAGGTAGCCGAGGATCAGGCCCGGCATGAGCACGTAGACGACATGCAGGAAGCGTTGCGCAGCCTCTCGCGCGCTATGGGTCTTGATCTCTTCCACGAACAACGGCACGAAGCCGGCCAGCGCGTAGACCAAGGCGAGCCCGCCGAGAATGCGCGAGCCGATCGACAGCCCGGCGCCGAGCCCGACAATCAGGATGGTCCGCGGCGAAGGGTCGGGATATTCCTCGGCCAGCCGGACCAGCCCCAGCATCAGGATCACCATCGCCACGGCGAACGGCGCATCCTTCGGATTCATGAACATGTGCCCGTAGAAGGTTGGGCACAGCGCCAGCAGCAGCAATGCCGCGAGACCGGCGAGCGGACCGCCGACGCGCCGGCCAAGCCGCCACGTCACCGCGAGCCCGATCACGCCGACGATAGCCCCGAGCAGGCGGCGGGTTTCAAACAGCTCTAACGGGATGACCTTGTGCAGCAGCGCGGCCGCCATGTCGAAGCCGCCGCCATACATATAGAGATTGGCGAACGACAGCGCGCCGGTATCCTTGAAACCGGAACCGTACATGCGCAGCAGGAGATCGGCATATTCGGCGTGGGTGTAATCGTCCCAGCCCAAACCGTAGTCGCGGAAGGTCAGACCCGCGATGATCCCGACCACAGCCAGCACCAGGATGGCGAGATCGTCGCAAGTCCGTTCCACCGAGCGCCGCGCGGGCGTGTCGAAGGCCGAAGTCGTGATGGATGACATGGCTATTGGTAACCCGGCGTGCCTCTTGGCCCAGCTGTGGCGCTCTTGGGCCTCGTTCCCCGGCATCCATATAGCGCAGTTCCCTTTCCAAGTAATTGGCAATTGTGGCTTAATTGCCCTGACGCAATGCAGCAATCCCACAAACCGTGGCCTTCATGCGCCAGGTTTTGCTTGCCGGACGAGGGTTATGCCGGGATCCTGATCCTTTACGGGAACCGCCCCGGCAATTGTCCGTTGGCGATGCGCACAATATGACGGTAACGTGGCGTAGGCGGCTTGGGCCCATTTCGAGGGCGCGGCCGGGGGGTGATTCGATGATGCTTTTGGTGTTGATCGCCGGGATTGGCCTTCTTGTGGCCGGCCTCGTGACGGTCGGTCTCGGAATCGAGCTGGACCTCAGCTTCGGAAACACCTTGCTGCTCGCGGGCGCGATTGTGGCTTGCACCGGGGTTTTGATGCTCGGACTTTGGATCGCCGTCCGGGAGTTGAAGGCGATCGCGCGGCAGCTTGCCGATCTGGCTGCGCCATTGCGGGTGGGAACCCTGCAGTCGTCCGCAGGCTTGAGCGCTGCGCTGGGCGATCAGGCGCCGGAAGACGGCGGGTTCGTGTTCGGCCGCGAGCCCGGGCCGGAACATGCAGGTCACGCCGAACCGGTGGTGCCATTACCCGCTCCGCCATGGCTCGAGGAGGCCGCATCGCGCGGGCGCGGCGAGGCTCCGGGCCCTGCGCCTGTCGATTCCCCGGCGGCAAGACCGCGGCGCAATCTGCTGTTTTCTTCCTCGTCGAAGAAGGAGCGCGAGCGCGCCCAGGCGCGGGGGGCGGAACCCTCCGTAGCCGATCTGTCTTTGGCCGGTTCTGGTCTTGCATCGCCCGTCGCACCGGAGCCAGCGGAACCGGATTCGACCGCGACCTTCGAAGACGCCTGGCCGATGTCGGAACGTCTCCGAGCCTCCGACGCGCCATTGCCACGGCGTAGCGGCCGGACTCCATCGACCTTTGCCGATGCGGCGGCTGGCGCGGCCGCAGCAGATCGCGTTGCGGCGGCTATGCGCAGCGAGGATCAGCCAGAGGTGACGGTGCTCAAATCCGGCGTCGTCGATGGGATGGCTTATTCGCTGTATTCGGACGGCTCAATCGAGGCGCAAATGCCCGAAGGCATGATGCGGTTCGCATCCATCGACGATCTGCGCGCCCATCTCGACCAGCGTCCTTGAAACCGGAACGATTGCGGCGTGCTTCCTTGAAAAATAACGCGCGTTTTTCTTGTCACATCAGCAGTAATCCGCTCATATCTGACAGTAGTTGCAGATTCCGATAGCGTATAACCGCTGGCGGATACTGTATCCGCAAAGATCGAGACCTCGAAGGGTTCAGCCATGAGCGACGGCGCCGGCAAGAATTTCATCGACCTGACCGCGAGTATTGTGTCGGCCTACCTCAGCAACAATCCGACGCCGGCTTCCGAGATCCCGAACCTGATCGGCCAGATCCATGCCGCACTGCTGCGGGTTTCGGCGGGCCGGGTCGAGACGCCCCTGGAACCGGCCAAGCCAGCCGTGTCCGTGAAAAAATCGATGACCCCCGATTATCTGGTGTGTCTCGAGGACGGCAAGCGCTTCAAATCGCTCAAGCGTCACCTGCGCACGCAATACAGCATGACGCCTGAACAATACCGGGACAAATGGGGCCTGCCGGCCGATTATCCGATGGTCGCGCCGAACTATGCGGTGGCGCGCTCGGATCTGGCCAAGAAGATGGGGCTTGGCCAGCAGCGGCAGCGGCGAAAATAGTTCAGGATATTCAGGCGCTGCGCAGACTTGCTTCCGATGCGGCATCGCGGCCGACGAGTTTCGCGTATTCCGCGATCGGATGCGGCCGGCCCATCAGGTAACCCTGCACTTCATCGCAGGATTCTGCCGCAAGAAAATCGAGTTGGGCCTTGGTCTCGACGCCCTCCGCCAGCACCGGCAGATTGAGCCCGTGGGCCAGCCCGATGACGCCGCGCACAATGGCCGCCGACTGGGGATTGTTCGTCACCTTCGAGGTAAACGACTGATCAATCTTGATCTTGTCGAACGGGAACGATTGCAGATAGGACAACGACGAATATCCGGTGCCGAAGTCGTCCATGGCGATGCGAACGCCGAGGGTCTTGAGGCGTCGCAGGATCGAGACGCCGCGGGCGAAATCCCCGACCAGCACGCCCTCGGTGATTTCGAGTTCCAGCCGGGTCGGTGAGAGGCCGGTTTCCAGCAACATCGCATGAACCAATCCCGCAAGATCACCGTGGAGGAACTGCACGGGCGACAGATTGACCGCGATCTGGAGCGGATGCGGCCACGACGCCGCTTCGCGGCAGGCCTCGCGCAGCACCCATTCGCCGATCTGCATGATCAGACCGCTTTCCTCGGCAACCGGAATGAAGGTTCCCGGTGAAACCATGCCGCGCTGGGGGTTGTGCCAGCGCACCAATGCCTCGAAGCCGATCACCTCGCCATCGATCCTCGACAGCGGCTGATAGTGAAGACAGAGCTCGTTCCGCGCGATGGCGAAGCCGAGCTCGTGCTGAATGGCGCGCCGCTCGCGCAGCCGCTTGTCCATTTCGATCTCGAAGAAACGCGTCATGCCGCGACCGGCAGCCTTGGCGCGGGTGAGTGCGGCATCGGCATTGTTGAGCAGCGTCGTTGCGTCGGAGCCGTCGGCCGGAAAGATGGCAATGCCAATGCTGATGCCGACGTGAAGATGCTGGCCGTTCAGTTCCAGATCGGTTGCGACCGCCGCGTGGAGACGTTCGGCGAGGATTTCGGCGAGCGCCGGGTGATCGCCGTTCGGCGTGACGAGGGTAAACTCATCGCCCCCAATCCGCGCCAGATAAGCCTCGCCGGCGAGCACGCGCAGTTGTTGCGCAAGCTCGCGAAGCACGCCGTCGCCGGCCGCATGGCCGAACACGTCGTTGATCTCCTTGAAGCGATCGAGGTCGATGCTCAGCACGGCGAAGGATTCTTCGCCCGCTTTCGCGGGGTCGATCCTGCCGGTGAGATGGTCCAGGAAGGCGGCGCGATTGGGCAAATCCGTCAAGACATCATGATTTGCGAGATGCTGGATGCGGGCTTCCGCCTGCTTGCGCTCGGTAATGTCCTCCGAGAGGCTGAGGAGGTAGCGTTGTTCGCCGGTCTCGTCCGGTATCGAAAGATTCCTGGTCGTCAGGATGCGCGTGCCGTTGTGTGGGGTGTGAACCACGTGCTCGTCGATGGTTTGCAGCTCGCGTGTGCGCAAGGCTTCGCCGGCGAGCGGGAACAGGTCGTTCACGGTTTCCTTGCCAGGCTGACCATCGGTGAGCCTGCCGATCAGGTCGCCGCGCGCTATCCCGAAAATGGCTTCGGCGGTGCGGTTGATCAGGACATAGCACCGATCGCGCGCATCCTTGACGGCAACCGACACCGGCATGTTCTCGATGATGTTGTCGAGAAAGTTCTGGGTGCGACCGAGCTTTGCCGCAGATGCATCGAGAGCCTCCAGCTGACGAAAATGCATCAGGGAAATCGTCAGGCCGGCGAGCGCCAGCGCGAGGAAGAGACCAAGTCCGATGCCGGCGCTTTGCCACATCACGGTGCGCAGAAAAGGCGAGATCGGGACGTCGATCACGAACGCGCCGATGACGTCGCCGAGATGCCATTGCAGCTTTCCCGGCTGCAGTGCATTATGACAGCTAACGCAACTCTGTTCGTGCGCCACGGTGGGATAGACCGTGCGGAACATCTGTTCGCCCTTGACGTCGAGCAACTCTGATACCGGTTTTGGGTTTGGCGTCGACGCGAAGGTCTCGATGGTGAGGGCCATCTGGACGTCCGATGGCGGCGTCAGGATCTCTCGTCCCGGGCGACCGACCGAGGCCAGGCGAAAATCGGAATTATCGCCGTTCTGCTTGTTGAAGGACTCGATGGCGTGGGCCCGGAACGACGCCGGAACCGGCGCGTCTTTTCCGATTTGCGATCGGACTGCCGAATAGTTGGTGACGAAGGCGTCCACCAGCTGGAGCGCGATGATCTTTTCGCTGCTCTTGTGTTCCTTGAACCAGTTCAGGCTGAAATAATAGAAGCCGTAGCCGACCGTCACTGAGAGCGCGGCGCAGAGGCTGAGGTGCAGCATAAAGCCGCGACCGGATCGCGACCGCAAGAAGCGCCAGACCGGCCGAAGCTCACTCATCCGTCAACACTCGGTTTGCCGCTGGATAATGCGATAAATGCCTTAAAAACAGGTTGACCTGACATCGTCAGGTTGTTTCACAAGGTTAATGCTTCTGAGCAGTTGCCGCTCACGGCGCCGTGAACAAGGGACGCTTGAGCCCAAGCCCACGCTTAAGTCATGGCCCAAATCTCAGGAAGCGGCGGCAAGCGCCTCGCGGGCGTCGGACCGGATGCGCTCGACCATGGCGCGCAGGCCGTTGGAGCGTTGCGGTGTCAGATGATCGCGAAATCCGAATTCGTCGAACACCGCCAGCGCATCGGTCGCCAGAATTTCCTGCGGCGTGCGGCCGGAATACAACGTCAGCAGGATCGCGATCAGTCCGCGCACGATGTGAGCGTCGCTGTCGCCGAGGTACTTCAGCAGCGGTTCGCCGGCACTGTCGCGATCGACGCGCCTGGACAGCCAGACCTGGCTGGCGCAGCCCTGCACCTTGTTGGCTTGCGAATGCTCGGCTTCCGGCATCGGATCGAGCATGCGGCCGAGCTCGATGACGTACCGGTAGCGGTCGTCCCAATCGTCCAGCAGCGCAAAATTATCCCTGATTTCGTCGATCGTCATCGTGTCCCGCGCTCAATCCCCAAAGCCATATATAGGATGGCGGGGGATCGAAAGCGATATTGTCCGGTCAAAAAGGAAATAGTTCCACGGCCGGGTTTGGCGTCAAGGCACGCCGCGCCACGCGGCCTGCAGATCGTCGGGCGTCAGGGTGTCGCGCGGCGCGGCGGTCGCGGACTGAGCATCCGTATTGTCGACGCTGCCGATCGAACCGGTACGATCGGGCGCGCGCTTGTCGGTGATGATCTGGTACAGCTTGCGCGCACCGTCCTGGGCGCGGTGGCCGATCACGGTCGCGGCCTGGCCACCCACTTCACACGCGGCCGGCTGGCGCTTGCAGAACTGACTCATGTCCGATACCGCCGCCGTCGCAGCCGACACGGCTTCGGATGCACCGACCTGAGGCAGCTTGTCCGATTCAGGTGTCTTCTCTCTTGGCAGCAGCACGAGCACCAGCCCGAGCCAGAATGCCATGCGAAGTAGAAAGAACATCTCGCGATCCCGGCCGTCTTTTCGGTTCCGTTGCGGTTGATCCCGCAATTCATCTCTGACTAACAGCCGTCGATAAATCGCAAGTGTTTGCCTTGAGTTTAAATCGCCGAAGATTTGCCAAGAATCCGAATCATTGGATTCGGTGTAAATTTTCGATTGATGGCGATTTTCCGCAAGATAGCGGACGTCTGGGCTCGCTACCATTTCGAAACCATAATGGTCGGGTGCTGGAAACCCGACGTTCACCATTTACATCGAATGAACGTGGCGCGCGTTGCGAAAAAGTCCGCGAACTCGCGCTCTTCGACGGCGCGCCTGTCGTGCCTTAGCGTTCGCTTAATGTCGCTCTGACACGGTGGGTCAACCATAAGGGGGCGTTCCGGCCCGTCCATTTGACGATCCAGCCGAAGCGCGAAAGCCGTGACTGTTTTGAGTATCATTCAAGAATGCCTCGATGCCTTGCTGCATCCTTCCGCGCGTTACGACGCGCTGACGAGTGCGCGTCATCGCGCCTTCATGGCGCCGCGGCTGCTCGGGAGTCTGGTGGCCTTCGCGGCATTCCCGGTCTATCTGGCGTTGCGCGGCGCGCCGAGCGCGCTTGAGGTCGCGGCCTTCGCCTGGCTCATCGCGCCTATTCTGCTGTCGTGGTTTCTGTCGCGCACCGGCCGCTACGAGGGCGCCCATGTGCTGTCGTCGCTGGCGCTGTCGGGTCTTGTCCTGACCCTGGCGATGACCACCGGCGGCATCGAATCCTTTGCCGCGGTCTGGCTGGTCGTCGTTCCGCTCGAGGCGGCGCTCTCGGCATCGCGCCGCGCGGTCGCGTTTGCCTCGGCGCTTGCGCTGTCCTGCGCCGCGCTGCTGATCGCATTGGGGCATTTCGGCCTGTTGTCAGCGCCTGAAGCGAACCCGCTTCTGCGCAACATCTTCATGGCGTTCGGCGTCGCGTCGGCGACGCTTTACGCTGCGGGACTGGCGTTCGCCGCCGAATCGCTGGCGCGCACCGGCGTCGCGCTGCTCAACCTCGAGGAAGATCGATATCGCCTGCTGGCGCGCAACATGAGCGACGTGATCTCGCGCCATCGCCGCAACGGTGCGGTACAGTTCATTTCGCCCGCCGCGGAGACGATGCTGGGCACGCAGGTCACCCGGCTGCTCGGCCACGGCCTGTTCGAGCGCGTCCACGTCGCCGACCGTCCGGCCTATCTCACCGCGCTTTCGGACGCGGCGCGCGGCGGCGAGGCGCGCAGCGTCGAATTTCGTCTCCGGCGCGATGCTCCGCGCGGCGGCGAGCGGAGTTATCAGCAGGTGGACTTCATCTGGGTCGAGATGCGTTGCCGGCCGCTCGAACCGGCGTCGCAGACTGCGGCAGGTGAAGCCGAGGTCGTCGCCGTGATGCGCGACGTCACCGACCGGAAGCTGCAGGAGCAGGCGCTCGATGTGGCGCGCACCGAAGCCGAGCAGGCCGATGCGGCCAAGACCCGCTTCCTCGCCACCATGAGCCACGAACTGCGAACGCCGCTCAACGCCATCATCGGCTTCTCCGAAATGATCGTGCAGGAACAAGCGCTGATGCTGGATGCGGCACGCCGCAGGGAATACGCGCAACTGATCAACGATTCCGGCCAGCATCTCTTGTCGGTGGTCAACGGCATCCTCGATATGTCCAAGATGGAGACCGGCAATTTCGAGATCGCGCCGGAACCATTCGCGCCGCGCGCGGCGCTGATCAATTGCTGCAGCCTCCTGGCGCTGAAGGCGCGGGAGAACGGCATCGATCTCGTGACCCGCATTCCCGAGGATCTGCCGGTCATGACCGGCGATCCGCGTGCATTCAAGCAGATATCGCTGAACCTCGTCTCCAACGCCATCAAGTTCACCGAGCGCGGCGGCACGGTGACGGTGTCCGCGGCCGTCGAAGGCGCGCGGCTGCTGCTTCGCGTCACCGATACCGGCGTCGGCATCGCCGCCGACGATCTCAAGCGGATCGGCGATCCCTTCTTCCAGGCCGGCAAGACCTATCAGCGCCGGCACGAAGGCACCGGCCTTGGGCTGTCGATCGTCAAGAGCCTGGTCGCCTTGCACGCCGGCGAATTGACGGTACAAAGCAAGATTCACGAAGGTACCACCGTGACGGTCGCGTTGCCGCTGACGTTCACGGCGCCGGAACCATCGAGCAATATCGCGACGCTTACGCCGGCGGCGCGATCCGCGAACCCGGACCAAGCCCATCAGGTGAAGAAAAGTGCCTAGAAAAATTGCGAGAAATGACGACACGCCGCGCCGCCGCCGCGGCGCGCGCGCCGTGGCGGTCGAGGCCGAGCGCGGCCTGGCGATGCGAATTCTGCTGCACAGCCCGAAAGACACGGTTGCGGGCCTGCTGGCGTTTGCCGCTGTCAGCGCCATCCTCGCCAACGCGCTGTTCCTGCAGACCGGACATCATCCGGCGCCGATGTTCGGCTCGGTTATCGTGATGCCGCAGGCGGGACCCGTTTCCGCCAATCTGTTGCCGCGTCCGCGCCCGGTCGATGCCGACGCAGCCGTCTCCGAACCGAGGGTTATCGAACTGCGGCCTGTCGAACCGAGGGCCGCCGAACCCAGAGCCACCGAGCCCAAGGCCGTTGAGCCCAAGGCCATTGAGCGACCTGTCGAGCAAAAGCCGGCAGATCCCCTGGGCAGTCTGGTCAAGGCGACCGGTGCACCGCCGGCAACGCCTTCCAGTGTATTGCGGCCGCCGGCGCCGATCCCGGCTTTGGCGCGTGCGGAGCCATCGGGCCCGCGCCGCGTGGCGGCGGTGCAGCGCGTGCTCACCGAATACGGCTATGGCCAGCTGAAACCGACCGGCACCGCCGGCACGGATACCCAGGCCGCGATCGTCAAATTCGAGCGCGAGCGCAAGCTGCCGGTGACCGGGCAGGTGTCCGATCGGCTGGTGCGCGAACTCGCCGCCGTGATTGGCCACCCGATCGACTAGCAGGGCGGCTCGGACGTTCGCTCCAGAAAGCCGCGCAACCTGCCGCCGTGCCGTGCCGGGATAAAGGCGGTTTAGCCGCTTGCGCCATCGCGGAACGTGCTAGGCACGGGCCGGACATCAGAAGGAGCCGGCGAGGCCGCATCATGGAAACCAAACCGCCGATTCCGCGCGCGATCCTCGTTGGCGTCCAGACCCCCGACGTCGACGACGTCGCGCATGCCGCGAGCCTCGAGGAACTGGGCCGTCTGGTGAAGACGCTCGGTTACGAGGTCATCGGCACGGTATCGCAGAAGCGCGACGATATCGGGGGCGCCACGGTGCTCGGCAAGGGGCGGCTCGAGGAACTCGCGGCGTTAACCGGCGGCACGGGCGAGGTCGGATCGATGGCGATCCAACGCAAGTCGAAGGCCCGCGAGCGCTTTGACGACGCCGCCGAGAAGAAGCCGGATGCCAGGCCGGCCGAGGCCGGTCCGCAGGCAAGACCGGAGTTTGTGATCGTCGATCATGACATCTCGCCGAGCCAGGCCCGCAATCTCGAGCGCGCCACCGGGGCGCAGGTCCTCGACCGGACCGGGGTGATCGTGGAGATTTTCCATCGCCACGCGCACAGCCGCGAGGCGAAGCTGCAGGTCGAGATCGCGCGGTTGAAATACGTCTCGCCGCGTTTGCGCGAATCGTCGGGCGGCGGACGCCAGCAGGGCGTCGGCGCGGGCGAGTCCGATCTCGAACTCGATCGCCGCAAGATCCGCGACCGCCTCGCGGAGCTGAAGGGACAGCTGGAGGCCATCCAGCGGGACAACGACCAGCGTCGGGCGGCGCGTCGCGACCAGCTCCGGGTCGCGCTGGTCGGCTACACCAACGCGGGAAAATCGTCGCTGATGCGCGCGCTCACCGGCAGCGAGGTGCTGGTCGAGGACAAGCTGTTCGCGACGCTCGATACCACGGTCCGCGCGCTGCAGCCGGAAACGCGGCCGCGCGTGCTGGTCTCCGATACGGTCGGGTTCATCAAGAAGCTGCCGCACGATCTTGTCGCGTCATTCCGATCCACGCTCGCCGAGGCGCTCGAGGCGTCGCTGCTGCTGTTCGTCGTCGACGCCTCCGATCCGACCTACGAATCGCAGCTCGAGGTGAGCCGCGGCGTGCTGCGCGAGATTGGCGCGGACGCGGTCCCGTCGCTGCTGCTGCTCAACAAGATCGATCGCGTGGGCGAGGCGGATCGCGCCGCACTGCGCGAAAAGCATCCTGACGCGATCCTGCTGTCGGCGAAGTCGCCCGGGGACGTCGCCGCGCTGCGGGAGACGATCATCGGGTTCTTCGAGGCTGCGATGGTGGATGACCAGCTGGTGCTGCCCTACGCCAAGCAGGGGCTGCTCAGCGATGTCTATGAGAATGCGCGCGTGCTCTCCGAGGACTACGACGCCACCGGCCGGATCATGCAGGTGCGCGGCCTGCCGGGCGCGATAGCGCGGCTGCGAAGAACGCTGGCTGCTTCCTGAGTTCGGTCGAAATCGAACCGGATTGCTGCTGCCAATCATAAGCGCGTCATATTTGGCCGGTCACAACTCGGTCACTCCGGCGGCGGTGAGTCAAGTTCATCGCAATGGCCGGCTAGCCTGCAGGCTAGCTTCGGCCATTGTGCTGGCTTATCGTCTGCCCCATGCGATTGAAATCAAGCATTTGGGTAGCGGCCTATCTGCGCCGCTGCCAGACCGCCGGGGTATTCGGCGCCGTGCGCAGGCGCGGCGCGGAAGAAGCCGGGGCGGTTTTCGTCAAGGTGGCGCTGCTCGACGGCAACGCCATGCTCTACATCCCGGCGCCGCAGACGGTTTATGACGACAGCCGGCCGATCGAGCGCTTCTTCATGCCGATCTCGAAGGAGCCGATCCCGGAAGCCTCGGTGGAAGAACGCCTCGTCAAGGAAATCCGCTTCGATCCGGATGCCTGGATCGTCGAGACCGAGGACCGGGCAGGGCAGCATTTCCTCGATCTGGCGAAGGCCTAGTGCTCCCCCAAGGCCGGTGGCTTCATCCTTCGAGGTCTGGACCCGCGTGGTGAGGAGCGCGGCAACGCCGCGCGGCTCGAACCAGGAGGCATTATACCCTAATCGGACATGGCGCGGACATACGCGCGGCGTGCCGCATCTTACCACCAGCCTCGTTGCACCGGACGGTAGTACTGGCCGCCGCCCCGGCGCGTATCACCAGTTTGGGAACCCCAATTGCGCTGGAAAAAGGAGCCGAAGCCGTCGTCGTCCCATCCGTTGCCGCTCGCAACGTTGGCGTCGACCGTAGGTCGGCGCGTCACGAAGCCGCCCTGGGGCTGGTTGTTCAGCACCGCGATGAACTCGGTGCGATAATTGGTCTCGCGGCTCAGCGGCTCGTCCGAGATGATGATCGACGATCGCGGCAATGCAGTCGGGGCTATGCGGCCGAGCACGTCCTGCGGGATGGTGATGCGGTCGAGCGCGTCCTTGGCATCGTCCCCGTTGTCGACCGTGACCACGCTCCAGCGCAGGCCCGCGTCGTTGCGCGCCATCGCCGTGAACACATGCGTGCCGATCGGCTTGTCGGGATTGCGGATTGTGACCGGAACCTCGATGGTCGCATTGAACACCTCGCCGCCGCCGTCCGGTGCCGGCCTATGTGTGTTGCGCCGCACGTAAAGCTTCTGCGTCGCGCGGCTGATGTAGACCGAGACCGGCTCGAGCGCGAGCGTCGCCTCGCTCGCCGCATTGGCGGCGTCGGCCTTCCTTGCCTGGGCCGCCTTGGCCGCTTCCTTTGCGGCGGCGGCTGCGTCGAGCTTCGATTGCACGTCCGCCTTGGCGGTGTCGAACTGGGTCCCCAGGTCCGCTGCCTTGGCGGCGGCCTTTTGCTTGAAATCCTCGGCCCGCGCCCTGGCCTGGTCCGTCTTCGCGGCTGCGAGCGCCTTGTCGGCGTAGGCGAGCACGGCGTCGGCGCGGGTCTTGAGCCCCTGAAGCTTGCGCAGCGACGTCGTCAGCGACGCCGTCTCGCGCGCCGCTGTCGCAGCGGCTTTCTTCGCCACATCGGCCGTCTTGGCAGCCGCCGCCGCCTCGCGGGGGAGCGCCTCGGCCTTGGCCGGCGCGGCCGCGATGGCCTCCCGGTTCGGCACGAACAGCGCTGGATGGGAGAACTCGACCGGCTCTGTGTCATTCGGCGAGATGATCACCCGCATCCCGATCCGCGTCGTTTCGAACAGCTTCTCGGCAAAGCCGTAGGGCATCCGCACGCAGCCGTGCGAGGCCGCATACCCGGGCAGCGGTCCACCGTGCAGCGCGACGCCGTTCCAGGTGATGCGCTGCATGTTCGGCATCCAGGCATCGTCATACAGGGTCGAGTGGTGGTCCTTGTCCTTCTCGATGACGGCGAAGACGCCGGCTGGCGTCTCCCGTCCCGTGATGCCGGTCGACACCGGCGCGCGCCGGATCCAGCCGTCGGCGTCATAAAAAGTGACCTGCTGAGTCTTGATCGACACGATCGCCATGATCGGCTCGCCTGCGTCGCGTGGCGCCGTCGCCTCGGTGGGTGGCGCGGGGCGCGCCTGTCTCGCGGCGGCGTCGGCGTTCAGCGCCGTCAACGCGGCCATCGCTGCGAGCATCACAATGGCTGGAGGTCCCCAACGGCGCATCGCCA
>NZ_JADGRI010000462.1 GCF_017881085.1 Bradyrhizobium sp.
GTTTTAAGATCCGCCAGTCCTTCACGGTAGCAGATCGGACATCTCAGTTTGGATTCACGAGCCATGTTTCTAATATGCGTCGCTTATTCGGGCTGACTGACGGAACCCCGCCATCAACCGAAAGGTCAGCACCCCATGCCGCATTCCAGGTTCGAGGGTTGCTCCACTAACTTCAAGTTGGAAGCTATTATAATTGCCCAGCCCTTAGTAAAAAATCGGGGGATAGCGATCGAGATTGGCAAAACTCTCTGACGGTACAGCCCAGGGGCTGTTAGCCTTCAGGTATTGCGGGTTTAAATAATTAAATACGTCGCGGGGCGTGACGTGAGTTTGCAAATTACAATCTTGAAGGTTTTGGCAGGCCATCCCGATGGGCGGGCTTCATTGGCCGAGCTAAACCGCTGTGTGGGCATCTTGGTAACAAGCGGGCCGGACTGGAGTAATCGAACGAAGCGCTTGGCAGCGCGAGTCCCTGACCTCGACATCTTTGGCCAGTCATTGATTTTACGGAAAGTTGATGGCTGGCAGATCACCGATGCCGGCCGAGCGTTACTCGCTTCCCTTGAAGCGCCATTGCCCACCAAAGCCGAAATGGAACCGGCGCCGCCAGCAGCAATCGTAAGCCTCGTGCCTATCCAGTCGCCGCCGACAAGGCCAATCATGACAAACTCGCGTCGATCGCGGCGTCGGGCTGCGATTGCTCACGGACGACGATCCGTCGCCTAAAGCCGCCGGACGACCGCTCATCGCCAGCGCCATGGTGGCGGCCATTGGCAATGGTGCTGCCTTCGCCGAGGGCCGTGATTTTGCCGCCTGGCTCGGCTTGGTGCCGAAGCAGATGTCGACTGGCGATCGGACGATCCTTGGGCGCCCCGAGGGGATGTCCGACGCTGGTCCCTGACGCAACTGATACCTGCCGAGGTCTGCGAGTTGGATGGAGGAAATGGAGAAACGGTCTCGCCGTCGCACCCGTGATCTGGTGACCCAAGCGGCCTCTCTCAGGGCCTTTCTCAGAATGAGATCGGGTGCGCGCGGATATCCATGATGGCCAGGAGCACAAACGCTCCATGCAAGGGCAGGATACAGATGCGCAAGACCAACCCCCTCCATTTTTTCACATTCGGCTTGCAACGCACGGCTGGTCCATACAGTTGGGTCAATCGCTGCCGAAATGGGCTGTCCGCGCGACGTCTGCTTCCCCCGTTAGCGACGGAACTGCGGACGTCGCGGACCCGCGTTACGGCGATCAGGGAAAGGTCGATTATTTGCAACGGTTTCGTCGTAGCGGCTGGTTAGCGCGCACCCTTGAGATTGCACGAAGTTGTGCAGGTCGTCGTGCTGCCGCCCATGCAGGATTTGCAGACGTTAACGCACTGGCCCAATTGCTTCGCGTCATATTCCTTGTACTGCTTCGCAATGCACGCCCGTTGCTGATCGCTGTATTCCGGTTCAGCAGAGCAGTCGGCCAGCAACGTGGCTGCCAGTATGAATAAGCCCAGCGTTCGCATTTCATGGCTCCCCCGACTCAGACGCGATATCAGAACGCCGGGCGCTAGTCATGAAAGCGGCGCCGGTGAGGCGTTTACTTCTTGACGAGCGGGCACTCGCTTTCGGCGAGCGGACGAAACGCTTCTTCTGCGGGAATCGTGGCGACCAGCTTGTAATAGTCCCATGGACCCTTCGACTCTTCCGGCTTCTTCACCTCGAAGAGATAGGCAGGATGAATCTTGCGACCGTCAGCGCGGATCGAGCCCTTGCCGAAGATCGGGTCGTCCGTCGGCAGCTCCTTCATTTTCGCGATGACCTTGGCGCCGTCGTGAGGATTGCCGCCGAGCGCGACCAGCGCCTTCAGGTAATGCAGCACGGCCGAATAGTCGCCGGCCTGCACCATCGAGGGCATGGCGTTGTTCTTGGAGCGAGCGGAGAAACGCTTGCTAAAGCCGCGTGTTTCATCGTTGAGGTCCCAGTAAAAGCTCTCGGTCATCTGAAGGCCGTTAGCGACCTTGAGGCCCAGCGCGTGGACGTCGCTAATAAAAAGCAATAGTGAAGCGAGCTTCTGGCCGCCCTTGACGATGCCGAATTCAGCCGCCTGCTTTACGGCGTTAGTCGTGTCGCCGCCGGCGTTGGCGAGGCCGATGATCTTAGCGTGCGAGGACTGCGCCTGAAGCAAAAATGACGAAAAATCGGACGAGTTCAGCGGATGCTTAACGCTGCCGAGAACCTTACCACCGTTCTTCTCTACCACCGCCCTGGTGTCTGCCTCGAGCGCGGCTCCGAAAGCGTAGTCCGCGGTGATGAAGAACCAGGAATCGCCGCCTGCCTTAGTCACAGCCTTGCCTGTACCGTTGGCGAGTTCATAGGTGTCGTAGGTCCAGTGGATCGTGTTCGGAGTGCAGGCCTTGCCCGAGAGCGCGGAAGTCGCAGCTCCGGAATTCAGGTGAATGCGGTTCTTCTCGACTACCACCGGATTGATCGCGAGCGCCGTGCTGGACGTCACGACGTCAGCGTAAACGTCGACGTTCTCAACATCCGCCCATTGCCGGGCGAGCGAAGTCGCAATGTCCGGCTTGTTCTGGTGATCGGCGCTGATGATGTCGATCTTCCAGCCCTTGTCCCGTAGCCCAGAATCCTCGACGGCCATGTTGACTGCGAGCACCGATCCGCTTCCTGAAATATCAGAATAAAGCCCGGACATATCTGTCATGACGCCAATCTTGACGTTCTTGTCCTGTGCGTTGGCCGTTCCGGTCCACGCAAGAGCAGCAGCGAGCGCAGCCATGGCAATAGATGATTTCATGCTATTTCTCCTCCGGAAGAACAACTTCAGGCGCTTATGTGCGCTTTTTGGCAATAAGGCGATGTCGGAGTTGGGTCAAACGCTTCATTTTGACTGTGGTCCGGCCACTTCCGGTCTGCCCCGATGAACGGACATCGCCAGACCGACGCGGTTGCTCCGTTCGTGCCAAACTCAGACATCAAGCCACCTTATTCGATCACCTCGTCGGCGCGCCCGAGCAGGGAGTGTGGAATGGTAAGAGCCTCAAGCCACACTATG
>NZ_JADGRI010000463.1 GCF_017881085.1 Bradyrhizobium sp.
GCGTCGGATGCATTCATCGGGGCGACGTCGATCCGCCAGCGATGGCCGGCGAGCTCCCCGGACTGGCGGCCGGGCTTCAGGAGATTGCGCGCGGGCAATTCGGCGAGCAGCGTCTCGGCGGCGCCGGTCAGGGCCAGGCGCTGGTCGATCGAGCGCGTGCCCTTCACGCTGGTCGCGACCACGGCACCGATCGATGACAGCACGGCAGCGACGATCGCCAGCGCCACCAGCGCTTCGATCAGGGTGAAACCAGCAACGTCAGAGCAACTTCTGCGGGACAATATCAACGCCTCCGGTCAGCCAGTTGACGCGAACCTCAAATCCCATCCCCGGACGCGCCAGCGCGATCACGCCGCCGCACGACATGCCCGACGGAAAGAACTCGATCGACCTGCCGGCGATTCGATCCGCGCATCGCGATGCCAGCATCGCCTCCAGCGTCACATCGCTGGGCAGGCGGATGGTACGGCCCGTCACGCCGGAGCGGATCGAGCGCGCCTCGGCGTCAACCGTCGTCTTCACCTGGATCTGCCGGCGCAGCGCCGCGTTGCGATCAGCCTTCAGCAACGCCGCGGCTTCCACGGCGTAGCTCTCGAGCTTGGCACGCGAGGTGGCCCGCGGTATCGCCGGCAATATGATCGCGGCGAGCATGCCGATGATGGCGAGCACGCACAGGATCTCGATCAGCGCGAAACCCCGCTCGCCGCTTCGCTCAGCGTGCGCCGCTGGCAATGTCGGTAGCCGTTCCACTGCCGCCTTCCTGACCGTCAGACCCGAGCGAAATGATTTCGTAAGGCGCGTGTTCGCCCGGCGAGCGGTAGACGTAGCCGTGCCCCCAGGGATCATTGGGCACCACGCCGCCCCGCAAGTATGGCCCGTTCCAGCCGGGAATGTTGTTGCTGCGGGTCAGTGCGGCAAGGCCTTCGTTGGAACTGGGATAGTGGCCGAGATCGAGGTAATATAGATCGAGCGCGCTGGAAAAGCTTTCGATCTGGATTTTCGCGGCCTTCGCCTTGGACTCGCCGAGATAGCCGAGCACGCGCGGGCCCACCAGCGCCATGATCAGCCCGATGATGGTGATCACCACGAGGATCTCCACCAGCGTAAAGCCGGCCTGCCCGCGCCGCCGCCTTCGAGTTGCTAAAGCCAGAACGTTTCGACCCACCTCAGTCGCCTCCTCGAACTTCACGTCTTCCGTGCTAGCCGACAATCTGACTGACGGAAAGCAACGCCGTCATGACAGACACGATCAAACCGCCGACGACGATGCTGATCGTGATGATCGCCGCAGGCCCGGCAATGCCGACCACGCGATCGAGCGTGCGCTGCAGCTTCGTCTCGTAGAACTCGGCGACCCGGCCCGCCAGCATCGGCAATTGCCCGGTTTCGTCGCCAAGCCGCAGCATCCGCACCGCCATCGCCGGCAGCGCCTTGGTATCGGATAGCGCATCCGACAGTTTTGCGCCATGGCGGACCCGGTCGGCGGCATCGGTCCAGACCGCGGACGGCCCCGTCGACGACATCATGTCGACGAGAATCCGGAGTGTCGTCGTGAGATTGACGCCGCTTCCGAGCAACAGCCCGAGATTCCGGCAAAACAGCGACGTCCGATAGAACTTCATCACCTCCCGGATCGCCGGCAACTGCGTCATCGCGTTGACGATACTGCGGCGCACGCTTTGCTGGCGCAGCAGCAGCCAGCCACCGGCGATAGCGGCCGCGAGCGCCGCCAGCACCACGTCGGAATTGTTCCGCAGGAAGGTCGAAAGGTTCAGAAAGGTGAGAATGATCGGGTCAACCTTGGCGCCGAAATCGGTCAGCACGCTGGCGAATTGCGGCAGTACGAATGTAAGAAAGAACAAGAGCACGCAGCCTGCCGCGCTGAGCACGAACAGGGGATAGCGGATGGCGTCGCCGAGCCGGCGCTTCAGCGCCTCGGTGCGGCTGCGTTCGTCGGCGAGCACCTCGAGCACCTGGTCGAGCGAGCCCGACGCCTCGCCGACCCGGATCAGCGCCACATACATCGGCGGAAACAACCCCTCGTGCCGCGCCAGCGCTTCCGCTAAGCTTTCGCCGGCGATGACGTGCGAGCGAATATCAACGACCACCGGCCGCAGCCGGCCGAAATCGTGGTCGGCGGCGAGCAACTCGAGACCGTCATTGATCCGCGCGCCGGCGCGCAGCAACAGCGCGAGGTCGCGGGTGAAGATGGTGACGTCCTCGGCCTTCGGCTGGTTGAAGATGCTGAGCAGGCTGCGGGCCGAGCCGCCGCCCTCCTCGAGCGTGACGTTGTCGACCAGCACCAGGCCGAGACGTTCGATCCGCTGCGCGACATCGCCTGGCGCGGATGCCGCGATCGCGCCGGAGACCAGTTCGCCGTTGCTGTTGAGAGCGCGATAACGATAATTCGGCATGGGATCACCGAATGGTCGTGACGCGGAAAACCTCGGGCACCGTGGTCAACCCGGCCCGGCATTTCGCCACCGCGTCCGCCAGCATCGTGGTCATGCCCCCGGCCATCGCCGCCGAATCGACGACATGGGAATCCGTCTGCGGTCCGATCAGCCTGCGAACCTCCTCGGACATTTCGAGGATCTCGAACACGCCGTTGCGGCCGCGATAACCGGTGCCGCCGCAACGCTCGCATCCGCCGGCCTCGTGAATCATCTCGCCGGCGGAAAAGCCGATCACAGCGAAGCGCGGATCCTTGTCGATGTCGGCAGCCGTCAGACGATGCGGCACCTTGCAGCGGTCGCACAACACCCGCACCAGCCGCTGCGCGACCACCGCGCGGAGCGTCGACTTCAGCAGAAAACTTTCGATGCCGAGATCGATCAGCCGAGGCACGGCGGCAGCCGCGGTCTCGGTATGCAGCGTTGTCAGCACGAGATGGCCGGTCAGCGCCGCGTGGATGGCGATATGCGCGGTCTCGGCGTCACGGATTTCGCCGACCATGATCACGTCGGGATCCTGGCGGACGAAGGCGCGCATGGCGGACGCAAAAGTGAGACCGATCGACGGCTTGACCTGCGACTGGTTGATGCCGGGGATTTC
>NZ_JADGRI010000242.1 GCF_017881085.1 Bradyrhizobium sp.
CGTCAACGTCGCCGTCCTGATCGGGGTTTTTCTCTACAAGCTCACGCGCGAGCCCTACGTCCCCTACATTCACCTCTTGGTCGATTATCATTTCGGCTTTACCAAGCGCGCGCTGATCGGCGCGGTCGTATCGCTGTTCACAGTCAAAGTGCCGGCGTGGCTCGTATTTGCGATTTCCGGCACGGTCTGGGTCATCACCGCCGGTCTGTTCATCGAACTGTTCCGGCGGACGTTTGGGTTCGACGATGAGCACGTGCCGCTGTTCGTCTTCATGGCCGGCTCGCCGTTCTTTCTGAAGAATTTCATGCATACGCTCGGGCATTTTGACATTTACGGCTGCGTCTTCGCGATTCTGCTGCTGCTGGTGCCGGCGCGCTCGCTGGCATTCATCCTGCTCGCCGCGCTGGCCTCGGTGATCCTCGTCCTCGTTCACCACATTCATCTCCTGATGTATGTGCCGACCATCGCGGTCATCGTGCTGCTGCGCTATTATCTGGTGCAGGGCTTTGACCGGAAGAATGCAACCATCGGCATCGCCGCGGCGCTGTGCGTCGGGCTGTTGTTCCTGGCAGCGCAATTTTCGGGAACGATGAAAGTGCCCGAGGCGGAATTCGTTCAGTATCTGCAGAGCCGGATGACCGACCCCAGCCGCACCGATCTCCTCGGTTTCAGTTACATCTGGTATCAGCCGCTTGCCAAGGAAGTCTCGGATACCTGGGCCCGCATGCCTTCCAACATCCTCGGCGTTCCGGTGTTTGCGCTGTTGATCTGGCTGCACGCCCCGCTCTGGAAATATTTTGGCGACTTGATCGGAGCGCTCTCCGAAGATCTGCATCGGCGTGTCGTCGTCGTCGCCCTGGTGATCGTGAGCGCGGCCTATCTGGTGATGTTTGCGATGGTGTTCGACTATTCCCGGTGGATCTCAAACTGGGCGGTCTGCATGTTCCTGATATTGCACGCGGTCAAAGCCCTCCCAGCCTCGCACGCCGTGCCGCCGATCCCGGCGCGTGACCCGAAGACCACCGTTCTCGGCTGGATCGTGACACTGATTCCACGCGTCGGAATCGTCAGGCCGTTCTAGAGCGCCTGATCCGCACATAGAGCGCGCCTTCGCCGCCATGGCCGATATGCGCCTCTTCGAATCCGACCACCAGCGCGCGGAATTCCGGGAGACTGAGCCATTGCGGCACCTGACGGCGCAGCACCCCGCGCTCCGACTCAGCGCCCATTTTGCCCTTGCCGGTGATGATGAGCACAAAGGTCAGGCCGTCATGGTGGGCGCGCTGCAAGAAACCTGTCAGCGCGTGATGGGCGCGGGTCTGCGTCATGCCATGCAGATCGAGCCGGGCGTCGATTTGTTTCTTGCCGCGTGACAATTGCGAGCGCTCGCGGCGCCCCAAAGGCGCCAGCGGCGGCGCGGCCGGCGCCTCGGTTCTTGGCGAGCGCGGAATTTTGACGGGCGGATGCGGACCGGCCGACACAGCGGGTTTGGGCGAGACCGCAGCGTCGGCCGCCTCAATCTTCGCGGCGCGCGGTTTCTTGCGCAGCGGCTTTACCTGCTTGGCCACGTTCTCCCACAGCACGCGCTCTTCTTCGCTCAAGCTGCGTTTGCGGCGTGGCGGCGCCGGCAATTCCGGGATCGGCGTCGAGGAACGTTTCATCGGCCGCGATGAACCCGATAATTGCGATGGTGACGATGCACCACGCGAGCCGGGGCGATGTTCGGCCGGGCTTCCGGCAGCGGCACGGTTTTGGCGGCAGCGGCCGGCGTCGTCGAGGCCTGCGCCACCGCGGTTGCCGGTTGCGCCGGCGTGGCCGCTGCATTCCCGGCAGGCTCGGCGGTCTTCGGCGCGTCTTTTGCGCTTGACGCCTGGGAGGCATCCGCCGGTTTCGCGCCGTTCTTCTGGTCCTTTAGAGGATCGACCTGCGGGAACAGCCTGGCGATTTTCGCCGACGGCCGGGCATCCGGCAGCGGCATCTTGCGGCCGCGCGCTGCCGGATCGAGGCTTTTCGGCACCAGAATCACAAACCGCATATTGTTCTTCAGCCGGCCGGACACCCGACCGGCATCCACGCCGGCGCCGAAATAAAGATCGGCGCGCGCGGGCCCCGTTATCGCCGATCCGGTGTCCTGCGCGATCATCAGCCGGCGAAACGGCGTCTTCGATTGCTCCGATTCGATCGGCAGTTCGCCTTCGATGAAGAACGGCGTGCCGTAGACATGCAATGCCTTGTCGACAGCGATCGAGCGGCCCGGCGTCAGCGGGACGCCCTGCGCGCCGACCGCTTCATCCTTGTCGGAGAGCGGCACCACGCGAAAGAACACATAGGCGCGGTTCTGGCGCCGCAATTCGTTGGCGCCGTCGGGGTTCTGCTCCATCCATTCCCGGATTTTCTGCATCGACATCTGCTCTTTCGGGATGATGCCGCGGTCGATCAGGATGCGGCCGACCGCCGTATAAGGATAGCCATTATGCGCGTCGTAATTGATGCGAACGGTCGAGCCGTCCTCGAGCCGGACCCGCGCCGAGCCCTGGATCTGCGCGAACAACAGATCGGTCTGACTTTTCAGCCAGCAAATCTCGAGGCCCCGGCCGGCGATCGCGCCGTCCTCGATCGCGGCGCGATCGTAATAGGGCACGAGCTTGCGGCGGCCGATCTTGCGGAACACCTCGCCCTTGTTGGGCAGGCTGGGCGCATCCTGTTTGAAGCCGCGGACGAATAAATTGGAGGGACGGCGATAGACCGGCACGTTGTAGATCTCGGTCTGCGTTCGCGACCCGTCGAGGATCGGCTCGTAATAGCCGGTGACAAAACCCTGATCTTCCCCGAGCCGCGAGATGCGCAGGGGCAGAAAATGTTCTTCGAAAAAAGCCCTGGCCCTGGCGCCGTTGGAAATATCGGCAACCCGGGCCGCGCGGCAGGGATCGCGCAACGAGCCGCCGAGCGGCCTTGGATCTCCTTTCGGATCGGCCGGCGGATCGCGCTGCGCGGATATCGGCGTGCAGCTGATGCGAAACGCCTGGTAGGCCTTAAAGTGATCGTCATCGTTCCAGCCGGCGATATCGGCCCAGGCCACCGGGGCGTATTGGCTGCCGCTCAACTGAAACGGCCATTCGAGGGCGGGATATGGCAGATGCCGATGCGCAGGCTCTGCGGTGCGCGCGGGATGCAATTTGCGCGCGGCTATTGCCGCGAACGGAGCCAGCGACAGCGCGAGGGCGATGACACAAAACGCGATGGCGTATCGTTTGACGCCGCGTGCGTTAGTGAGCGCTTCCCGTGCCAACCAGCTTCCAGTTCGGATCGCGTGAAGTAGCGTCGCGGGCGAATGTCCAAACATCGGTGATATCGGTGACCTTATCCGGATTGCCGTCGACGATCGTGCCGGCCTTGTCTCGGGTGACCGAGATCATCTGCGACACGAAGCGGACCGTCAGCTGCGCCGACCTGTCGCGCGCTTCCGCCCCCACCAGTTCGGCCTTGTCGATCGACACGAAGCGGGTTTCGGTCTTCTGCTCGCGCTTCTCCCGATCCTTGATCACGGCCTCGAAACTGTCATAGACCTCGGACGACAACAGGTCCTTCAGCGCGCGGCGATCGCCATTGGCGAACGCCAGCACGATCATCTCATAGGCGCTGCGCGCGCCCGACAGGAAATGTCGGGGGTCGAATGCGGAATCCAGCGCGGCAATGGCGTCCAACCCCTGGGCCAGCGGCGTGCCGGGCTCAGCCAGGCCTTTCCAGCGGTCGGTCGGCGGCACCACGTCCGCCGTGGGCGCCAGCGGCGCCTGGTCGATCACCGCGCCCGGTATCGGGACCACATTATTATTCTCCTGCGCGCCCTGCACGACGTTGCGCGCCGTGCGATCGTAGGGCGGCCGTTCGCCTCCGGTGCGCTGTCCGAGAACATTGCGCAAGCGCAGGAAGATGAAGACCGCCAGCGCCAGGAAGATGATGGTGTAAATATCCACGTCGCTTTTGCTTTCTGGTTCTCACGCCGGCAACGGGTCCGGCGCTAGAGCGTTCCCTCCGAGGGGAATGGCAGTGACTACGTCACGGATGGGTCAGCAGCATGTAGGCACGAAACTTGGCCCGACCAATGGCGCGTTTTGGCATGAAAAGCCATGCCGGTGGAAATCGGCCAGGCCGGCACTCTCGCCAGTTTGCCACAAACTAAATTGTAGCGCGTTTTGATCTTGGGGGGAAACCCCGATCATGCCCGGAAATCGCGCATATTCAACAATTTAGGGGTATTCTCGGCGCCAATGACGGCTATTTGCCGCACAGGGTGATTAGCGGGGGCCCAGCTGGGCGGGCGGCGCGCGATTGTCATCCTTGTGGAGTGAGGCGGGGCTATGTTAGCCACTCGCCCCGTCAACAGCATTTTCCCAATACCCGAGCGAATTTGGACGCAAGACCGGCGCCGTTTGCTTGAAACGCTCCAGGAGAGATTTCCATGACCGACGGCAACGGCGCGCCTCCCGAAGCGGCCCCTCCCCAGCTCAACGTGCTGGCGCAGTACACCAAGGACCTGTCGTTCGAGAATCCGAACGCCCCGAGCTCGCTGGCGCCGCAACAGCAGCAGCCGGCGATCAACATCCAGATCAATGTCAGCGCCAACAATCTCGCCGAAAATGAGTACGAAGTGACGCTTTCGGTCGAAGGCAAGGCGGAGAACGCCGGCAAGGTGATGTTCAGCTTCGACCTCGCCTATGCCGGGGTGTTCCGGATCGTGAACGTGCCGAAGGAAAACCTGCACCCGCTGGTGATGATCGAATGCCCGCGGCTGTTGTTCCCGTTCGCGCGCGAGATCATCGCCACCGCCGTGCGCGATGGCGGGTTCCCGCCCTTGATGCTCGACCCCGTGGATTTCGTCGGCCTGTATCGGCAGAACATGGAACGGCAGGCGGCGGCGCAAGGCGCACAAGCCAAGCCGAGCTAACTGCTCACGCGCCCAAAAAATCGTCCCAGATCGGCTTGTCGCCCAGCGTGGCGACAAAGGCACGATGCGCCGCGCGATCTTCCTCCGATATCCGCGGCACCAGCGGCACCTCGCGCTGCCGGCGCGGCATTTCGCCGTATCCGCCCGAGCGGGTATCGCGGGTCTCGGCCGCCAGGATCAGTTGCGACTGCCGGGCCCCGATCAGATCGATATAGACCTCGGCCAGAAGCTCGGCGTCCAGCAGCGCGCCGTGCTTGGTGCGGCGGGAGTTGTCAATCGCATAGCGCGAGCAGAGATCGTCGAGCCGGTTCGACACGCCCGGATGCTTGCGCCGCGCCAGCGTCAGCGTATCGACCAGCCGGTCGCGCGCGATCGCCGGGCGCTTGATGCGGTCGAGTTCGGCATTGATGAAGCTGATGTCGAACGACGCGTTGTGGATCACCAGCGGCGCGTCGGCGATGAATTCCAGGAACTCGTCGACCACATGGGAAAACAGCGGCTTGTCGGCGAGAAATTCCGTCGAAAGCCCGTGTACCGCGAAAGCTTCGGCCGGCATGGCGCGCTCGGGATTGATGTGCCGGTGAAAGATCTGGCCGGTCGGCATGCGGTTGATAATCTCGACACATCCGATCTCGACCAGCCGGTCGCCGCGCAGCGGGTCGAGGCCGGTGGTTTCGGTATCGAGAACGATTTCGCGCATGGAGGACAGACCGGAAAAAAGGCGAATCAGGTTCGCCGCTGCGGCATCTTAGCAGTCTGATCCAGAATGTCCCGGATCCGGGCCCGCACAGGGTCGAGCCCGTGCGATGTATCCACCACGAAATCCGCGCGCCGGCGTTTTTCGGCATCGGGCAGCTGCCGCGCCAGGATGGCATCCAGCTTTTCTTCGGTCATGTTGTCGCGCGCGAGAATTCTCTGGCGCTGATTTTCCGGCGTGGTCGTGACCACCACCACCGCATCGACGCGCTTCTCGCCGCCGGTCTCGTACAGCAAGGGCACGTCGACCACCACGACCGGCGCGCCGGACCGCTCCGCATCGTCGAGGAATTTTTGCCGCGAGGCGCCCAGCATTGGATGGACGATTTGCTCGAGCCGCTTTATCGCGGCGGGATCGTGCACCACCTGCGCCGACAGACGCGCGCGATCGATCTTGCCGTCGACCGTCGTGCCGGGAAATGCCGCTTCTATGGCTGGCACCGCCTCGCCTTCGTATAATTCATGAACCGTCGCGTCGGCGTCGTAGACGGGAACGCCGGCCTCCGCGAACAGTTTTGCGGTGGTTGATTTCCCCATCCCGATCGAGCCGGTCAGCCCTAGAATGATCATCCAGCTCCCGCCATTGGCTGCTTGTCCGGGTTTCCTTTTACACGGCGAGCAGCCGCTCGCTACGCAAAAACGCGAGCAATTGCAGCAGCGGCAGGCCGAGGATGGTGAAATGATCGCCTTCGATGCGCTCGAACAAATGCACACCGAGCCCTTCCAGCTGGTAGGCGCCGACGCTGGAGGTAACGGCTTCGCCGGCCTCGTTCAGATAAGCCTCGATTTCGGCCGCAGCGAGCGGCCGCATCGTCATCCCCGCGACAGCAACGGTTTCGAACAGGATCTTGCCGTCGCGCGCGACCGCAACGGCGGAGTGCAATTCATGTCTGTTGCCGGCCAGCGCGCGCAGTTGCCCGGCCGCCTGCATCCTGCCGGCCGGCTTGCTGAAAAGCCGCTTCCCCAGCGCCAGGGTCTGGTCTGCGCCGACAACGAATTGGCCGGGATGTCGGCTCGACACCGCCCGGGCTTTCTCACCCGCCAGCAACGCGGCGATGTCGCCGGGCAAGGTCAGGCCGGAGGATTGCTGCACACCCCTCTCGTCGATGTCGGCCGGCACGGCTTGGTAATCAATGCCGGCACCGGCAAGCAGCATTTGCCGCGCGCGGCTTTGCGACGCCAGGATCAACGGAGATGGCCCGCGCCAGAGCGTCATTCGGGAAGCCGTTGCCGCTGTCTGTCGGTGAACAGTTTCAGAACCGCGGCCGCGGTCTCCTCGATTGATCGCCGCGTCACGTCAAGCTGCGCCCAATTGAATTTGGCGCTCAATCGCCGCGCGAACGCGACCTCGTCGGCGACAGCCTGCCGATCGATATAGTCGTCGTTGCCGGTACCGGCCCCCAGGCTCAACAGCCTGTTTTGCCGAACTTGAATCAGGCGCTCCGGCGTCGCATGCAGGCTGACCACCAGCGGCTTTTTCAGCAACTCCAGCTGAAGCGGGGGCGCAATGCCCGGCACCAGCGGAACATTCGCGGTGCGGATGCCGCGGTTGGCGAGATAGATCGAGGTCGGCGTCTTCGAAGTGCGGGACACCCCAACCAGGACCACGTCGGCCTCTTCCAGTCCTTCGACGTGCTGGCCGTCATCATGCATCATCGTATAGTTCAAGGCGTCGATGCGCTTGAAATATTCCGCGTTCAGGGTGTGCTGCGCGCCGACGCGCCCGGTGGTGGCGGCGCCGAGATACGCCTGGAATAATTGCATGACCGGGCCGATGATCGAGAGGCTCGGTATATTGATCTGCTGGCACTTGGCTTCCAGCCGGCCGACCAGATCCTTTTCCAGCAAAGTGAAAAGCACGATGCCGGGCGCCTCCTCGATTTCATCCAGCACGCGATCGAGCTGCTTCTGGCTGCGCACCAGCGGATAGACATGCTCGACCGGCGTCACGTTGGCGTATTGCGCGGCCACCGCGCGCGCCACCGTGATCAGGGTCTCACCGGTCGAATCAGAGACCAGGTGAAGATGAAAATAACTGCCGGACGTGGGCACCTGAACCCCTGTGTAACCTGTGAATCCTTGTGGACCTTACCTGGGAGAATCGGACGGGGGTCGAGCGGTCAGGGATAACCCGGCTTTTTCTTCACAGGCCTCGAAGTAGGGATAAGTCCATCTACCGGCGGCAATGATAGTGCGATTATGTGGACTTGTCTCTTCATAAGCTGACGACAAGCGGGCGCAAGCGCCTGAAGCCAGTGACGTTATTTGGATCGTGCGCTGATCGGCGTGGAATGTTGATGGATGTGAACAAGAGGGATCAACCGCGGGACATTCTTGCGCGGGCGCTAATCACCGCTACTTAGACTCAAACCTAAGATTCTAGAATTATTAGTTTAGAGAAGCGGTGCTTTGCGGATATGTCTCGCTTCAGGACGGGGCTCGCGTATAGGCAACGCCGAGATTAGAAGGGCGTTCCGGAGTTTTGAAGACAACGGATTTTGCGAACGGGCGAGGCTTGCGGATGTACGAGTGGGTCAAAGCGTTGCATGTGATCGCGGTCATCGCCTGGATGGCCGGCATGCTTTATCTGCCGCGGCTGTTCGTTTATCATTGCGAGGCGGAGGCCGGATCGA
>NZ_JADGRI010000243.1 GCF_017881085.1 Bradyrhizobium sp.
ATTTCGAAACCTTGCGCGAGAAGTGTTCTACCTTTGCACCTTGCTACCGAACAGCGAGCTACGTGCCCGACCAATGTTCGCTAAGAGGGCCAACCCGGAAAACATATGCTCGCACTGAGTTCTTCTCAGTTTGACCCGGAGCTGACGTATTGCGTAGCTTTCTTGTGTACATGCTGTCCCACTACCCCGGCGCAGCGGCTGGGCGTACTCTTCGCTCTGCTTCACCCCAGCCGTATCAGCCTTCCCCGTTTGTCGGATCGGCCTGCGCATTGCCCTTTTCGAGGCTTGCTTAGCGTTCACTCAAGCTACGCATGCAAACGCGCGCTGTCACCAATTCGTGACACGCTAACCGGAGGCTTCAGCCACTTCGTTACCTCCACGACTGCTCCGATTGCTTCCGGCTGGAGCGGTTGCCGGGTGGGGCTCGCACCCACTGGAAAGCGCTGCCTTGTCACGGCGCACACCCACAACAGACATTCGCAGACCAGGAAATAAAAAAGCCCCGAACGATGCGAGGGCTTTTAGCAGTACGCAGATCGGAAATGGCATTTCAGGGCTGCCACGACTGTTTTTGACTCGGGCGAACCCAAACGCTCGCAGCCATAACATCTCTTCGTCGCAGCCTTGATTGTTGGATAACGCTTCTTTAAACGACAATTATAACAACCCTTGGGGGGCCTTGTCATGATCGATCGCCGCAATGCGTTGAAGCTTGCGCTCGGCAGCGCCGCAGGCCTTGCCGCGCCACGGGTTTGGGCGCAATCCGCAAAGCCCCGCACGCGCATCGTGTTCCTGGGCACCAAGGGCGGACCGCGCGTCGGCGTCGGGCCATCGAATCCCGCCAACCTCGTGATGGTGAACGATACGCCATTCGTGATCGATTGCGGGATGGGCGTCAGCCACCAGCTCGTCAGCGCTGGCGTGCCGCTGGAATCCATAAAATACATCCTCATCAGCCATCACCATTCCGATCACAATCTCGAATACGGCAACCTCGTCTACAACGCCTGGGCTACGGGCCTGTCGACGCCGATCCATTCGTTCGGCCCCAAAGGTCTCGAGGCAATGACCCGGACCTATTGGGAGTTAAACAAATTCGACATCGAGACCCGGATCGAGGACGAAGGGCGCCCCGACCTGCGCAAGCTTCTGATCGCCAAAGACATCACCGAGGACGGCGTGGTGCTGCAGACCCCGGACGTGAAGGTGACGGCATTCCGCACCCCGCATCCACCGATCACTGATAATTTCGCCTACAAGTTCGAGACGCCGGACGGCGTCATCGTGTTCTCCAGCGATACCGCCTACAATCCGAAGCTCGCCGAATTCGCCAAAGGCGCCGACGTGCTGGTGCACGAAGCGCTCTATCTGCCGTGGGTCGATCGTCTCGTGACGAGGGTCAAGAACGGCGCCACGCTGAAGAAGCATCTGCTCGAGAGCCACACCGCGGCGGAGGACGTCGGCCGCATCGCCGACGCGGCGCAGGTCAAGGTGCTGGTGATGAGCCATCTCGTTCCCGGCGAGCTCGACGTGACCGACGATGACTGGCGCAACGAGGCCAGGAAGACCTTCAAGGGCCGCATCATCGTCGCCCGCGATTTGATGGAGCTGAAGCTGCCGCTGTGAGATTCAACTTCATCGTCCCTGCGAAAACAGGAACCAATAACCACCGGCGCAATTTGTTAGCTGTGCTGTGGCCAAGTCAGCTCAAACCAGATGTGGGTGCCCGAGAGGTCGGCCAAAAGTTCTGAGACCACGAGATGCGGCGCTCCGGGCGCAGAAGGTTGCCGACCGACGATCTCGCCAAGGGCCGTTGGTGCCGGTCTGCCAGCCGACGGAGCCAGCAACGAGGTGATTGAATAGAGACGTGTCTGCTGCGGTGCATGAGTCTCTTCATGGCGCAAAGCGGACTTTGGGACGAACGGAAGCGTGCTAACTGACTGGATAATCGGTTGCCGTGGCGTTTTCCGCAGTACGCATAGTGTCAGCCGCGGTTTGCGGCAGCCTTGGTGCGTTCGATATCGCGCAGTTCCCGCCGCAGGATCTTGCCGGTGGTCGTCGTCGGCAACGCGGATACGAATTCAATGTCGCGCGGCACTTCGTGCTTGGCCAAATGGTCACGCACAAAGTCCCGTACATTCTCGACCAGCGTCTGGCTCGGTGATATCCCTTCTTTCAAGACGATAAACGCCTTGATGGATTCCGTACGAACCGGATCCGGGACGCCAACCACTGCTGCCATCACCACGGCCGGATGCCGAGCCAGCGCGTCTTCAATTTCAGAAGGCCCGATGCGATAGCCGGCACTCGTGATGACGTCGTCGGCGCGCCCGTGGAACCAGAAGTAGCCGTCTTCGTCGCAGCGCGCGAGGTCACCGGTGATCAACCAGCCGTCCGCGTATTTGCTCCAGGTTGCCTCGGGGTTTTGCCAGTATTCTAGCATCATCACCGGATCGGGACTGCGGAAAGCCAGATTGCCAATATCGCCCGTAGGCAACGGCCGACCATCGTCATCAACGATTCCTGCCACATGTCCGGGAATGGCGCGTCCCAGAGCCCCAGGCTTGATCGGCATGATCCTGCGGCTCGAGCCGAGCACGAGATTGCATTCGGTCTGACCGAACATTTCGTTGACGGGAGCACCGAGGGTGTCGTTTGCCCATTCATGCAGGTCTTTCCCGACCGATTCACCGCCCGAAATGATCGCGCGCAAATCCATGCTGTAACGCTTAACCGGATCGGGAATCTGCCGCATCACCCTCAACATCGTCGGCGTTAGCAATGCGGTCCTGACGCGGTGGCGGCCCATCATGGCGAAGGCCTGCTCCGGATCGAAGCGTGGCGCGCGAAAGGTGAGCACGGGGACACCGTGAAACCACGCCGGCATCAGCACATCCATCAAGCCTGCCAGCCATGCCCAGTCGGCTGGCGACCACATGCAGTCGCCGGGCTGGGGAAAGGAATCCAGGCCCAGTTCGATCCCCGGAAGGTGACCCAGCATCGAACGATGGGCCTGCAGCGCCCCTTTTGGATTGCCTGTCGTACCTGAGGTGAAATTGAGGAATGCAGGATCATCGGCCGCCGTATCGACATTTTCAAAGCTGTCGCGCGCGGTTTCGAGGGTCCCGGGAAGGGAAGGCGCGTTCGGCGCGGCGCCATCGACCAGGAAAACATGTTCCACCGCGGGCGTGAAAAGTCTTGCCTTTTCCACCGTCGGTAAATTGGCCGCGTCTGTGATGACGATTCGCACACCCACGGTATTGAGACGATAGGTGATCGCGTCGGCACCGAACAACGTTGACGCCGGAACCGAGATCAGTCCGGCCTTCCAGCAGGCGACGTGTCCGATCGCCGTCCAGGCATTCTGGCCCAGCAGCAGCATGACCCGGTCGCCTTTTACCAGTCCGAGCGATACCAAAAGGTTCGCGAGTTGATTGGCCTTGCGCTGCACTTCCCGGAAAGTCATTTCCCAGGTCTTGCCGTCGTCGCCGACGCCAATCAAGGCCACTTTGCCGGGGTCTCTGGCGTGACGGTCGCAGACGTCGGCTGCGATATTGTAACGCGCGGGAATCGTCCAGCGGAATGACTGATACAATTGATCGTAGTTGAGCCGGCTCGGCATCGTTGTCACCTTTTCATCGGATCGTTCTGCGCCAACACGCGACGGGCCAGTACGTGGCGATGAACTTCGGAAGGGCCGTCATAGATTCGGAAGGGTCGGATATCGCGATAGATCCGCTCCACGACGGTGTCGCGGGTGATTCCGATCGCGCCGAGAATTTGCAGGCAGCGATCGACCACCCGACCCAGTGCCTCGGAGCAGAAGACTTTCGTCATGCTGGTCTCGTTGCGTGCCTTGTCGTGCTGATCCAGCAGCCACGCGGTATGCCAGATCGCCAGACGCGACAGATGCAGATCGATTTCGTTGTCGGCCAGCATAAAGCCCACGCCCTGATGCTCGCCGATGGTGCGGCCGAACGAATGCCGCCGCCTGGCATGTTCCGCCGCGATTGCCTGGCAGCGCCGCGCCGCACCGAGCCAGCGCATGCAGTGCGTCAACCTTGCCGGTCCAAGCCGAACTTGGGCATTGCGGAAGCCCTGGCCGACCTCCCCGAGCACGCGGTCCGGCGTAACGCGGACGCGATTGAATGAGACTTCGGCGTGACCGCCGGGTGAGTTCGAGTCGATCGTCTCCAGCATGCGGTCGACGCGAAACCCCGGCGCATCGAGATCGACGAAGAACATCGTCGCCCCCATATCCTTGCCGTAGGGGTCGAGCGTGCGCGCCATGACGATGTTGATCGCGGCGTCGGGTACGCCGGTGATCATGTACTTCTTGCCTGTTATGAGGAAGCCGTCGCCGTCCTGTTGGGCGATGGTGTTGAGCAGCGAGGGATCCGAACCGGCGCCGTCGCTGACGGTTTCCGTCATCGAGAATACCGAGCGAATCTCGCCGCGGACCAGTGGCGCAAGCCAGCGCGCTCTCTGCTCGGGTGTGGCGATGGCGTTGAGCAGATTGACGTTGCCTTCGTCGGGCGCCTGAATATTCAGCGCCAGCGGCCCCAGCGTCGACCAGCCGGCGGTTTCGAAGATCACCGCCATGCCGCGATGATCGAGCCCAAGGCCGCCGTATTCCTTCGGCGCGTGCGGCGACAGCAGTCCGGCCTCCCGCGCTAGGGCGACCAGTTCCCGGCGCAAGGGCTCCGGCGCGCCGTGCGCGGTCTGCCTGATGTCGTTCTCATACGGAACGATCTTGTCGGCGATGAAGTTTTGCACCCGATCGCGCAGGGCCACGAGGTCGGCGGGAAGGTCGAAATCGATCATTCACTGGCTTCCTTCTGGATCATGGGGGGCGCGCGGTCGGCAAGCTCGATGCCGCGGGCGAACAGAAACGGAATGGATGGCGCGAAACGTTCCCAAAGGGTGTCCGGACGCTTGCCGGTGCGATGAAGCTTGACATTGAGGCAGGCGATCGAGCCCAGACGATAGTGCGCGAGCGCCTGATACCATTCCATGTTGAGGAATGCCGGACCGCCGCACTCGCGATAGGATTCGATTAGATCTGCGGCGGATATCGGAGCGACCGGCCGCCAATCTGGGTGCCAAGCCTCTGCGTCGATCATCATCAACATCCAGCCGAGGTCGAGGCCTTGGGCGCCGATTGCGGCCAGCTCCCAGTCGATCAGGCCGCCCGCGCGACCGTTGTCGTAAAGAATATTGCCGGGCTGGAAATCGCCATGCACCAGGCCGACCGGCGCTTCGTCCGGGGTTCGTGACACAAGCAGCCTCCCGAGCTTGGTGCCGGCCGCAAGCCAATCCGGATCTTCGGCGTGACGCAGGATTTTCGTCCAGCGCCCGATCTCCTCCGGCAATGGCAGAGGCTGCTCCCAATCGGGCAGCGCCTCTCGCCACTCGATCGTGTGAACCCGCGCCAGCAGCTTCGCGGCCTGGAGCCAGATTCCCCGAAGGTGCGCTGGCTCACGCGAGAACGACGCATGCGGCTCCCAGACCAAGAACACCCGCCCCGGCATGCGCTCCATGATCAGGAAAGGCGTTCCTAATTGGTCGTCGTCCGGCGAAGCCCAAGGGATTTCGGGAACGGGCAGCCCAGATTTCCTTAGCGCCCGCAGCAGCGGCGCTTGGCGATAAACATCGGTATTGCCACGGCGAACGACGCCTATGGGCGCCATCTTCAGGACATAGCAGCCGAGCGCCGTGCCACCGGTGTCAACCACTTCGAAGCCGAAGGTGAGGCCGGCATGGCCATCCTCCATCACGCCGAAATTGATTACCCGTGCGCTTGCACCGTGTTCCGACTCTATCAAACGCTGCAGACGGTCAGCCACATTGGCAGCCTGTGTCCGACCCGCGACGGGATGATCTTGGCTCTTGGACATGGGCTGCCTTCATTACCTTCGCGCCGTCAGCTATCACATGATCGGAAATCCGTCCGCCGCTAACGCGCACAAGCTTAGCCAATGGAGTAACGAATGCACTTCAATTCTGTGACGCTTTCTTCCCCGACTGCTGGCTACTGATTGTCTCCCAGACACTGCCGTTGAAACGCAGGCCCGACCGGCACGATTTCGACATGTTGGTCTAAGAACCGCTCTGAATTTTTTCCGGTATCGACGGCTCGAGACAGGCTTCATGCTTGATGCTTGCGGTTCGGAAAAGGCTGAATTCGTGGAATTGGGCGCTTATGGAATGACTCGCCGCGCAAAGCAGACGTTCACCGAAAAGCTGACGTCCGAAATGTGCCAGACGCCGGGCGATCATCATGGTTCGCCACAGGATGCCTGCTGCAGTGCGGACAGCCGGTCGAGCGCAGCTCGCGGTAGTGGGCCTTTTTTTGGACAGGGGCGAGTGCATCCTCCCGCCCTCAGCGCGCTCGCGCATTGAGGCTTCGCGTAAAGAATCATCATTTTCAGCACGCTCTGACCCAGAAAAATGACGCATTTCCTTCACGCGCGCACAGCTTTCCCAGCAGACCGCAATCGCGGGATCAGTCGTGGGCTTGCAAGGGCTCGATTTACTTCACATCATCCCAGCTTGTGCCGTTGAAACGCTGCAGTTGCATGTAAGTCACGACGCGATAGTCGGTAGGCGAGGTGTTGATGCGGCTGTTCGGTAACAGTAGTCCGACGCGGAAATCCTTCAGGTTTGCCGCCTGCTTCATGATGTTCTCTCGGGTGAGATTTTCGCCGCACTGCTTCAGCACCTGTTCAAGGGTCTGGGCAAAACTGTATCCGGCAGCGGTGAGGCTATCGTTGCGATCGGCGCCGGGCATGTTGGCGATCATCCAGTCGGTCCAGGTCTTTACGTCGGGATCGCCAGCCCATTTGGGATCGGTGACGTCCTTCATGAAACCCGCGCTCATGATGCCAGTGGACTTGTCGAGACCCGCCGGCTTGAAGGTGGCGCCGACGGAAGCCGCGCCGAGATGCAGATAGGTCTCCGGCTTCCAGCTCAGGTCGGACATTTTCGATATCGCCTGCGCCGCCTGCTTGGCATAGGTGAACAGGAATAGCGCGTCGGCGCCTGAATTCTGCAGGATCACGATCTGACTGTCGATGGTGGGGTCGGTCGACTGAAAGTTCTGCACGCTGACGATCATCTTGTCGGCGTCTTCGCCCAGGCCTTCCTTGAGGCCGTTCAGCAAGTCCTTGCCGAAATCGTCGTTCTGGTAGAGCACGCCGATTTTGGGTTTCGAATTATGGGCGAGCAGGTTTTTGGCGTAGAATTTTGCCTCGTCCCGCAGGTTTGGCTGCCAGCCCATCGTCCACGGGAAATGCGCGGGGTCGTTCAGCGCCGAGGAGCCGGCGGCGACGAACAACTGCGGCACACCCTGCTTGTTCAGATACGGCCTGATCGCCATGTTCAGGGGCGTTCCAAGCACGCCGAAGATCAGTGCGACCTCATCGCCTTCCACCAGGCTGCGCACATTCTCCACCGCTTTAGGCGGCGAGTAGGCGTCATCGCGGCTGATGAAGGTGATCTTGCGGCCGTTGATGCCGCCCTTGGCTTCGTTCAGCCACTTGAAATAGGCGGCCTCCACCTTGCCGAGCGTGCCATATGCAGAGGCCGGCCCGCTATAGGCAATGGTCTGGCCGATCTTGATCTCGGTATCGCTGACGCCGGGGCCATATTTCTTTTGAGCCAACGCCGGCGTTGCCGCCAGCACGGCCAAGGTTGCGGCGAGCAGCGTCATCCGGTGAACAGGCATTTGGCGTCCTCCCTGACTTTTCTGTTTGGAAGGAAGTGTCGGTGAAATCTGCGCGTTAGGCAAGGAGTTGTACGAAGGGTGCAGCGCAACGCGCAGGGCAGGCTTCTGGAAGCGAGGCGGCTTGTCCGCCTGTTCGATCTCTCCGCGAAGACGGAATGCTCGCTCGACGATTTGTCGAGCGCGAGACGTCAAGTACCGATGCTCTTCCAGTTCTTTCCGTTGAAGCGCTCCAACCTCATATCTTTGACCACCCGGTAGTCGGTGGAGCTGGTGTTGATCAGGCTGCCCGGCAGCAAAGCGGGGTTACGAAAATCCTTCAGGCTGGCGGCCTGGCGCATGATGTTCTCTCGCGTCAGGTCATCGCCGCACTGGCGCAGCACCTGCACCAGCATTTGACTGTATGTCCATCCGGAAGGGTAGAAGGTATCCGATGGATTGGCGGTAGGCACGTATTCCTTCATCCATTCGTAGACCGGCTTCAGCTCCGGATCGTCAAGCCACTGCGGATCCGATGCGTCTTCCAGGGGAACTAATTCCGGACTCATCCATTGTGATGATGGGTCGGTCCAAGGATGACCGCCAGGCGCCGCTCCATTCGCGGACA
>NZ_JADGRI010000244.1 GCF_017881085.1 Bradyrhizobium sp.
AGCGCAACGGCCGCAACCGCGTCATCTGCGAAGTCGACCCGGAATACGCCGCCGAGAGCCGCAGCCAGGTCGCCTGATATCGTGGACGGGCAAAGGCGCATCTGCGCCGCGCCCACCAACTCACTACCCCGCTATCTCGAACGGTGGGCGCGCTTCGCCTTTCCCACCCTAGGGGCTTTGTTGCCCGCAGCCTTCTTCTTCTTCGCCGCCTTGCGTACCTTCGGCCGCTTGCGCAACGCCGCGCGCTGCGCTGCCGCCAAGGCCGCCCTCGCCCACCCGCTCAACTCCTCGGAATCATCAAACAGCCGAGCCGGCAATTGCCAGTACGAGTTCACCGTGATGGTCTTGACCCGCGTTTGATACTGAAACGGCTTTGAGCCCTCCGCCTCGAATTGCGGAATGGTCTGATCGTCGGCGCGGAAATACAGGCCGGCCCGCAGCGCCAGGGCGAAGTTGATTCCGTCGGCCGAAATGCCGAAGCCAGAGAACATCGGGCGGATCGTCACCGGGCCGAAATCCGAGAACAGATCGATCAGGAAATCGCGGTCCATGGCGCGCCGCACAGGCTCCCACCAATCGTCCCAGCGACCGCCGGGCCCCCCCGGCGTGAGCGCAATTGCGTTCATCGCCACGCCGAGGTTTCTCATCTCAGCACTATGCTCGACGACTTTGCGCAAAAGCAACTGTGGAAGTGATAGGTCCCGGCTCAAGGCCGGGACGACGCACGGTGAGGCCGCCGCCGGAGAACTAGCCGTCCACCTTCGCAGCCGTGAGCTGCACCGACTCCCCGCAGCCGCAGGCGCCGGTCTGGTTCGGGTTGTTGAAGATGAACTGCGACTGCATCTTGTCGGCCTTGTAATCCATCTCGGTGCCGAGCAGGAACAGCACCGCCTTGGGATCGACCAGGATCTTCACGCCCTTGTCCTCGACAACCTCGTCGGTCGGCTTGATATCGTGGGCGTATTCGACCGTGTAGGATTGCCCGGCGCAGCCGCCGTTCTTGATCCCGACCCTCAAGCCCACGATTTCGGAATCGGCGCGCCGGGTCAGTTCGGCGATCCGCTGCGCCGCGGCGTCGGTCAGCTTCATCACCTGCGGCCGGGGCCGCGGCTTCGGCTTGGAGGCGGGAGTTTGCGAGGCGGGTGTCATGTTAGTCATGTGGTCAATCCCAATGGCAAATCAATGCCGGCTATTTCCCGAGAACAAGCAAAACCCAAGCCACCTTGGCTTTGAGCATGATCATGCTCTAAACGCTCACCACATATTGAGGACGAGGCGCGCCTCGTCGGTCATCCGGTCCGGCGTCCACGCCGGATCCCAGACCAGATTGACGTTGACCAAGCCCACGCCGGGAACGCTGGCGACCGCGTTCTCCACCATGGTCGGCAATTCGCCGGCCGCCGGACAATTCGGGGTCGTCAGCGTCATCAGGACGTCGACGCTGCGGTCGTCCTTGATCTCGACCTTGTAGATCAGGCCGAGTTCGTAGATGTCGGCCGGGATTTCCGGATCGAACACGGTCTTCAGCGCGGAGACGATCTCGCCGGCGAGACGCTCGGTCTCCTCCGGCGGCAACGCCGAATGCGTTTCCATGTTGGCAGTTTTGACTTCAGGATTCTTGGCCTCAAGATTCTTGGCTTCGGCTGTGTCGGTCATGAAAACAATTCCCGCGCCTTGATCAGCGCCTGTGCCAGATGGTCGACTTCTTCCCTGGTATTATACATGCCGAACGAAGCGCGGCACGTCGCCGTCACATTGAACCGCTCTAAAAGCGGCATCACGCAATGGGTACCGGCGCGCACCGCGATGCCCTGGCGATCGATCACGGTCGCGACATCGTGGGGATGGGCGCCCTTCATCTCGAAGGAGATCACCGGTCCCTTGCCGCGTGCGGTGCCGATCAACCGCAGCGAATTGATTTCCCGCAGGCGTTCCTGCGCGTAGGTCAGGAGATCGTGCTCATGGGCGGCGATGCGCTCCTTGCCGATCGAATTGACGTAGTCGATCGCCGCTCCCAGGCCGATCGCCTCGACGATCGCCGGCGTCCCCGCCTCGAATTTGTGCGGCGGATCGCCGTAGGTGACCCAGTCCCGCGCGACCTCGCGGATCATCTCGCCGCCGCCGTTGTAGGGCCGCATCGCCACCAGGTGCTCGTGCTTGGCGTAGAGCACGCCGATGCCGGTCGGGCCGTACAGCTTGTGGCCGGTAAAGACGTAGAAATCGGCGTCGATATCCCTGACGTCGATCGCGAGGTGCACGGCGGCCTGGCTGCCGTCGACCAGCACGGGGATGCCGCGGGCATGTGCGATCTTCACCACGTCCTTGACCGGCACGATGGTGCCGAGCGCGTTCGACATCTGCGTGATCGCGACCAGCTTGGTGCGCGGCGTCAGCGCCTTTTCGAATGCGTCGATCAGGAAATTGCCTTCGTCATCGACGTCGACCCATTTGATGACGGCACCGTGCCGCTCCCTGAGGAAATGCCAGGGCACGATGTTGGAATGGTGCTCCATGATCGAGAGCACGATCTCGTCGCCAGCCTTGATGTTTGGCTCGCCCCAGGACGACGCCACGAGGTTGATCGCCTCGGTGGCGTTGCGGGTGAAGACGATCTCCTCGGTGCGCGCGGCATTGAGGAATCCTGCCACCTTGGCGCGGCCGCCCTCATAGGCCTCCGTCGCCGCATTGGCGAGGTAGTGCAGACCGCGATGCACGTTGGCGTATTCGCTCTTGTAGGCCTCCGTCATCCGCTCCAGCACCGCATTGGGCTTCTGCGCGGAAGCGGCGTTGTCGAGATAGACCAGCGGCTTGCCGTAGACCTTCAGCGCCAGCGCCGGAAAATCTTCCCGCACGCGCGCCACGTCATAGGAACCGTTCAGGACTGCCGGATGCATGCTCATCCCCGTGCCGCCAGCCAGCGCTGCGCCGCCGAGATCGCGAGCTCACGCAGGCTATCGCTGGCGATCGACTCAATGGCCTCGCCGACGAAAGCCTGGATCAGCAGCGCCTGAGCTTCCTTTTCGGAAAGGCCGCGCGCCCGCAAATAGAACAGCAGGCTCTCGTCGAGCGCCCCGGTGGTCGCGCCATGGCCGCAGGTGACATCGTCGGCGAAAATTTCGAGTTCCGGCTTGTTGTCGGCTTCCGCCTCGTCGGACAACAGCAGCGCCCGCGTCATCATCTTGGCGTCGGTCTTCTGCGCGTCGGGACGGACGATGATGCGGCCCTGGAACACCGAATGGCCCCGGTCGTCGACGACCGCGCGGAAGATTTCACGGCTCGAGCAATTCGGCACCGCGTGATCGAGAAACAGCGTCGTGTCCGCATGCTGGCGGCCGTTGAGCAGATTGACGCCGTTGGTCTCGACGCGCGAGCCCTCGCCGTCGAACGCCATCGTCGCCTGATAGCGGCTGACGCTCGAGCCGCTGGTAAGCCCAAACGTGTTGAAATGGGCTTTGGCGCCCAGCGTCACCTGGCTCGAAGAAATGTTGAAGGCCTCGCGGCCGTCCTCGATCAAGCGCACATGGTCGAGCCGCGCACTGTCGCCGATCGAAACGATGAGGGAGTCGTGGACCTGATAGACCTTCGCGCCCTCGGCGGCGATATAGCTTTCCACCAGCGTCGCGCTGGCGGCGTTGCCGAGCACGAACAGCGAGCGCGTGAACATCGCCGCCGGCGTTCCGCCACTGGCGATATGGATGATGTGCAAGGGCTGTGTCAGCGCGGCGCCATCGGCGACCTCGATGACGATGCCGTCCGTCATCATGGCGCTGTTCAGCGCCACCATGGAGTCGGTATTTTCCGGCCCGAGCAGTTGCGCCTGCAGCCTGGCATCGCCGGCCCCGAGCACGTCGCGCAGCGTGCGGATGCCAAGTCCTTTTTCAAGGTTGCCTGCTTCGGACAGGCCTGGCGCGAACACCCCGTCCACCAGCACCAGCCGCCGCACGCCAGCAATCGCATGCAGCTTCAAGGCCGCGGCCGCCCGCTTCAGCGCTGCCGCATCCGGCGGCGCCGCGAGCGGCAGCACTTCGCGCATCAGCGCGCGCAAATCGGTGTATTTCCAGTCTTCGATCCGCCGGTGCGGCAGGCCGACGCGCTCGTAGGCCTCGAACGCCTGCTGACGCGCCTCGGCGACCTTGCCCGCACCCGGCAAGCGGTCGCGCGCGACGGCAAACGCATCGCTCAGCGCGTGTCCGGTCTCGGTCTTTGCCAGTGCAACATTCATCACAAAATCCGCATTTCGCGTCAGGCCGCGTCTTCGAACTGGGCATAGCCGGAAGCCTCGAGCTCCAGCGCCAATTCCTTGCCGCCGCTCTTCACCACGCGGCCCTTCGACATCACGTGCACGAAGTCAGGCACGATGTAATTCAACAGCCGCTGATAATGCGTGATCACCACCATGGCGCGGTCCGGCGAGCGCAGCGCATTGACGCCGTCTGCGGCCACCCGAAGCGCGTCGATGTCGAGGCCGGAATCCATCTCGTCGAGTATGCAGAGGCTCGGCTCGAACAGCGCCATCTGCAGCACCTCGTTGCGCTTCTTCTCGCCGCCGGAGAAACCGACATTGACGCCACGGCGCAGCATTTCCTGGGGAATGTTGAGCCTGGCCGCGACCTCGCGCACCTTCTTCAGAAAGTCCGGGGTGGAGTACTCGCCCTCGCCGCGCGCCTTGCGCTGCGCGTTGAGCGCGGTGCGCAGGAAGGTCATGGTGGCGACACCGGGTATTTCCACCGGATACTGGAACGCCAGGAACACGCCCTTGGCGGCACGCGCGTCGGGCGACATCTCCAGGAGATCCTCGCCGTTGAACAGGATTTCGCCGCCGGTGACCTCATAGCCTGGTTTGCCCGCAATGACATGGCTCAGCGTCGACTTGCCTGAGCCGTTCGGCCCCATGATGGCGTGCACTTCACCCTTGTTCACGGTGAGCGAAAGCCCATGGAGAATCTCACGCTCCTCGACACGGACCTGCAGGTTCTTGACTTCCAGTAATGGCATTGTGCTCTTCCGTTTCTCTCCTCGTCCCAGGAGCGCCGAAGGCGCGTCTTGCAAGGACGTGGCCGACAATCTTTCCTCTCGTCCTTCGAGACGAGCGCTTTCACGCCCTCCTCAGGATGAGGCACTACCCAACCGAACCCTCGAGCGAGATCGAGATCAGCTTCTGCGCTTCCACCGCGAACTCCATCGGCAGTTGCTGCAGCACGTCCTTGACAAAACCGTTGACCACGAGGCCGACGGCCTCCTCCTGGCTCAGCCCGCGCTGCACGCAGTAGAACAAGACGTCCTCGGATATCTTCGAGGTGGTCGCCTCATGCTCGAACAGCGCCGAGGAATTCTTGGCCTCGATATAGGGCACGGTGTGCGCGCCGCATTTGTCGCCGATCAAAAGCGAGTCGCAGGCGGTGAAATTGCGCGCGCCGGTGGCCTTGCGGTGCGCGGTGACGAGGCCGCGATAGGTGTTCTGCGACACGCCCGCCGCGATGCCCTTGGAGATGATCCGGCTCGTCGTGTTCTTGCCGAGATGGATCATCTTGGTGCCGCTGTCGACCTGCTGATGGCCGTTCGAGATCGCGATCGAATAGAACTCGCCGCGTGAATTGTCGCCGCGCAGGATGCAGCTCGGATATTTCCAGGTGATCGCCGATCCCGTCTCGACCTGGGTCCAGGAGATTTTCGAGTTGTTGCCCCGGCAGTCGCCGCGTTTTGTCACAAAATTGTAGATGCCGCCGACGCCCTCGGAATTGCCGGGGTACCAGTTCTGCACCGTCGAATATTTGATCTCGGCGTCGTCGAGCGTCACCAGCTCGACCACGGCGGCGTGCAACTGGTTCTCGTCGCGCTGCGGCGCGGTGCAGCCTTCGAGGTAGCTGACGTAAGCACCCTTGTCGGCGATGATCAGCGTGCGCTCGAATTGCCCCGTGTTGCGCTCGTTGATGCGGAAATACGTCGACAGCTCCATCGGGCAGCGCACGCCCGGCGGCACGTAGACGAACGACCCGTCGGAGAACACGGCCGAGTTCAGCGTCGCAAAGTAATTATCCGAGGTCGGCACCACCGTGCCGAGATACTTTTTCACGAGATCGGGATGCTCGCGGATCGCCTCCGAGATCGGCATGAAGATCACGCCGGCCTGCTTCAGCTCTTTCTGGAAAGTGGTCGCGACCGACACCGAGTCGAACACCGCATCGACCGCGATCCGGCGCTCGCCTTCGGGACGCACGACGCCTTCCAGCACTTCCACCTCGCGGAGGGGAATGCCGAGCTTCTCGTAGGTCTTCAGGATTTCCGGATCGATCTCATCCAGCGACGAGATCTGCTTCTTCGGCTTCGGCGCCGAGTAGTAATAGAGATCCTGGTAATCGATCTTGGGATAGTTGACCCGCGCCCATTTCGGCTCGGTCATGGTCAGCCAGCGGCGATACGCCTCCAGCCGCCACTCCAGCATCCACGCAGGTTCGTTCTTTTTCGCCGAGATGAAGCGGACGGTATCTTCCGATAGCCCCTTCGGGGCCTTGTCGGACTCGATTACGGTCTCAAATCCATATCGATATTGATCGACGTCGATCCGGCGCACCCGATCGACGGTCTCTTGTACAGCCGCCATTCCATCCTCCGCTCGCGGTTTCAAGGACCGCGGTGGATCATTTCAGAAAGTCTATTACGATGTTTCTCGGAGGAAATCACCTGCTTAGAACCGTTCAAGCAGTGTTTCGTCGCTTCTGTTAGTTAAGGTCCCTGCCAGCCTTCGCCAAGCCTCCAGGCAGCGATCAATGTCCGCTTCGCACGAAGACCAGCCCAGACTGAGCCGCACTGCTCCCTGCGCCAGTTCCCGGCCCAAACCCATGGCTTCCAGCACATGCGACGCCTGCACCTTGCCCGAGGAGCAGGCGGAACCCGAGGAAACGGCTATGCCCGCAAGGTCGAAACCGATTACGGCCGTTTCGGCCCGAAGGCCCGGAACCGTAAACAGCGTGGTATTGGGCAACCGCGGCGCATCCTGTGCGAAGATCAGGACGCCCTGGGTCTGAAGAAGCCCGCCTTCCAGCCGATGTCGCAGGCATTCAAGGCGAATAGCGTCCTCTTCCAAAGCGCCCATGGCCGCCTTCACAGCGGCTCCAAAACCGGCGATCCCCGCGACATCCTCGGTTCCCGCCCGATGCCCGCGCTCTTGGCCACCACCGCGGAGCAGCGGCTCAAGCCCCTGCACGCTCCCGGCCCAGACCACGGCGCCGACACCCTTGGGGCCGCCGATTTTGTGCGCAGAAACCGTGACCAGGTCCGCGCCTAGCGAATTGATATTAACAGGTATTTTGCCGAAAGCCTGGATCGCATCGACGTGCAGCACGCTTCCGGCCGCATGGACGATCTCGGCTATCTCAGCAATGGGCTGGATCGCGCCAGTTTCGTTGTTGGCCAGCATGACCGAAACCAACGCCGGAGGCCCGTCCACCAGCACCTCGCGGAGGCGGTCAGGGCGTACCAGGCCGGAGCCCGACACGCCGACCTTACCGATCGCCCCGGCTGCAAACCGCCCGCCCGCGAGCACCGAGGCGTGCTCGATGGCCGAAACCACCAGCCGCTGCACCGGGGCGCCAGTCCCCCGCCGCAGCCCCGGCGCCAGCGCCAGCGCGTTGGCCTCGGTCCCACCTGACGTAAAGACCACATTGCGGGGCAGCGCGCCCACGGCGCCCGCGACCGCAGCCCGGGCATCCTCGACCAGCCGGCGGGCGCTACGACCCTCTTCGTGGACTGAGGAGGGATTGCCGGGGAGATCCCATGCCGCAGCCATCGCTTCTCGCGCTTCGGGACGAAGCGGGGTGGTTGCATTCCAGTCGAGATAGACGCGGTCGGGCATGGGGCGTCTTAGCACTTTTTCCTAATTCCCGCTCATTGCGCGGGCTGCACGGTCGGCTGCGCCGGCGCCCCGGGCTCGAATGCCGAGACCTTCAATCCGAACAGCGGCCTCAACGCACCGACCCGCCGGACGATCTCGTAGGTCAGCGCACAGGTCACGACCGTACCCGAAATCACGATGCCTGCTTCCAGCCAGGCCGGAAGATCGCTGCCGCGCAGTTCATGCGCGATCCGGATGATCGCCGTCTGATGGACAATGTAGTAGGGGAAGATCGCTTCGGTAAGATACCGCCGAGCCGCTGAATCCGCGGTGAGCCAGCGCCCAGCAAAGCCGAGCACGGCGACGATGCACAGCCATTGATAGCAGCCATAAACAGTGGCGCCATACAACCTCAGCAGCAGCGATGGCAGCATGCCGGCCTCCCTGCTCCATCGCAGGGTCACGAAGGACAGAAAC
>NZ_JADGRI010000464.1 GCF_017881085.1 Bradyrhizobium sp.
CGTGCAGATCGGCGACGCCGCCGCGCTCGCCAAGGCCATCCATATCCCGGTCATGCACGATTTCCGCGCCGCCGACGTCGCCGCCGGCGGGCAGGGCGCACCCTTCGTGCCGGTCTATCACCGTGCGCTGGCCCAATCGCTCGATCGCGAGGGGCCGATGGCCGTGGTCAATATCGGCGGCGTTTCAAACATCACCTATATCGACGGCGCCGATACGCTGATCGCCTGCGACACCGGCCCGGGCAACGCGTTGCTCGATGACTACATGCTCCGCACCATGAGCCAGCCGTTCGATTGCGACGGCCGCACGGCCGCGCAAGGCGTCGTGAACATCGCCTGGATCATGCGCGCCATGGAACATCCTTTTTTCGCACTGCCGCCGCCAAAATCGCTCGACCGCAACGATTTTGCCTCCCTGAGATTGCCGGCGATGTCGCCGGCTGACGGCGCGGCCACGCTCACGGCCCTGACCGCCGAAGCCATCGCCCGGATCGTGCCGCTGCTGCCGAAGGAGCCGAGGAGCTGGATCATCGCCGGCGGCGGCGCCCGCAACCTCACCCTGTTGCGGATGCTGCGCGAACGGCTGGCGCCCGCCACTGTCGAGCCTGCCGACGCGCTGGGCTGGTCGGCGGATGCCATCGAAGCGCAGGCTTTTGGTTTTCTGGCCGCGCGGGGTCTGAAGGGCCTGCCGCTGAGCTATCCCGCTACCACCGGCGTGCCGATCCCGATGACGGGCGGGGTGATTGCCCGGCCGTGATCAATTGCCGTTGATGCGGACGCATCGATCTTGACGATTTAATGCAGATGCATGTAATTAGATGCAGTTGCATGAAATAGCGAGATCCGCCCATGGCGCCGCCGTTAAAACTGATCAGCCACAAGCTCTGTCCCTATGTGCAGCGCGCGGTGATCGCGCTGTCCGAGAAGGGCGTTGCGTTCGAGCGGGTCGATATCGATCTTTCCAACAAGCCGGACTGGTTCCTGGCGATTTCGCCGCTCGGCAAGACGCCGGTGCTCCTGGTCGGCGAGGTCCCGATTTTCGAATCCGCGGTCATTCTGGAGTATCTGGAGGAAACCCAGCCAAAGCCGCTGCATCCGGCCGATCCGCTGCGCCGCGCCGAGCACCGCGGCTGGATCGAATTCGGATCAATCGTCCTCGCTGAAATCGCGGGCTTTTACGCGGCGCCGGACGAGGCGACATTCAACGCGAAGACGTCGCAGCTTGAGCAGCGCTTTGCGCGACTGGAGGCGCGCGTCGCGGCAGCGCCATGGTTCGATGGCGAAGACTTCTCGCTGGTCGACGCCGTATACGGCCCGGTGTTCCGCTATTTCGATGTGTTCGACGACACCGCCGATCTCGGCATTCTCGCCGGCAAGCCGAAGCTCGCGCGCTGGCGGAAAGCGCTCGCGGCGCGCCCATCGGTGAGCACGGCCGTCAGCGCCGATTATCCGGCGCTGCTGCGCGATTTTATTCGGCGGCGGAATTCCTGGCTGTCGACGCTGCAGGCTCGCGCAGCAGCGTGATCTTCTCAGCGAACGTTGGCGAGCCGCATGTCGAGATAACCGGTCACCGTCTCCATCAGCGGTTCCAGCTTCCCGTCGAAGAAATGGTTGGCGCCGGGGATGATCTGCTGATCGATCACGATGCCCTTCTGGGTCTTGAGCTTCTCGACCAGCGTGTTGACGTCTTTCGGCGGCACCACGGCATCCTTCTCGCCATGCACGATCAGGCCTGAGGACGGGCAGGGCGCGAGGAACGAGAAGTCGTAGAGATTGGCGGGCGGCGCGATCGAGATAAAGCCTTCGACCTCCGGCCGGCGCATCAGGAGCTGCATTCCGATCCAGGCGCCGAACGAGAAGCCGGCGACCCAGCAGGCGCGCGCCTCGGGATTGATGGTCTGGGCCCAGTCTAGCGCGGAAGCCGCATCCGACAATTCTCCGGTGCCGTGATCGAACGATCCCTGGCTGCGGCCGACGCCGCGGAAATTGAAGCGCAGCACGGAAAATCCGCGATGCGCGAACGCGTAGTAGCACTGGTAGACGATCTGGTGGTTCATCGTGCCGTGAAACTGCGGATGCGGATGCAGGATCATCGCGATCGGCGCGTTCTTCTGCTTCGCCGGATGGTAGCGGCCTTCGAGACGGCCGGCGGGGCCGGTGAAAATGACTTCAGGCATTGGTGGTCCTTGGCAAGATCAACCGGCACTTGCGGGCTTCATCTGCGAAACCTCGCGGCAGACAAGGGGCTGGCTGATCAGACGTCGTTGGGCGATGCGCGAACGGCGCCTGGTGAACTGGAGGCCGCGTTCTAGCATGAGGCGAGGGGCAAAAAGCAAGGGTTTTATGCGTCCTGGCGCCCCCCGGGATGCACCGCGATCCCAAACCAAGCTCTTGCCCGGCCGAGGGAATTTCCTGCAGCCCGCGGCCGCTGGGGGGCCGGCGGCGCCCGGTTCTAGCGGCGCGCCGCGTTATTGCCGGCAAACAGCGGGATCGGCGGCGATCGCCTCAATCGAAGCGACGGCGTCGCGATAACGGCGGCTGCCTGCGATGGTTGGGCCGGTGTCGAGCGTCAGCTCGAAATCTCCGTTCGAACCGGACTTGAGCCCGGTCACCCGCGAAAGGTTGACCAGCCGCGTCCGGTGCACCCGTGCGATGTTGAATCTTGTCAGCCGGGCTTCCTCGGCGGCCAGCGTTCCTCGCACGAGGTGGGTGCGGCCGTCGGCCATGCAATATTCCACATAGTTTCCCGCTGAGCCGATCGTAAGGATGTCGTGCGGTTCGATGCGGATGCGCGCTGACCCGTCGCGGAGCCAGATCATTTCGGGCGCCGCGAAGGCCGGGTCCGCGCGCGGTATTGTCACGTCCGACCGGGCTTGCCGGGTTTCGCGGCGGCTATCGATCAGCCACAGCGCGCCGCCGATCAGGACGCAGGTCATCACGTCCTTGCGGAATTCATAGAGGAGGGTCGCGGCCGAGAGGTGAAAATCGTAGGCGCCGCCGGCAAGGAACATCGCCAGCTTGCGAAGGCCGA
>NZ_JADGRI010000465.1 GCF_017881085.1 Bradyrhizobium sp.
CCTTCACGTTCTGCTCGACCTGCTCGACACGGGTGGCGCCGGCGATCACGCTCGACACCTGAGGCCGCGCCGCCAGCCATGAGAAGGCGAGTTCGAGCATGCTGTGGCCGCGCGCCTGCGCGAACGCCTGCAGCTTCTCGACGATGTCCTCGTTGCGCGGCGTGGCATAGCGATCGCGTATCGCGGGCATCTTGGCAAAGCGCGTATCCGCCGGTACCGCCGCGCCGCGCTTGTATTTGCCGGTGAGAAGTCCGCTGGCGAGCGGAAAGAACGGCAGCAGGCCGAGATTGTACGCCTGCGCTGCGGGCAGCAGGTCTTTTTCGATGTCGCGCACCACGAGGCTGTATTCGTCCTGGCAGGAGACGAACGGACTGACGTTCATCGCCCGAGCGGTGAACTCGGCCTCGGCGATACGCCAGGCCGGAAAATTCGAATTGCCGATGTAGCGCACCTTGCCCTGCCGGATCAGGTCGTCCAGCGCCCTCAACGTCTCCTCGATCGGCGTCAGCGGATCGCAATCATGCTGCTGATAGAGATCGATGTAGTCGGTCTTCAGCCGTCGCAGGCTGGCCTCGACGGCGGACATGATGTAGCGCCGCGACGCTCCCTGCTTGGTGCCGTCCGTGCTCATCGGCTTGGAGTATTTCGTCGCCAGCACGATGTCCTTGCGCCGGTCGCCGAGCACCTCGCCGAGCACGGTCTCGGAGCCGCCCATGCCCGCATAGATGTCGGCGGTGTCGAACAGCGTGATGCCGAGGTCGATCGCCTTGTGGATCACCTTGCGCGAGGTTTCGAGATCGGTGCGCTGGCCGAAATTGTTGCAGCCGAGGCCGACGGCGGAAACGCGCAGGCCGGAGCCGCCGAGATTTTGAATTTGCATGGGGTTGATCCTGTGGGGAATGAAGCGCGAGACGGGGCGCATTTTGGCCCCCACGCCTCGAAGCTGCAAGGCGCAGCGCACCATGGCGCCCGGGCAGCTCAGGCCGGTTCCGGCAGGGCTTGTTCGAAGGCTGCCGGCGGCGCGGCGCGCAGGGCCGCCGCTGTCATGCGCCGGACCGACTTTTCGGCCTCGCGCGCGATCGCCTTGCGATCCGCGGTCATGTCGTAGGCGGTCGCTTCACCCCAGCTTACGGTGACATCGACCGCGCCCGACGCCAGCACGCGGGCGAGATGCGGCATCAGGTCGGCGTCGCCGTACCATGCCACGCGCTCGCGCAAGGCCCGGCCCATCGGCACCCCGCCGAAGCCGACATAGGCCAGCGACATCGGCTGCACCATGATGCTGGTATGGTGCGTGGACGCGCCGAGCGCGTGATGAACCGCGCCCACCAGTGCAGAGCGGAACGGCAGCACGCGGTTACCGTCGCTGGAGGTGCCCTCGGCGAACAGCACCACAGCATCGCCGCCGAGCAACCGGCCGGCGATCTCGCGTGTGGCGGCGCCGGTCTGGTGCCGCGCCTGCCGGCTGATGAAGATGGTTCGCTGCAATTTCGCGAGCCAGCCGAACACGGGCCATCGCGCCACCTCGTTCTTGGCGACGAACACCACAGGCGAAAGCGCCGATATGACGGAGATGTCGAGCCAGGAGACATGGTTGGACAGGATCAGTGCGGGACTGGCGGTCGATCGTGTTCCGACCTCGCGAATCCGCACCCCGATCAGCGCGCAGAGCATGCGGTGGTAGAGATGGGGGATGCTCCGCTGCAGCCGCAGGTCAAACAGGATTCCGGTCAGCTGAAACGGCAGCAGCAGCAGCGTGAGTGCGAGGAAGGCGATGGCAACGAGGGCGACACGGATCATGAAGGCGGTTCGCCTGAGCGCGAGATGCTGAGTCTGTTTCGCGGGTGTTGCACGCAACGTGACGATTGAACGACTTTGGAAACAGAGCTCCAAAAAAGTGCGGCCCCGGTCAGACGCGGCGTCTTTTTCGGGGGTTTCCGGTAACCCCTTGTTAAGCAGATTTGGCGATGTTATGCCTGCAATATAAGGGGTTTCTTCCCGATCCAGGATTGTGACCCGCGCCGATTTCAACCCCCATCGTTTTGCAAACGCCGGGAAAAACGCCGGGAAATTTTGGGGACAATGCCGACCATCGCGAAGACGGAGAAGCTCACCGAAGGCCGCGTTCGGATGCTCAACCTTTGGGACACGGATCGGGCCTACATCATCGCCGATGCGAGTACAGCCGGGCTGCATCTGAGGATTGGACTAAAGCGCAAGACGTGGCACTTCTATAACGAGCGGCGGCTGCATGGCGAGCGGATCGTCACGTCAGAGCGCTTAGGCCATCTCCCGGACATGAACCTTGCAGCGGCGCGCAAGGCCGCCAAGGTCATCGCTGGTAGAATTGCGGCGGATCGCATTTTGCCGGGCAAGCGCAAGGCCGCAAAATTCAGCGCCGCGCTGGATGAATACTTGGCCCATCTCGAACGTCAGTCGGAGCGGCGCGGAAAACCGGCTAGGTGGGCCAAGAACGTGCGCTCGTTGTCGCGGCTGTATCTGATACCACGATGGGGCAAATGGCCGCTGGCGGAAATGTCGGGCTCGCCAGCCGCCGTCCGCGACTGGCACATACAGGTGACGAAAGATGCCGGACCGACTACGGCGAACCGTTGCGTCCAGACTATGCGCGCCTGCTACAAGCACGCGGCAAAACTCAACCGCTCCCTGCCTGTGGCGCTTCCCACGTCCGCCGTCGTCATGAACCCTGAAGAGCCATCACAGAAAGCTCTTGCGTTCGAGGACTTCCCCCGCTGGCGCGCGGCGTGGTCTGAGATCGAAAGCCCGGTCAGACGCGCCTATCATCTGTTTTGCCTGCTCTCAGGTTGTCGGGCAGGCGAGGCCGCGCGGCTGCGCTGGATCGACGTGCATGACCACGAGCAGAGCTTCACGATCCCGAACGCCAAGGCGGGCCACGATATCAATTTGCCTTTTTCAGAAGAGATTGGGGGCGCTCTTAGGATGGCCCGTGACGCGGCCAAGCCGGGCGCTGATCTCGTCTTCCCCGGGCTCGGCTATATTGATTACCGCG
>NZ_JADGRI010000466.1 GCF_017881085.1 Bradyrhizobium sp.
TCGCTTCCGGACATACCTTCGCTGCTTGCCGTCAGTAACTGTCGTTCGTCTTGCTCCCAGGTATTGAGTGCATCCTTTTTTTCATCATGGGATAGAACGCTATCTTTAACGACTTCCTTAGGCTTGGCGAAGTGTGCTTCAGGATTTTCAACTTTGTCCTTTGCCTTCGATTTATTCGCCATTGGATGCCTCCTCGTAGGGGACTAGATAACTACAACGGCTTAGCGGGACTTAGAGTTCCTCCAGAACTACGGCCACGGCCATCTTCCGCAACCGGACTGCAAGGATTAAACATTCTAACGCTTCGGCCGGGACACATCTAAAGGGATTACAGCGAGGCGTCGGCTGGTTGATCAAGATCAATGCGGAGCGCGCGATAGCCTGTAAGAGGCGTATATTGGTTTTGTGGTGAGAGATAATGGGGGGACACCCATGCGCATCGCGCTTATCGCCGTCTGCTTTGTCTCCTCTGCCGGGATGGCATGGGCACAAGCCCTGCCGGAGAATAAAAACGCGGACACACCTGAGTACAGCACCGGCCGCACGGTTACTCCCGAGACGAAGGGTCAGTTGCAACCGCAAGGCTGGACCGGCCCGATCAACACTAAGTCTGGCGGCGCTCCTGCCTCAAGCCCACAAGGTGAGACCGCGCCGGGCATGCAGGCCGCGCCAGAAGGTTCGTCGAAGACAGTCGTCGAGCCTGACAAGAAATAGCAAGCGCAGCCCGGATAGAGCGAACCGAGATTCGGGGCTAAAGTCCGAGCCATCCACCGCATTCACCATGTGTTTCAGCGCGGGTTCCCGACGCCGATCGGCGCGGCAAGGATCTGAATTGATTAATCCCGGTGGGGTCCCGAGATCGCGCCAATTCACAAGCAAGAATGTCCCGAAGAAGAAACGCAGCTCTTAATACACGGCCGGAAAGGCGATGAAAAGCAGATGGCCACGAAAACAAACGCGAAACGGAAGACGAAATCGCCATCGGGGTTCGCGCGCAAGGCGGCAATCGTCGCGCGGCGGGAATGTTCGATCCAGCGCAGGATTGACCGCAAACGCAAACGCAAACCAAAATCGAAACGCAAATCCGCGATACAGGCGGGCGCGCGCACGATCCCGAAAAGTGGGAACCGGTTTTCTGAAAGATCATGCGCTATGAATGATACAAATGAGACAAGAGGCAAAATGGTAGCGCTCGCACGTTCCTCACGCCCGCAGCCGCAAATCACGGAAGCCTCCGCGTTCGAGACCGACGTCCTCGAAGGCTTGAGCACAACTCCGAAGCGGGTGCCGGCGAAATATTTTTACGACGATGCCGGCTCGCAGTTGTTCGAGCGCATCACCGAGATGCCGGAATATTACCCGACCCGCTGCGAGATGCGCATCTTGCGCGATCACGCCGCCGACATCGCCAAGCTGATTCCGGAAGGCGCGGCGCTGGTGGAATTCGGTAGCGGCTCGAACAAGAAGGCGCGCATCCTGCTGCACGAGGCGCCCAAGCTCGCGGCCTATGTGCCGGTTGACATCTGCGGCGAGATGCTGGAGCGGGAGGTGGCCGAACTGCGGCCCGATTTCTCGCAGCTGAAAATATTGCCCGTGACGGCGGATTTCTGTTTCCCGTTCGAACTGCCGGCTGAAGCGAAAGCAGCGCCGGTGCGCGTCGGATTTTTCCCGGGCTCCACCGTCGGCAATTTTGAGCCGCATGAAACGGCAGCGTTCCTACGCAACGCCGGACGGATTCTCGGGCCTGGCGGCACGCTGATTATCGGCGTCGACTTGATCAAGCCGGCCGAGGTGCTCAACGCCGCCTATAACGACGCGGGCGGCGTCACCGCAAAGTTCAATCTCAATCTGCTGGTGCGCGTCAATCGCGAGCTCGGCGGCACCTTCAAGCTCGATACTTTCGAGCATCATGCGTTCTACAACCGCGAGCGCCATCGCATCGAAATGCACCTCGCCAGCCTGAAGCGGCAGAAAGTGTGGGTGGCCGGCGAAACCATCGAGTTCCGCGCCGGCGAAACCATCCACACCGAGAACAGCTACAAATACAGCATCGAGTCGCTGGGTGCGCTAGCGCGCGGCGTCGGCTGGACGCCGGTGGCGGCCTGGACCGATACGCAGGACTATTTTTCCATCCAGGCCTTCACCCTGGCCGACGCGGCTGCGACGCGTCACACGCCGCATTGACCGCCGCCGCATAGCGGTTCACTCATGCCGATCTGCGAAGCCGACCCGTGGCGGATGCAATATTTTGAAGGCGCCGACTGTCCGCCCGGGGTGAACGTCCCGACCGAAGATGCAGATGGCTGGGAGTGGAATCCGGAGTTCCGCTGGATCTACGACAAGATCGCTATCGCCCGGAACCAGGGGCTCGATGCCGGCCCGCATGGCACGTTGCCGCCGTCCTTTCCGGTATTCTCCAAGCCCATCGTCAATCTCAAGGGCATGGGGGTCGATACCCGCATCATCCACTCGGCCGCGGACTACGCGTTGCATCAGACCTCCGGCCACATGTGGATGATCATGCTTGAGGGCCGCCACGTGAGCACCGACGTCGCCATCGTCGGCGGCGAGCCGCGCTGGTGGCGCCACGTCACCGGCCAGTCGGCCGGCGAGGGCACGTTCGATCACTGGACCGTGCATGCCGATCGCGAGCCCGAGATCGAGCGCTATTGCGGCGAATGGATCGCGCATCACCTGCGCGGCTACACCGGCATGCTGAATATCGAGACCATCGGTGGCCGCATGATCGAAATGCATCTGCGCTTCAGCGATCAATGGCCTGACCTTTACGGACCGGGCTGGGTGCAGGCGCTGGTGGGGCTTTACGCCGCCGGCCGATGGGACTTCGCCGATGACGACCGGCGCGAGGGCTACAGCGTTGTGCTGTTCGGGCCGAAGGGCCGGTATTACCGGCATCCGCCGCGGAGCCTAATCGACGAGGTGCTGCGCATGCCGAGCGTCACCAGCGTGCAGACCACCTTCCACGAAGATTGGGATCCGGAGCGGCACGCCATGCCGCCCGGCGG
>NZ_JADGRI010000245.1 GCF_017881085.1 Bradyrhizobium sp.
CGGCAGGATGTTGTCCTCGAGATTGGCGAGGTTGGTGCGTTCCCAGATCGCCAGCGCCGTGGCGGTCGCTTCCTCGTCGGACAGGGGCGCGTAGCGATGAAAATACGACCTGGGATCGTGGAACGCGGTGTCCCGCAAGGCCAGGAAGCGCCTGATGTACCACTCGCGCAGCACGGATTCCTCGGCATCGATATACACGGAGAAATCGAAGAAGTCGGACACGACAGGCACGGCCTTGCCGTCGCGCGGCAGCCGGCCGGTCTGCAGGACGTTGACGCCCTCGACGATCAGGATGTCCGGCCGGTCGACCTCGATCCATTCGTTCGGAATGATGTCGTAGGTCAAATGCGAATAGACCGGCGCCCGCACCCGCCCGCGCCCGGCCTTGATGTCGCTGAGGAACGACAGCAGCGTCGGCAGGTCGTAGCTCTCGGGAAAGCCTTTCTTCTGCATGATGCCCTGCCGCTCGAGCAGGGCATTGGGGAACAGAAAGCCGTCGGTGGTTACGAGATCAACCTTGGGCCGCGGCGACCAGCGCGCCAACAGCGCCTGCAGCACGCGCGCAGTGGTCGATTTGCCCACCGCCACCGACCCGGCGACGCCGATGATGTAGGGCATCTTGCGGTCCTGGATGCCCAGGAATTGACGCTGCGCGAAATACAGCCGCTGCGTGGCATCGACATAGATCGACAATAGTCGCGACAGCGGCAGGTAAATGTCTTCGACTTCTTTCATGTCGAGGCGGTCATGCATCGAACGCAGGCGCGAGAATTCGCCAGGTTCGAGCGTCATCGGCGTGTCGTCGCGCAGCCGCGCCCACTGCTCCCGGGAGAATATCCGGTAGGGATTGTATTGTTGCTCCGGTGCCCGAATATCCATGACGCAGCCTCTAGCTTGCACGTCGGGCAGGATCTGGCCCGAACCCCGTTGCCCACAATTTCTTGAGCATGATCTTCTCGGAAAACCGGTACCCACTTTTCCGGATCATGCTCTCAGTCGCGCTTGCGCGACGCCTTTTCTTCCAGTCCGGACATACTCGTGCGCAGCCCCAGCGCTGCCTCAACTTCCTCGAGCTTCACTCCACGCGACTTCAGAAGCACCAGCAAATGAAACAGCAGGTCCGCACTTTCGGCGATCAGATGGTCGCGATCGTTCTCGACGGCGGCGATCACGGTTTCCACCGCCTCCTCGCCCAATTTCTTGGCGCAATGCTCCGAACCCTTGTCCAGGAGCTTGCGCGTATAGGACGCCTCTCCTCCCGACGCCGCGCGGGCATCGATGGTGGCGGCGAGATCGTGGAGCGTGAAACGCGGCATCAACTCAACTCACGCGCCCGCAAATTCGGGCGCCACTGAAGGCATTTAGCACTTTTGTGACCGGGAGTCGTCAGGGATCCAGCCGCATCGGCAGCCCGGCCCGCACCATATGGTCCTTTGCTTGACGTATGGTGAATTCCCCGAAATGGAAGATCGACGCCGCCAGCACCGCGGTCGCGTGCCCCTCGCGGATGCCGTCCACCAGATGGTCGAGATTGCCCACGCCCCCCGAGGCGATCACCGGCACCGAAACGCTGTCCGCGATCGCACTGGTAAGCGGAATGTCAAAACCCTGCCGCGTGCCGTCGCGGTCCATCGAGGTCAAAAGGATCTCGCCGGCGCCGAGCGAGACCACTTCCTGGGCATATTCGATGGCGTCGATCCCCGTGGAATTACGGCCGCCATGGGTGAAGATTTCCCAGCGCTCGCCGCCGCCGCCGCGCTTGACCCGCTTGGCGTCGATCGCGACCACGATGCACTGCTCGCCGAATTTCTCGGCCCCTTCCTTGACGAATTCGCGGCGGCTGACGGCGGCAGAGTTGATCGACACCTTGTCGGCGCCGGCGCGGAGCAGGGTCTTGATGTCGTCGATGGTGCGCACGCCCCCGCCGACCGTCAGCGGCATGAAACAGGCCTCCGCGGTGCGCCGGACCACGTCCAGCATGGTGCCGCGATTTTCATGGGTCGCGGTGATGTCGAGGAAGCACAGCTCATCGGCGCCGGCGGCGTCATAGGCGACGGCCGCTTCGACGGGATCGCCGGCATCGCGCAGATCGACGAAATTGACGCCCTTGACGACTCGCCCGTCCTTGACGTCGAGGCAGGGAATCACGCGCACCTTGAACATTTCTGGACTCCTAGGCCGCGGCACGCGCGTCGCGGATCAGCGCCAATGCGGCCGCGGGATCGAGACGGCCATCGTAGAGCGCGCGGCCCGCGATCGCTCCGGCCAGTTTTTTCGCGCGGGGCTGGAGCAGCGCGTTCACATCGTCGATGGAGGCAAAGCCGCCGGAGGCAATGACGGGGATCGAAATCCGCTCGGCCAGCGCAATGGTGGCGTCGAGATTGAGACCCTTCAATAAGCCGTCGCGCGCGATGTCGGTGAAGATGATGGCGGCGACGCCGGCATCCTCGAATCGCCCTGCGATTTCCAGCGCGGTGACTTGCGAGGTCTCCGCCCAGCCTTCGACCGCGACCTTGCCGTCGCGGGCGTCGAGGCCCACCGCGACGCGGCCGGGGAATTTCTTTGCCGCGCTCTTCACCAGCTCGGGATCGCGCACCGCCGCCGTGCCGATGATCACCCGCGCGACGCCCTTCGCCAGCCAGGCCTCGACCGTTTTCAAGTCGCGGATACCGCCGCCGAGCTGCACCGGCATGGTGACCGCCTTGAGCATCGCTTCCACCGCCAGTGCATTCATCGGCTTGCCGGCAAACGCACCGTCGAGATCGACCACATGGAGATATTCAAACCCCTGCGCGGCGAAGGCGCGCGCTTGCGCCGCCGGATCGAGGTTGAACACGGTCGCGCGCGCCATATCGCCCTGCTCCAGGCGCACGCACTGGCCGTTCTTCAGGTCGATGGCGGGAAAAAGGATCACGGCTTCCATTTCAAAAAGTTGGAGATCAATGCGAGGCCGAAACGCTGGCTCTTCTCCGGGTGAAACTGGGTGCCAATCGCAGTGTCCTTGCCGACGATCGCCGTCACCGGGCCGCCGTAATCCGCGCGTGCCACCACATCCGCCTCGTGGGCCGCGTTGAGGTGGTAGGAGTGCACGAAATAGGCGTGGCGGCCTTTCGGCCCCAGCGGCAGGCGTTCCAGCACTGGATGCTCGCGGACCAGATCGAGCGTGTTCCATCCCATGTGCGGAATCTTCAAATTCTCCTCGCGCGGCGAGATCTTTTCGACGTCGCCGGCGATCCAGTTGAAGCCGCCGGTCACGACATGCTCCTTGCCCCGGGTTGCCATCAGCTGCATGCCGACGCAGATGCCGAAGAACGGCCGGGCCTTGTTGCGTACGGCCTCCGTCATCGCATCGATCATGCCGTCAAGCGCGTCGAGCCCCCGGCGGCAATCGGCGAAGGCGCCGACGCCGGGCAGCACGATGCGATCGGCGCGATACACGATCTCGGGATCGCGGGTCACCACGATCTCTTGCGGATTTTCCATGCTCCGCGCCGCGCGCTCGAACGCTTTCGCGGCCGAGTGCAGATTGCCGGAGCCGTAATCGATGATGGCAACGCTCACCGCGGCGCTCCCGGGTCCGGAAACAATCCGATGATGTCGCTGTGCGGCAGCGGCGGCGGCTTCGAAAACGGCTGGCCCGGAATATCGCGGGTCGGCGGCGGCGCGCCGCGGTCGACCGCCAATTGGTCGTTGTTGAGCCCGCGCCGTCTCGCAGTCCAGCGGTCGAAGAAGCGCCGTTCGGCCGCCTCCTCGTCGTCGGCAACCACGATGTCGAGCTGGCGCCAATTGCGCCGCGACAGCGTCCAGCGCTCGAGACTCGCCGCCTCAAATCCCAGCAGAAGCGCGAGCAGAATATCCACGAGCAGGATCGTCCCGCCGCCGACGCCGAGCTTCACCATGCCGAAATCAAGGGCGGCCATCAGCACGATCCAGCCAAGCAAGGCCAGCCACAGCCGATGCCAGGCAAGCCACACCACGCCCAGGACAGCGGCCCAGAAATGGAAGCCGTCGCGAACAAAGGCAAAGCGGTCGGTCGCCGCGAAATCAGCGCCGTTCGCCGTGGGGACATGCACCGTGTAGACCGGCATCGTACTCTCCGCCGAGAACAAGCAATCAGCCGCCGAGCTGACCCTTGGTGGATGGCACTTCGCCCGCGGCCTTGGGGTCGATGGCGACGGCCGCGCGCAGCGCCCTCGCCAGACCCTTGAAGCAGGATTCGGCGATATGATGGCTGTTCTCGCCATATAGGGTCTCGACGTGCAAAGTCACGCCAGCATTGATCGCAAAGGCGTTGAACCACTCGCGCACCAGTTCGGTGTCGAAGGCGCCGACCTTGTCGCGCGGAAAATCGACCTTGAACACCAGCACCGGCCGGCCGGAAATGTCGATCACGACCCGCGACAGCGTTTCGTCCATCGGCATGTGGATCGAGGCATAGCGGGTGATCCCGGCCATGCTGCCGAGCGCCTGCTTCACCGCCTGCCCGAGCGCGATGCCGACATCCTCCGTGGTGTGGTGGTGGTCGATATGAAGGTCGCCGACCGCCTTCACGGTAAGGTCGATCCGGGAATGCCGGGCCAGCAGATCGAGCATATGGTCGAAGAAGCCGATCCCGGTCGCGACGCTGGACGCGCCGGTCCCGTCGAGGTTCACGGTCACCTCGATGTCGGTCTCTTTGGTCTTGCGCTTGATGGTGGCGATGCGCATGAAAAGTGCTTTCCCTTGGCCGGCCTTGACTGGTGCTTAACGCGCTTGACGTCGTTTGGGCCGAAAACGCGCCCTTTTAACAGGGGGATGCCGCCTTCGCTACTGCGGGATCGCCGGATCGGGATGAACTTCGGCCTATGGTGACTGGAATCCGGCCGAAAGCGCCGCCGATTGTAACCCTCCGCCTTAGTCCCTAAATCTGGGCCAACGCGAGGGTAATCCATGGACGCATCACAATCCCAGTCGCCGGTCTGGCACGGCACCACCATTTTGACGGTCCGCAAAGGCGGCAAGGTGGTGATCGGCGGCGACGGGCAGGTCTCGATCGGCCAGACCGTCATCAAATCCAACGCCAAAAAGGTCCGAAAACTCGGCAAGGGCGACGTGATCGGCGGTTTTGCCGGCGCCACCGCGGACGCCTTCACGCTGTTTGAACGGCTCGAAAGCAAGCTCGAGCAGTATCCGGGGCAACTGACGCGCGCGGCGGTCGAACTGGCCAAGGACTGGCGCACCGACCGTTACCTGCGGCGGCTGGAGGCGATGATGATCGTCGCCGACAAGGACGTGTCGCTGGTCCTGACCGGCACCGGCGACGTGCTGGAACCGGAAGCCGGCGTGATGGCGATCGGGTCCGGCGGCAATTACGCGCTGGCGGCCGCCCGCGCGCTGGTCGATTCGGACAAGGATGCCGAGGCCATCGTGCGCCGCTCGCTCGATATCGCCGCCGACATCTGCGTCTATACCAACCGCAACGTCACCATCGAGAGCCTGCAGAGCGGCTGATCGATGGCGCCGGATTATGTTTTCCGCCCGATGACCTCCGCCGATCTTCCGCTGATCCGGCGCTGGCTCGAAACGCCTGAGGTCGTGCGCTGGTGGGGACAGCCGGACGAACAATACGCGCTTGTGAGCGGCGATCTCGATCATCCCGATATGGATCAGTTGATTGTCGCGCTCGATGACCATCCGTTCGGCTACATCCAGTGTTACGCGCTGAGCACCTGGAACCAGGGCTTTGGCACGCAGCCGCCGAAGACGCGCGGCATCGATCAATTCATCGGCGAGCCCGACATGATCGGTTGCGGCCATGGCTCCGGCTTCATCCGGCAATTTGCCGACGGCTTGCTGAGTTCAGGGATTCCGCGCGTCGTGACCGATCCCGACCCGGACAATGCCCGTGCGGTCCGCGCCTACGCCAAGGCCGGCTTCCAGAGCGATCGCCTTGTTGATACGTCTGACGGCCCTGCCTTGCTGATGGTCCGCAACCCATGACGATTGAGCGCAGCGCGCCGGCCACTCCCGGTCTTTCGCCGTGGCATTGGGTAGGGATTGCAACCCTCCTGCTCGCGCTGCAGGCGTCGATCCTCTATGCGATGGGGCGCGTACCGATCTGCACCTGCGGTTACGTCAAGCTGTGGCACGGGGTGGTGCAGAGCTCGGAGAATTCGCAGCACCTCACCGACTGGTACTCCTTCTCGCATCTCATCCACGGCTTCCTGTTTTACGGCCTGACCTGGCTGGTGCTGCGGCGGGTGCCCTGGCAGGGCCGCCTGATCGTGGCGATGCTGATCGAAGGCGGCTGGGAGCTGATTGAAAACTCCAACTGGATCATCGAGCGCTACCGGGCCGGCACCATGTCGCTGGATTATTTCGGCGACAGCATCGTCAATTCGGTGTCCGATACGCTGTCGATGGTGGTGGGCTTTCTGCTGGCGCGAAAGCTCCCGGTGGCGGCGACGATCGCGCTCGGGCTTGCCTTCGAGATTTTGGTCGGGCTTCACATTCGCGATAATCTCACCCTCAATATCATCATGCTGATCCACCCTTTCGAGGCAATCCGGCACTGGCAGGCGGGACCGCCGATCATCTAGAAACCGCTTGTGCCAGCCACATTTGAACCTACCTAGGACCCATGACCGACTTTTCCCCCCGTGAAATCGTTTCCGAACTCGACCGCTTCATCGTCGGCCAGGCCGACGCCAAGCGCGCCGTCTCCATTGCGCTGCGCAACCGCTGGCGGCGCCTGCAGCTCACAGGCCAGTTGCGCGAGGAGGTGCTGCCGAAGAATATCCTGATGATCGGGCCGACCGGCGTCGGCAAGACCGAAATCGCGCGGCGGCTGGCGAAACTCGCGGGCGCGCCGTTCATCAAGGTCGAGGCCACGAAATTCACCGAGGTCGGCTATGTCGGCCGCGACGTCGAGCAGATCATCCGCGACCTCGTCGAAGTCGCCATCGCGCAGACAAGGGAGCGCAAGCGCAAGGACGTACAGGCCAGAGCCCAGCTCGCCGCCGAGGAGCGCGTACTCGATGCGCTGGTCGGCGCCAACTCAAGCGCCGCCACCCGCGACTCCTTTCGCAAGAAACTGCGCGCCGGCGAACTCAACGACAAGGAAATCGAGATCGAGACGCAGTCTTCGGGCGGCATGCCGATGTTCGAGATTCCCGGCATGCCCGGCGCGCAGATGGGCGCGATCTCGATCGGCGATATCTTCGGCAAGATGGGCGGCCGGACCAAGACCCGCAGGCTTACGGTCGAAGGCTCCCACGAACTGCTCGTCAACGAGGAATCCGACAAGCTCCTGGATAACGATCAGCTGGTGCAGGAGTCCATCAACGTGGTCGAGAACAACGGCATCGTGTTCCTCGACGAGATCGACAAGATCTGCGTGCGTGAAGGCCGCAGCGGCGGCGGCGATGTCTCGCGTGAGGGCGTGCAGCGCGACCTGTTGCCGCTGATCGAAGGCACCACGGTTTCGACCAAGCACGGCGCGGTCAAGACCGACCACATCCTGTTCATTGCATCCGGCGCGTTCCATATCGCAAAGCCGTCGGATCTGTTGCCGGAACTGCAGGGCCGCCTGCCGATCCGGGTCGAGCTGGCGGCGCTCACGCGCGACGACATGCGCCGCATCCTGACCGAGCCCGAGGCTTCGCTGATCAAGCAATATGTCGCGCTGATGCAGACCGAGGGCGTGACGCTGGATATCACGGACGGCGCCATCGACGCGCTCGCCGACGTCGCGGTGGCCGTCAATTCGACGGTGGAGAATATCGGCGCGCGGCGATTGCAGACCGTGATGGAGCGGGTGCTGGACGAGATTTCCTTTGCCGCCCCCGACCGCCACGGCGAGACCATCCAGATCGATGCCGAATATGTGCAGAAGCACGTCGGCGACCTCGCCAAGAACACCGATCTGAGCCGATTTATCTTGTAGCCGCTATGCGTCGTCCCTGCGAAAGCAGGAGACCCATAACCACAGACGTGCGCGATTGTGCCAGAGCTGGTGTTCTAGCCTTACCAAAATTTAGATCGGCGGTTATGGGTCCCGGCTCGCGCCTCGCTTGGCCGGGACGACATCGAAGAATGGCGTGTGCATTGGGCTTGTGATAGTGCATTGGTCAATCTGTCGGCGCTTTCGGGGACTCGATGAATCTGCGTGTGCGGGAAAACCCCTGGCGCCTGATGTTGGCCGTCAACGTCGCCGTCCTGATCGGGGTTTTTCTCTACAAGCTCACGCGCGAGCCCTACGTCCCCTACATTCACCTCTTGGTCGATTATCATTTCGGCTT
>NZ_JADGRI010000467.1 GCF_017881085.1 Bradyrhizobium sp.
CATCGGCAACTGGCTACATTCGCTAAAACAGTGATTTCGCATGCGTCGGTTTGCCCCGCGCAGGCGTAGGCATCGCGAACCCCATATAGGGGAATACGCCACCAAAACCAATGCTATCTGCGATGTCCTGACGTGCCCAAATCAAGCCGATGACGGGCCGATTAAACCAATGGACCGGCCTGCGGCGACGGTAGCCGGAAACGCGCGTCTATTGCCCGTGGTCTTTCAGCACGAGCTCGCACGCCTTGGTTAATTTGGGACGATTTTGCTGCAGGCACGCCAGAATGGTGAAATCGCCCTGGTCGATCACCGGACGGCAGAAGCGCTGAACGTCGCGCGAGCATGCCGCCTGCTCCTCAGGGGTGCCGCTGCGCTGCGCCGGCGGCGTCTCGGCGATGGCACCGGTGGAAACCGATAGTGACAACAGGATGAGTGCCAGGGAAAATTTACGCATCGTATTCCTTCATTCTGACGGCAGAGAAAGCTAATCCCGCATGATGCAAGGCATGACCGGGACCGACGGGTTGAATTGCAAACGCCGCGAACCGCAGCAGCGAGCTGACCAGAAGCGCTCGCAAATGCGGCCAAATTTACGGCGGTCGCCGTGCGAATCGCGATCTCCTGCGAATAAGCTCGATGATGCCACTAACCAGTTGATTTTAAGGTATTGTTTCTGATCTGGCGTTTTTCGCATTTGTTGCGGATCGGCCACGACAGGAACTATTCTTTGAACCGGAACTTGACGAAATCCGGGGCCGCTCCAATTTCGCTGAGGCGAAAAAGCGGTTCGCCAGCGTCCATCAGATTGTGTATCTATATGGATATCCGATCAGTGCCGACGAACCGGAAGGCCGCAACCGCGGGCGGCGTTCGATCTGTCATTTGAACCTAACACACTGCGGCGACACTAAATCTTCGATGCGGCGAGACGGATCTCTCTGATGAGAACGTCAATTTGAGGGAAAACGCGAATGAAACTGTTTGGCTCCGGCTTGTTTGGACAGGCACTCAAGGCTGCTGGTGTCGGCGCCGTACTCATGCTGTCGGTGACGGCGAGCCATGCCCAGTCTGGCCCGTTTATCGGCTTCAACGGCGCATGGTCCGGCAACGGCACGGTGGCGCTTTCCGACGGCACCACCGAACGCATCCGCTGCAAGGCCGACTACCTTGTCGACGGCTCCGGACTAGGCCTGAAGCAAACGCTCAAGTGCGCCAGCGACAGCTATAAATTCGACCTGACCAGCGATGTGAGGAGCCAGGGCGACCGGATCTCCGGCAGCTGGAGCGAAGCCAGCCGCAACGTGTTCGGCAATCTGCAGGGCACCGCGGGTGGTGGACGGATCGAGGTGTTCGTCGAGGCCAACGGATTTGCCGCCAACCTGACATTGCAGACCACCGGCAATAAACAGACTGTGCAGATCAGCTCAAAGGGCGAGATCCGGGGCGTCAACATCACGATGGTGAAGAGCTAACGCCCGCGCCTTTTTGATTTTGCGCTGGCGCGCGGCGCTCAGCCGTTCGCGCCGCCTTCCTCCGCCGGCGTCGCCTGGCCCTGCGTCCCGCGAAGCCGCTGCGACAGGTTGATCAGGAACATCGACGTCGGCCGCAGGATGAAGAGATCCGCGATCAGCGCCGCGACCATCGAGAAGGCGCTGAGCCAGCCGAACAGGCGCAGCGACGGCAGGTCGGAAAACACCGTCACTACGAGCCCGCAGGCCAGCACCACCGTGGTCAGGATCAGCGCCGGACCGACCAGCACGGTGGCGCGCTCGACCGCCAGTTCCGGACTGACGCCCGGCTTTGACTCCAGCCTGAGCCGGTTGAGGAAGTGGATCGTCGCACTCAGTCCGAGGCCGAACGACACCGTCAGCGCCACGACGCTTGCGAATTGCAGCCCCTCCCCGAGCAGCCACAGCACCGTGCCCGACAGCACCACGGGGAAGATGCCCGGCAGGATGCACGAGAACATCACCACCACCGAACGGAACGCGAGCCCGATGAAGATCGCGACCAGCGCGAACTCGATGGTCAGTCCGCGATTGAGCTTCTCGATCATGTTGGCGCTGTTGCGGGCGGCGATCGCCGACAGACCGGTGACGGCGATCTCGTAGCCGGGATGCGCCTTGCGCACCGTGTCCAGCGTGTGATCGAGATTCTCGACGACGGGAAGAATTTGACTGGAATCGAGATCGGGCACGCGGCCCGACACCACCACCGCATCCTGATCGGCGGAAATGAAACGCCGCACCAGGTATTTGGGAATCACGTCGACATATTCCTTCAGGGTCGCGACGTCGGAGCTTCCGGCCTTTTCCGCCAGCCAGCGCCGCAGCGTTTCCAGCGACCAGACGTTGCCGACGCCCGCCTGCTTCTCCACCGTGGAGTGGACATCGGCGATGGTCTCAAGCGTCTCCGGCGCATACAGCGAGGCGCCCTTGGGCAATTCGATCAGCACGTCGATCGCATTGGCGCCGGTCAGCTTGGCGTCGAGACGTCCGCTGGCCGCCACCGCCTGCTGCTTGTCCGGCACCTGATCGGCGAGCCGGTAACGCGGCTCGAGATTGGCATAGACCACGGCCAGACCGCCGACGAAGATCACCGCGATCAGGCTGAACAGGCCGGGCCGGCTCACCATGCGCACCGCGATCCAGTAACAGAAATTGCGCAGCATCTGGACGCCGGCGTCGGCACCCTGGAATTTTACGGCGAAAACCTTTTCGTTGCGGACAAGCAGCACCCCGAACACCGGCACCAGCGACAGCACCGCGATCAGCGCGATGATAGTGGCGGCTAGCCCGGCCTCGCCGAATTTGCGGATCAGGTCGGAGTTGGAGAATTGCAGCGCAATGAACGAAATGCCGGCGGTGCCATGGGTGAGCACGCAGGCCGGCCCGACCACCAGCACGGCGTTCTTGAAGGCGGTGTATTTGTCCTGCCCCGCGATCAGGCGGTCGCGCGCCGCGAACGTCAGCTGCATCGAGTCCGAGAAGCTGATGACCATGATCAGCGGCGTCATC
>NZ_JADGRI010000246.1 GCF_017881085.1 Bradyrhizobium sp.
GGCGCGGCAGGCGGATGGCTGCATGCCGCCAGCGCAGTGCTCGGCATTGAAAAAATAGTGTATCGGCAGACTTCATTCGCGCCGGCCCAATAGCTCCGGAGCCACAAGACCGCGCGCCGAGGAGGAAGTGTTCATGTCGGGTTTGCCCCTTTCAGGCATCAAAATTCTCGATCTCACGCGCGTGCTGGCAGGGCCGCTGTCGGCGCAGATGCTGGCCGATCTCGGCGCCGAGGTGATCAAGATCGAGCGGCCGGGCGGCGGCGACGACGCGCGCGCGTTCGGGCCGCCTTACCTGGTCGACCCCGAGGGCAAGGCGAACAACAACAACTCGTTCTATCTCTGCGCCAACCGCAACAAGAAGTCGGTTACCGTCAATATCGCCTCTCCGGAAGGCCAGGACATCGTCCGCGAGCTGGCCAAATCCTGCGACGTCATGATGGAGAACTACAAGGTCGGCGATCTCAAGCGCTACCGGCTCGATTATGAATCGATCAAGGCCCTCAACCCCGGCATCATCTATTGCTCGGTGACCGGTTTTGGCCAGACCGGGCCCTACGCGCCGCGCGCCGGCTATGACGCGATCCTGCAGGCGATGGGCGGGTTGATGAGCGTCACGGGCCACATGGACGGCGAGCCCGGGGCGGGGCCGATGAAGGTCGGCCCCTCCATCGTCGACTACATGACCGGCATGAACACATCGATCGGCATTCTGGCGGCGCTCTATCATCGCAAGGCCAATGGCGGGGAGGGGCAGCATGTCGATGTCTGCCTGTTCGACACCGTGATCGCCTCGCTGTCGCATTGGGCGCAGATCTACCTCGTCAACGGCAACACGCCGCCGCGGCGCGGCACCTGGGGCAATGGCGGCATGCCCGCCGGCGTGTTCCGCTGCGCCGATGGCGAGTTGATGCTGGTGGTCGGCAACGACGGCCAGTTCGCACGGACCTGCGCGGTGCTCGGTCAGCCCGAACTCGCCACTGATCCGAAATTCCTCAAGAACAACGATCGCGTCGTTCACGGCAAGGAAATCATGGCGATCTTCGCCGGCTTGTTCCTGAAGAAATCCGTGGCCCATTGGCTGGAAGAGCTGGAGAAGGCCGGCGTGCCCTGCGGCCCGATCAACAATTTCGAGCAGGTGTTCGCCGATCCGCACGTCAAATCGCGGGGCATGGAGATCAAGGTCGACCACCCCTTCGAGCACGCGCTGTCGCTGATCCGCAATCCCATCACTTTTTCCGCAACCCCGGTGAGGGACTATCGCGCGCCGCCGCTCCTGGGCGCGAACACAAGGGAGGTGCTGGCCTCGGAGCTGGGCTATGACGATACAAAACTCGATGCGCTGAAGCAGCAGGGGATCATCTAGCGGATCCGTGGACGGAATTCGTTCGGCTCGCTCACATGCTCATTGGAATATTATTCCGGCGGACTCCCAGCATTGCGACCGGGCCTGCGATCGGGCTAGGGTGAATCCGATCGGCCGGCTTGCGGCTTGGTGCTCCCGACGGAGGGAATATGACGATTGCAGCGCGCTCCAACGAAATGAATTCGGCGACGCCGATCTACGGTGACCTCCGCGGGAACTGGACGCGGGGAGAGGCGCTGGCGCTTTATCAGGCTCCCTTCAACGATCTCCTGTTTCAGGCCCAGACCATCCACCGCCAGCATTTCGATCCCAACAAGGTGCAGCTCAGCCGGCTGCTCAGCATCAAGACCGGCGGGTGCCCCGAGGATTGCGGCTATTGCAGCCAGTCCAGCCATCATGAATCCGGCCTCAAGGCCTCACGGCTGATGGAAGTGGAACGCGTCCTTGCCGAAGCGCGCAAGGCGCGCGACGCCGGGGCGACCCGCTATTGCATGGGCGCGGCATGGCGCAGCCCCAAGGACCGCGACATGGACGCGGTCGTCGCCATGGTCGCGGGCGTCAAGGCGCTCGGCATGGAGACCTGCATGACGCTCGGCATGCTCGATGCCGCGCAGGCCGCGCGGCTGGGCGAGGCTGGTCTCGATTATTACAACCACAACATCGACACGTCAGAACGCCATTACGGCAACATCATCACCACGCACACCTTCGGTGACCGCCTGCAGACGCTGGCCCATGTCCGGGAATCCGGCATCAAGGTGTGCTGCGGCGGCATCGTCGGCATGGGCGAAGAGGCAAGCGACCGCGTCGATATGCTGGTGACGCTGGCCAATTTGCCGGAGCATCCGGAGAGCGTGCCGATCAACATGCTGATCCCGATCGCAGGCACGCCGCTGGCAAAGGCCGATCCGATCGAGCCGATCGAGTTCGTCCGCACCATCGCGCTGGCGCGCATCCTGATGCCGAAATCCTTCGTTCGCCTGTCGGCGGGCCGCAGCGCCATGACCGACGAGATGCAGGCTTTGTGCTTCTTCGCCGGGGCCAATTCGATCTTCGTCGGCGACACCCTGCTGACGGCCGGCAATCCCGGCGAAGACCACGACACCAAGCTGTTCCGCCACCTCGGCATCGAGGCGCTCGAGATCTAGCGCAAGTGGAAGCAGCGCTGGATCACCGCGCGTCCCGCGCCACCAGCTTCGCGGCCGGCTTTTTTTCCGCCGCGCCTCCCGTCAGCGCCATCACCGACACCGCGACGATGCGCTCGATGATCCCTGCGACGTCGTTGAGGTCGCATTTTCCGTCCGACAGCCGTGCCAGCCGTTCGCTCTCGCGGATGGTGTGGTGCGCCATCGCCAGCGCAAAGTGCAGGCCCCAATAGAGATCGACCTCGCCGCGATCGGGCAGCGAGCGCCGCATCGCGGCGACGAATTTCCGCAAATGGTCGACCTCGCGGTTCTTGATGCGGCGGATCGGCGGCACCGATTCGATCGAGGCGCGGATCATGAAGCGCGCCGCGGTCGAGCGCTCGCGGTCGGGCCCGAGACAGCCGCGCAGCGTCGGCCCCACCAGCGCGCGCAGGATGGCGTCGATATCGGCACGGCCGCCGCCTTTTTCTTCGGCGGCCTTCAATTCGTTGAGGCGCTCGCGGTTGGTCGCGATCGAGCGGGTGACGAACAGTTCGGCGATCAGTTCGTCCTTGGAACCGAAATGATAATTCACCGCCGCGAGATTGACGCCGGCCGCCGCGACGATGTCGCGCAGCGTCACGTCGCCGAAGCCGCGATCGGCGTAAAGCCGCTCGGCGGCGGCGAGGATAGCAGTGCGGGTCTGATCGGACGGCATATCTGACCCCCGGGGAGGAGAGTTGCATTTCAAACACTTGTATGAAACTATCGTTTGAAGGGACGGGAATGTCAATGCGCCGGCTGCGCCGCGCCGCGTTTCCGCCCCATCACGCCTTCGGCATCACGCCAGCGAGCCCATGACAAAATGGCCTTGCGGCGGAGCGGCGGCGGGCAGACAGTGCGGCCAACAAATTCAAAACCGTAGCGAGGAGCGTCCCATGGACTTCAATATGTCAGATCGCCAGAAAGACTGGCTCAACCGCGTGCAGTCTTTCATGACCAAGCATGTGCGCCCCGCGGTGCCGGTCTATCGGCAGCAGGACGAAGCCGGCGAGCGCTGGAAGGTGATTCCGGTCCTCGAAGACCTGAAGAAGAAGGCGAAGGCCGAAGGCCTCTGGAACATGTTCATGCCGCCGTCCTCGCATGAGGACGATGAATTCCGCGGTGCGGGACTGAGCAATCTGGAATACGCGCTGCTGGCCGAGGAAATGGGCCACATCAGCTTCGCTTCCGAAGTGTTCAACTGCTCGGCGCCCGATACCGGCAACATGGAAGTGTTCATGCGCTACGGCTCCAAGGAGCAGAAGCGCAAATGGCTGCGACCGCTGATGGACGGCGAGATCCGCTCCGCCTTCCTGATGACCGAGCCCGCGGTGGCCTCCTCGGACGCGACCAATATCGAGACCAGCATCAAGCGCGACGGCGATCATTACGTCATCAACGGCCGCAAATGGTGGTCGTCGGGCGTCGGCGATCCCCGCTGCAAGATAGCGATCCTGATGGGCAAGACCGACCCGACCCAGGCCAAGCACCAGCAGCAGTCGCAGATCCTGGTTCCGCTCGATACCCCCGGCATCAAGGTCGAGAAGATGCTGCCGGTGTTCGGCTTCGACGACGCCCCGCACGGCCACGCCCAGGTGCTGCTGGAGAACGTCCGCGTTCCCGCCGAAAACATCCTGCTCGGCGAGGGCAGGGGTTTTGAAATCGCGCAGGGCCGTCTCGGCCCCGGCCGCATCCATCACTGCATGCGCACCATCGGCGTGGCCGAGGAAGCGCTGGAGAAGATGGTGCGGCGGCTGTCGTCGCGCACCGCGTTCGGCAAGAAGATCATCGAGCACTCGATCTGGGAACAGCGCATCGCCGAGGCCCGCACCGACATCGAGATGACCCGGCTGCTGTGCCTGAAGGCCGCCGACATGATGGACAAGGTCGGGAACAAGACCGCGCAGCTCGAGATCGCCATGATCAAGGTGGCGGCCCCCAACATGGCGCTGAAGATCATCGACGACGCGATACAGGCCTATGGCGGCGGCGGCGTATCCGACGATGCCGGCCTTGCCAAGGCCTACGCGCACATTCGCACGCTGCGCCTGGCCGACGGTCCGGACGAGGTCCATAACCGCGCCATTGCCAGACTTGAACTTCGGAAGTATGCAAACGCTTCCAATACGCACTAGAAAGCGCGTCCAGGAAAAGTGGGGACCGGTTTTCCGCCCGGACGCGCGACAAGACAAAGAGATAGAGCGGGATGACGACAAGTCATTCCGCTCTAACGGGAGCCCCTCGAATGATGGCGCTCCCCAAGAAACAAGGGAGCGTCATCGTGGCCGACGGCGTCAGGAGCGACGAGGAGTTTTCGGGCACCAAGCCTGTCGAGGAGCGGCATCGGGTCGATGAGCTGCGCCTCGACGGCTGGATGCGCGAACACGTCGAGGGCTATCAGGGACCGCTGACCGTCCTGCAGTTCAAGGGCGGCCAGTCCAACCCGACCTACCGGCTCGACACGCCGGCGCGATCCTATGTGATGCGCCGCCGGCCGTTCGGCAAACTGCTGCCGTCGGCGCACGCGGTCGACCGCGAGTTCCGCGTCATCGCAGCGCTGGGTAAGCAGGGTTTCCCGGTCGCGAAAGCCTATGCGCTGTGCACCGACGACGGCGTCATCGGTGCTGCCTTCTACATCATGTCGATGGAAGAGGGCCGGGTGTTCTGGGATCCGACGCTGCCGAGCCAGACGCCGGCGGACCGGCGCAAGATCTTCACCAGCAAGATCGAGACGCTCGCCAGATTGCACACCTACGATCCGCAGGCGATCGGGCTCGGCGAGTTCGGCAAGCCGGGCAATTATTTCGCGCGCCAGGTCGACCGCTGGACCAAGCAGTACCGCGCCTCCGAGACCCAGCACATTCCGGAATTCGAGAAGCTCGCCGAATGGCTGCCGAAGACCGTGCCGCAGCAGGAGCGCGTCTCGATCGTCCACGGCGACTATCGCCTCGACAACATGATCTTTCACCCGACCGAGCCGCGGGTGCTGGCCGTGCTGGACTGGGAGCTCTCGACCCTCGGCGATCCCATGGCTGATTTCACCTATCTCCTGATGCAATGGACCATGCCGGGGCTCGCCAATGCCGACCTCAAGGCGCTCAATATTCCGAGCATGGAGGAGGCGGCGCAGATCTATTGCAACGTCACCGGCATCACCGTGCCCGACCTGAACTGGTATTTTTCCTACAATCTGTTCCGGCTCGCCGGCATCACCCAGGGCATCGCGGGCCGGATCCGCGACGGCACCGCCGCCAACGCCAAGGCGATGGAATCCGCCAAGCGCACCGTGCCGCTGTCAAAGGCCGCCTGGGAATACGCGCAGAAGGCGGGGGCGAAGTAGCAAGCGGGCTGGCGCACGAACAAGCAAACAGTGTCATCGCCCGCGAAAGCGGGCGATCCAGTATCCGGTGCTGTCAATGAGGCGCAGCGCATCGCACCAAAATTCGTCATACGCGGGCTTGACCCGCGTATCCATCGATCTTCAAGCAAGTCTTGCGAAGAAGATGGATGGCCGGGTCAAGCCAAGGTCAAGCCCGGCCATGACGGATTGGGATTATCTCGAAACTCGCGTCGGGTCGCCCCTCCGTCGCGAGGATTTCTTAACCCTGGGCCGCTATGTTCGCGGCAATCGCGGATGGCCCATAACGCCCCCGCGAGACGTAATGCGTAAGGAAGCCCGCCGCCTCAACCCGGCGGGTTTTTCCTTAGGAAAGGTCGCCGATGTCACTCTCCTCAGCAAAAAATTATGCGCTTCGCGCCGAGCGATCGCTGGATCCCAAGGAAGCCGCCGACCTCTTGGCGAAAGCGATTCTGGAACTGGCTGCGTCGATTGAGGCAACGGACGCAAAAGTAAAGAAGATGAACAAGTCGGGCTGACGGTCGCCTTGCAGGCTCGATATCCGGCTTCGCGATTCAATTTCCGGTCGCGCCAGTGATGGGTTTCGCAAGAACTCAAGCCATCCTGCGGACTAAATCTCCGCATACACCTCCAGCAAATTTCCGTCGGGATCGCGGAAGAACAGCGTGCGATGTCCAAACGCCTGATCCGTGGGCGGTGAGAGCAGCTTGACGCCCCGCCGCACCAATTCGTCGGCGCACCGATCAACTTCGGAAGCGGAAACCTTGAACGCCAGCTGAAGCGAGGCGCTGCCGGCAGGGGCTGGTGCATCCGCGGCGGTCAGGCTTGGCTTCGCCAGCGCCAGGGTGTTGTCGCCGACCCGATATTCGATCCAGCCCGGCGAAAGTTCGCGCAATAGCGGAAAGCCAAGGATATCCTGGTAGAAGGATCGCATCGCTGCCATATCGCGCACGAAGATGACCGTATAGTCGATCGCCCGAATGGCTTGAAAAGCCGAAGTGGAATGCGAATTTCGTTCGTTCACGACTTCTTCCTCATTCATTGATGCCGCAGCTTCCGTCATTGCGAGCCAACGGGCCGGCGCGAGGCGCCGCCCGATGACAGGCTCCGCGAAGCAATCCATTTCACCACGCAATACGAAGCTGGATTGCTTCGTCGCGTTTCTCCTCGCAATGACGCGTACAGGCGCCGCGCTAAATCGGTTTCCCCGCATACGGCATCGACGCCGTCAGGCCGCCGTCGACCGGGATCGCCTGGCCGTTGACGTAAGACGCGTCATCGCTGGCGAGGAACAGTCCCATCGCCGCCAGCTCGTGCGGCTGGCCGGCGCGCTTCAGGGGATTGAGTTGGCCGATCTTGTGATCGGTGCCGCGCTCCTTCGCATTGTCAAAGATCGGCTTTGTCATCCCGGTTTCGATCAGGCCGGGACACACCGCGTTGATCCGCACGCCGGTGCCGGACAGCGAATAGGCCGTGGTCTGCACCAGGCTGATGACGCCGGCCTTGCTCGCCGCATAGGGATGACCGCTGGCGCCGGACTTCAGGCCCGCCACCGAGGCGGTGCAGACGATCGCGCCGGACTTCTGCTTGATCATGTGCGGGATCGAATGCTTGATCGCGAGAAACGGACCGATCAGATTGATGCGCAGGATTTCCTGCCAGTGTTCCACGGTCTGGTCGGCGAGCGGCACCAGCCCGCCGCTGATGCCGGCATTGGCCCAGATCGCGTCCAGCCGCCCGTAGGCCGACACCGCCTTGTCGATGAAGGCCTTGACGTCGGCTTCCGAGCCGGCGTCCGCCATCACCGCCTCGGCCGTGCCGCCGGCCTTGCGCACCTGCGCCACCGTCTCCTTGACGCCGTCGGTGCGGTCGACCGCGATCAGCCGTGCGCCCTCCTTGGTGAACAGCAGCGACGCCGCGCGGCCGATGCCGCTGCCCGCGCCGGTGATGATGACGGATTTGCCTTCGAGGCGGCCCATGAGTTTCTCCCTTGCAGCTTGGATCGTTGCCGGCGCTTGCCGCCTTGCGGAATTTCAAACAAGATTTCAAACGTCGAAGTGACCTCTCAAACGTTCAAGTCACTTGAGACGATGTATGCTCTGACGTACAGCGACAGCAGACACTATTGAAGGGTTTTTGGGATGTCCAATCCAGGCAAGGCAGCAGTCGTCACGACCCGCTGGTGGTGGGTCCGCCATGCGCCGGTGCGAAGCGACGGCGGCAATATCTACGGCCAGAAGGATATCGAATGCGACACCGGCGATCGCGAAGTCTTCGAGGCGGTCGCCAAGATACTGCCGCGCAACGCGGTGTGGTATGCGAGCAGCCTGATGCGCACGCACCAGACCGC
>NZ_JADGRI010000247.1 GCF_017881085.1 Bradyrhizobium sp.
CGCTCCTTCGATACGCCCTTACCCATCGACGTTGTCCTCGACGAGCTCGCGCGCGCGCTCGCGAGCCGTAACGTCGCGGTGCTGGTGGCGCCGCCCGGCGCCGGCAAGACCACGCGGGTGCCGTTGGCGCTGCTCGATGAACCCTGGACGAAGAACCAGAAGATCATCGTGCTGGAGCCGCGCCGCATCGCAGCCCGCGCCAGCGCCGAACGCATGGCCAAGACGATCGGAGAACGCGTCGGCGAGACCGTCGGCTACCGCGTCCGCTTCGGCTCCAAAGTATCGCGGGCCACGCGAATCGAGGTCGTCACCGAAGGCATCTTCTCGCGCCGGATCCTCGACGATCCGGAGCTGAATGGCGTCGCCGCCGTGCTGTTCGACGAGTTTCATGAACGCTCGCTCGATGCCGATCTGGGCCTGGCGCTGGCGCGCGACGCGCAAACCGGCTTGCGCGAGGAACTGCGCATTCTCGTGATGTCGGCCACGCTCGACGGCGCGCGGGTGGCAAGATTGCTCGGCGACGCGCCGGTGATAGCAAGCGAAGGCCGCGCCTTTCCGGTCGAGACGCGCTATCTCGGCCGCAAACCGGATGCGCCGCTGGAGCGGCAGATGGCGGATGCGATCGCGCTGGCGCTGCGCGCCGATCCCGGCTCGGTGCTGGCGTTCCTGCCGGGAGCCGCGGAAATCCGTCGCACCCAGAATTTTCTCGCCGAGCGCATCCACGACGCTGGCATCGAAATCGTGCCGCTGTTCGGCGCGCTGGAAGCATCCGTGCAGGATCGCGCCATCCAGCCGGCGCCGAAGGGCCATCGCAAGGTGGTGCTGGCAACCTCGATCGCGGAGACCTCGCTGACCATCGAAGGCGTGCGCATCGTGGTGGATTCCGGCGTGGCGCGGGTGCCGCGCTACGAGCCCGACATCGGGCTGACGCGGCTGGAAACTGTGCGCGCCTCGCGCGCGGCAGTTGATCAGCGCCGCGGCCGCGCCGGCCGTACCGAGCCCGGCGTGTGCTACCGGCTGTGGGACGAGCCGCAGACCGCGTCGCTGGCGGCCTACACCCAGCCGGAAATCCTGAGCGCCGATTTATCCTCGCTGGTGCTCGACCTCGCGCAATGGGGCGTCAGCGATCCCGCCACGCTGGCGTTCCTCGATCCGCCGCCGGCGCCCGCGCTGAAGGAAGCGCGAAGCCTGCTGCGCGAACTCGGCGCGCTCGATGCCGACGGCCGGATTACGGCGGAAGGCAAGAGTTTGCGCGCGCTGGCGCTGCCGCCGCGGCTGGCGCGGATGATCGTGGATTCGCAATCGTTGGGCGCGGGCGAGGAGGCCGCCGAAATCGCCGCCGTGCTCACCGAGCGCGGGCTCGGCGGCGACAGCGTCGATCTCGATTTCAGGCTCGACCAGTTCCGCCGCGACCGCTCGCCGCGCGCCGCCAGCGCGCGCGCTCTCGCCCAGCGCTGGGCCTCGCAGGTGGCGGCCACCAAAGGGGCGTCCGGCGTGGACACGTCACCCTCCACCGGCGTCATGCTCGCTTTCGCCTTTCCCGATCGTGTGGCGCGCAACCGGGGCAATGGCAGTTTCGTGCTCGCCAACGGGCGCGGCGCCGCCGTGGATCGGGCTTCGGCGTTGGCGCGCACGCCCTATATCGCGGTGGCGGAATTGACCGGCACCGCGGCCAACGGGCGCATCCTGTTGGCGGCGCCGATCACGCAAGCCGAAATCGAAATACGTTTCGCCGATCATATCGAGAACGCGGACGAGATTTCGTTCGATCGAGGTGCGCTTGCGCTGCGGGCGCGGCGCAAGAAGACGCTGCACGCGATCACGCTGTCGGAAGCGCCACTTGCGCTGCGGCCCTCGGCCGAGACTGCGCGGGTGCTGGCCGATGGCTTGATCTCGGTTGGTCTCGACAGATTGCCGTGGTCGAAACCGGCCAAGCAGTGGCGCGACCGGGTGATGTTCCTGCGCAAGGCCGAGGGAGAAGCTTCAGAACATTCCTGGCCTGATCTCTCGGACGATGGGCTAGCGGTACAGCGCGGGACGTGGCTGGTGCCCGCGCTGTACGACAAGACCTCGCTGAAGGAATTTTCGGCGGGCGATCTGTCGGACGCGCTGATGACGCTGTTGCCCTGGGAATTGCGCGCCCGGCTGGAGCGCGAAGCGCCGACGCATTTCGAGGCGCCCACCGGCACCATGCTTGCGATCGACTACGAGGCCGAGCAGGGCCCGACCATTGCGGTCCGGTTGCAGGAATTGTTCGGGCTCAACACCCATCCCACCATTGCCAAAGGCGCGATTCCGCTGGTGCTGGAATTGCTCTCGCCGGCGCATCGGCCGGTGCAGGTCACGCGCGACCTGCCGGGTTTCTGGCGCGGCAGCTACGCCGCCGTGCGGTCCGATTTGCGCGGGCGCTACCCCCGGCATCCCTGGCCGGAGGACCCCGCCAGCGCGATGCCGACCCGGCGGGTGAAGCCGCGGGGGACGTGAGGGCCACCACTTGTCGTTGCCGGGCAAAAGCGCGGAGCGCCTCTCCGCGGCAGATGACCCGGCAATCCATCCTTCGAGAAGGCTCTTTTTCGAAGATTGGTGGATACGCGGGTCAAGCCCGCGTTTGACGACCCGCCCCGTTAACGCTTCGCTCATCCTTTTCGTCAAAATGGCATCCTTAGCGGCCCGCGATCGGTCGCGGTGGTGATATTGTGGATCTGATCGGATGTGGCGTGATGCGTAACCTGATGATCTTTGCCGCCTTGATGGTCGTCCTCGGCACCGTGATGGCGCAGATGGCGGACAAGATGACGCCGGCGACGCCCGCCTTTGCCAATGCAGCCGCACGAAACACGGCTTCCGCCGAGACGGTGGGGCAGGGGGGATCCCGCAGCATGAGCATCCCCCGCGATGTCAGAGGTCATTTCCTCGCGGAGGGGCGGATCGACGGCCAGCGCATCGGCTTCATGGTCGATACCGGCGCATCCGTCGTGGCTCTGAACGAAACTTCCGCGGCGCGGTTCGGGCTGCGCCCGTCGCGGGGCGAATATAACGCCATCGTCACCACCGCCAACGGCACCATCAAGGGGGCGCGCACGCGCATCGCCTCGGTCGAGATCGGCGGGCTCGTGGTGCGCGACGTCGACGCCATGGTGCTGCCGGACGAGGCGCTGTCGGAAAACCTCCTCGGCCTGTCGTTTCTGTCGAAGCTGAAGCGCTTCGAATACGCCAACGGCCAGATAGTGCTCGAGCAATAAGGCTCCTGGCTGCCAATTTCCCCGATTAATCTAATCGCCACAAAACGGCCGTTTCGCCTTCCGTTGGGCCTGCGCATTCGCTATTGCTGCGGTGCAATTCCTTTCATTTCACGACAAGGCCATTTGAATGTTCCCAAAGCCGAAAGCCGCGCTGGTTCCCAATACCTACGCTTATGAATCCGAGCCGATGGTGAAGGCGACCGGGTTCCGCGAATATGACGCGCGCTGGCTATTCGGTAAGGAAATCAACCTGATGGGAGTCCAGGCGCTGGGCATGGGGCTGGGCGCGCTGATATCAGAACTCGGCGTCAAGCAGGAAGTCGTGACCGGCCACGACTTCCGCGGCTATTCGGCCTCGATCAAATACGCGCTGATCTCGGGGCTGCAGGCCGCGGGCTGCAAGGTGCACGACATCGGCCTTTGCATGACGCCGATGGCGTATTTCGCGCAATTCGAACTCGACGTGCCCTGCGTCGCGATGGTGACGGCCTCGCATAACGACAACGGCTGGACCGGCGTCAAGATGGGCGCCAACCGGCCGCTCACCTTCGGCCCCGACGAGATGACCCGGCTGAAGGAAATCGTGCTCAATGCCGACTTCAAGAACAAGGCCGGCGGGTCCTATCAGTTTCACGAGAATTTTCCGGCGCGCTACATCGCGGACCTGACAAAACGCCCGAAGCTGAAGCGCAAGCTGAAAGTGGTGGTTGCCTGCGGCAACGGCACCGCGGGCGCGTTCGCGCCGCAGGTGATGGAAGCGATCGGTTGCGAGGTCATCCCGCTCGACACCGAGCTCGACTACACCTTTCCGAAATACAATCCCAATCCCGAAGACATGGAAATGCTGCACGCCATCCGTGACGAGGTGCTCAGGCACAAGGCCGATGTCGGTCTCGGTTTTGACGGCGACGGCGACCGCTGCGGCGTGGTCGACAACACCGGCGAGGAAATCTTTGCCGACAAGGTCGGCGTGATGCTGGCGCGGGACATGTCGGCGATCCACAAGAATGCGCAGTTCGTGGTCGACGTTAAATCGACCGGGCTGTTCGTGACCGATCCCGTGCTGCAGAAGCAGGGCGCCACGACCACCTATTGGAAGACCGGCCATTCCTACATGAAGCGCCGCACCAACGAATTGGGCGCGCTGGCCGGCTTCGAGAAATCCGGCCACTTCTTTTTCAACAAGCCGTACGGCCGCGGCTATGACGACGGCCTGATCTCGGCGATCGCGGTCTGCGACATGCTGGATCGCGCGCCCGGCAAGTCGATGGCGGACCTGAAGGACGCGCTGCCGAAGACCTGGTCGTCGCCGACCATGTCGCCGCATTGCGCGGACGAGACCAAATACGGCGTTGTCGATGCCGTGGTGAAGCATTTTGAGGCGATGCAGAACAAGGGTGAGAAGGTCGCGGGACAAAGGATCCGCGATCTCGTCACCGTCAACGGCGTCCGCGTCACCGTCGAGGACGGCAGCTGGGGCCTGGTGCGGGCGTCTTCCAACAAGCCGGAACTGGTCGTGGTGGTGGAGAGCCCGGCCTCGGAACAGCGCATGCACGATTTGTTCGAGGCGATGGATTCGGTGCTGCGCACCCATCCCGAAGTCGGCGAATATAATCAGAAGATTTGAAGTCCTGTCGCGTCATTGCCGGGCTTGACCTGGCTTGACCCGGCAATCCATCCGCTTGGGAAAATGCCTTTTGTGAAGATTGATGGATACGCGGGTCAAGCCCGCGTATGACAACTGCGGTGGCGCAATCGCCTCGCTAAGCAGCCGCCGGGATCGGGAATGCCGTGACCGACTTGATCTTCTCCATCGCGAAGCGCGAGGTGACGTTCTTCAGCGGTACGGCGCTGATCAGCTTCTTGTAGAACACGTCATAGCCCTGCATGTCCGCGACCACGACGCGCAGCATGTAATCGACGTCGCCTGCCATCCGGTAGAATTCCATTACCTCCGGCATGGAGCTGACGGCGTCGGCGAATTTGCGCAGCCAGGCCTCGGAATGATCGGCGCTCTCGACCGAGACGAACACGGTGATCCCGAGCCCGATCTTGTTCTGGTCGACCAGGGCGACCCGGCGCAGTATGACGCCGTCGGCCTCCAGCCGCTGGATCCGCTTCCAGCACGGCGTCGAGGACAGCCCCACCCGGTCGCCGATCTCGGCGACGGAGAGCGAGGCGTCCTCCTGAAGGACCGTCAGGATCTTGCGGTCGATGGCGTCGAGGCGGCGATTGGGCTCATGGAGCTGAACGGCGAGATCGGTCATGAGAAGAACTTTGTTCCATTTATGGGGTTGAATACCCTCATATATAGAAAAATCTTCTAAGGCAAGCCCCCTCCTATTGCCCGGTCCGGACCGGGCTGGCCGGCTGGCCCTGGCTCAAAAGCTCCGTGACTTCAGCACGTTGCGGGGCGGCGAAGGCGCCGCCGAAGCGGGTGCATTTCAGGGCGGCGGCGGCCGAGGCAAACCGCAACGCGCCGGGAATGTCCTGCCCCTCGGTAATGGCGAGCGCGAAAGCGCCATGGAACACGTCACCGGCGCCGAGGGTATCCACGGTGTGGACCGGGAAGGCCGGCGTCTCCTGCAGATGGCCCTGCGCGTCGAGCCAGATCGTGCCTTTCGGCCCTCGCGTACCCGCCAGGAACGACGGCGTCAGTTTCGCGATCTTTTTCAGCGCCTGGCCGTCGTCAGTGACATCGGCGGTTTCCTGCAGCGGCTCGCTCGAGAACACAAGATGGGATGATGCGGTCAGCAACCCTTCCCGCAGCGACATCGCGCGGTCGACATCCACGATCACGGGGATACCGCGCCGGCGCGCCTCGGCGCACAAATCGGTGCAAAATCCGGCACAGCGGCTCTCGGTGAGGATGGCGGCGCAATCCTCCAGCAGCATCTCGGTGCTGGGCAGGTCGACCTTCCACAGCTCCGGATCCCGGAAGGTCACGATGGTGCGTTCGCCGCTGGGATCGACCATGACGGCCGAAATCGGCGTCACCAGCCCGGGCATATGGACGATGTGTTTGGTCTCGATCCCCTCATGGGCGAGTTTTTCGAAGATGAAGCGGCTCGATGCTTCGCGGGCGTCGCCCATCGGGCCGCAGATCGAGGCGCGGCCGCCGAGGCGGACGATTCCGATCGCGGCGTTGAGCGCGTTGCCGCCGCAGATCTCGTCGAAATGGCTGGCGTTCTCCTTGGAGCCGCGGGCGGGAACGCCGCTGACGCGAAAAGTCAGGTCACGGACCGGTATGCCGACGCAAAGGATGCGCGGCGGAATCTTCGGCGCAGCGGTGTGGAAGTTCATGCGGGGTTCCGTCATGCCGGTTCCGCCTGCTGCCGGAACCAATATCCCGCACTAATCGACTGGGCCATTAACCGTTCCCCGCTATGCGCGCGTGTTCTCTCCGCCATGCAGCCAGCGCCCGAGCAGATGATGGGCGATGGCAAACGGATGCGGTCCCGCCAGACCGTCGGGATGTTGCCGCTTGATCATCAAGGTCGCTTCCGCCCGGTCGAACCAGCGAGCATCCTCCAATTCCGTGCGGTCGACCACGATATCCTCGTTGGTGGCGCGCGCGGTGCATCCGATCATCAGGGATGACGGATAGGGCCAGGGCTGCGTCATGTAATAATTCACGTCGGTGCAGCGAATTCCGGATTCCTCGAAGATTTCGCGGCGGACGGCGTCCTCGATGGTCTCGGCGGCTTCGACGAAGCCGGCAAGGCACGAATACATCCCCGGCGGGAATTGCTTCTGCCGTCCCATCAGCGCCCTGTCGCCCGAGGTCACCAGCATGATGACGACGGGGTCGGTGCGGGGAAAATGCTCGGCCTTGCAGTTCGGGCATTCGCGCTTCCAGCCGCCTTCCCTCATTGCGGTGCGGGCTCCGCAATTGGCGCAAAAGCCGTGGCGCTGATGCCAGTTCACCATCGATTTCGCGATCGCGATCGCCGAGAGCTGGCCGGGCGGCACCAGGCCCTGCATCGCCATGCCGCGCAGTTCACTGACCTTGACGTCGTCACGCGGGAGCAGGCTTTCGACCGCTGCGGCCGAGATACCCATGCCGAACACCGGGGCGCCGTCGCGCAAGCCCAAGAAGATCGTGCCGGGATTGGCGCCGAATTTCAGCGCTTCGTCGATGCTCAGAAGCGCGCGCGGAGCGCCGGCGTCCTGTTTCACCACCAGCGAGTCGCGATGCACCACATAGGCGCGCGCGTCGCGACGGCCTTCCAGCGCCATCAGCTTCGTATCGTCGCCGCGCAGATGCGCGGCGCGGTCGAGGATATCGGTGACGAAGGCCGGCTTCCCGAGAGGAAACGAATCGAATGCTGTCATGTCCTAACCAAGCCAGATCTTGCGGCGAAGCGCGCTGATGAAATTCTGCACTTCCTCGGCGTCATGCGCCAGTGGCGGCATCACTCCCCAGACCGGACGCGGCCAGGCGACGTCGGTGGTGCGGCGCCCGATCACATGCACGTGCAGTTGCGGCACCGCGTTGCCGAGAGCGGCGATGTTCAGCTTGTCGCAGTGGGTGACCTCCTTGAGCGCGCGCGCGGTGCGGCTGATCTCGGTCATCAGTTGCGCCTGCTCGACCTCGTCGAGGTCGATGATCTCCACCGCGTCGGCGCGGCGCGGCACCAGCAACAGCCAAGGGTAATGCGCATCCTTGATGACGAGAACCCGGCACAACGGCAGGTCGCCGATGTCGATGGTGTCTTTCTGAAGCTGTGAATGCAGCGACCATGCGGGGGCGTCAGAAGGCATGCATATTTCCTCATCATGGCCGGGCATGACGGCAACTAATGCCTTTCCGCGTTTCTGCACAAGTCTGGCAAACCCCACCCCGTCCCGCTTGCTTTCCGGCCCTTTTGGCCCCAAATAGGGGCCGGGAGATTGGCGGTGGACGAGCCACTCGCCAACCGGGTCAGGTCCGGAAGGAAGCAGCCCTAACGAGGTCCGGATCGGGTCGCTCGTCAGTCTC
>NZ_JADGRI010000248.1 GCF_017881085.1 Bradyrhizobium sp.
GAAGATATCGGACAATTGCTCGAAGCCGACCGATTTGCGCTCCATCTTGGTCCAGATCGAAAACGGCCGCTTGCGCCGGCCGTAGACATGCGCGGCCAGCCCGTTGTTTTGCAGGTTCTTGGAGAGCTGGCTTTCGATCTCGCCGATCAGATTGCGGTTGCGCTCGGCCAGCGAATCCAGCCGCTGCATCACCACCGTATAGGCTTCCGGATCGAGCGAATGGAACGACAGGTCTTCGAGCTCCTCCCGCATCTCCTGCATGCCCATGCGGCCGGCGAGCGGCGCATAGATGTCGAGCGTCTCCTCGGCGATCCGGTGGCGCGAGGCGGGCGGCACGAATTCCAGCGTGCGCATGTTGTGCAGACGGTCGGCGAGCTTGATCAGGAGCACGCGGACGTCATCGGAGATCGCCAGCAGCAGCTTGCGCAGGTTCTCGGCCTGCTTGGCCTCGCGCGATACGAGCTCCAGCCGCTTCAGCTTGGTCAGTCCCTCGACCAGCGCGCCGATCTCGGGCCCGAAGATGTTGTCGATTTCGGCGCGGGTCGCCTCGGTATCCTCGATCGTGTCGTGCAACAGCGCCGCGACGATGGTGGCATCGTCGAGCTTGAGATCGGTGAGGATCGCCGCGACCTCGAGCGGATGCGAGAAATAGGGATCGCCGGAGGCGCGGGTCTGTGTGCCGTGCGCCTTCATGGCGTAGACATAGGCGCGGTTCAAAAGGTCTTCGTTGGTATCGGGGTTGTAGGACCTGACGCGTTCGACCAGATCGTATTGCCGCATCATCCGCGAACGCGGCGACTTGGCTGGCTTCACCGGCGCAGGCGCGGAAGGCACCACGGCGACCGATTCGGTCGCGGCCTGCATCTGGGGTGTGTTGCGGCGCCAATACGCCATTCCGATCACTGCCTTCACGTCCGGGCCGGACAGCGGCCCTCTTCCTGATATCTATGCGTTCGCGAACGCCGCGGCACCATTCTGGGCCACGAAAACGCTCGATTTAGGACATCCCGGACGCATTCTTGCGCCATCCCGGCCGCCCCCTTCGATCATTCAGGAGGCCACCTTGGCGGAATTCCATCCGTGCCCGTGATGGACGCATGGTAACCACGAAAAGGTCAACAAAAGCAAAGGCCCGGATCCATGTCCGGGCCTTGGGTCAGATCGGGAGGAGCGATACACCCCCAGATTGCAATCTGATATATCTACTACTCGTCTTCTTCGGGCTGCTCTTCCGGCGGCGCCAGGCCCTCGAGGCCCTTCAGCAGTTCCTCTTCCGTCATGCGCTCGACCGCGACCTCGGTGTCGTCGGCGTCGACGCTGGCGCCGGCCGAGCCTATCAAAGGCACGGTATCGGGCTCAGGCTCGTCTACTTCGACGAATTTCTGTAGCGAATGGACCAGTTCCTCGCGCAAATCTTCCGGGGAAATGGTGGAATCGGCGATTTCGCGCAGCGATACAACCGGGTTTTTGTCGTTATCCCGATCAACCGTAAGTTGGGAGCCGGACGAGATCATGCGGGCCCGGTGCGCCGCCAACAGGACCAGATCGAACCGATTGTCGACCTTATCAATGCAATCTTCTACGGTGACGCGCGCCATCGACTGTCGCCCTCGCTAATGGGACCGAATGTGTTGATTATGTCCGGTAGTTATAGGGGCCAGCGTCTTTGCGCAAGACCATTTTGTGATTTGCGTTCCCAATCGGCTCTGGTAACCCCTGTTTTGGGGGCCAAGAGCGAAGCGCCCGGACCTGTGGCCGGCGCCGCTCAGGACAAGAATTCGCTTTATTGCCGCGTCAAAAGTATTGGCCTTTTCGCCCTTGCCATACCATATTTGCGATGGTGTTTGTCGGGGTCAAATTCACCGAACTTTGGGCAGCAAATCCTGGAAATGCGCGGTCATTTGCCGCTGCGCCAAAAACGTTAACAACAACGCGAGAAACTGAATGTCCCCTTCCACGACCAACAAGATCGCGCTTTTTATCGATGGCGCCAATCTCTATGCGACCGCCAAGACACTCGGTTTCGATATCGACTACAAACGCCTGCTCAAGGAATTCCAGAGCCGAGGGACGCTGCTCCGCGCGTTCTACTACACCGCGATCATCGAAGATCAGGAATACTCGTCGATCCGTCCGCTGATCGACTGGCTCGACTACAACGGGTATACCGTCGTCACCAAGGCGACCAAGGAGTTCATCGACGCCAGCGGCCGCCGCAAGGTCAAGGGCAACATGGATATCGAACTCGCGGTCGACGCCATGGAACTCGCCGAGCATGTCGACCAGATCGTGCTGTTCTCCGGCGACGGCGATTTTCGATCGCTGGTTGAGGCGGTGCAGCGGCGCGGGGTGCGGGTCACCGTGATCTCGACGATTTCGAGCCAGCCGCCGATGATCGCCGACGAGTTGCGGCGCCAGGCCGACGTCTTCACCGATCTGGTGGAATTGCAGTCCAAGCTCGGCCGCGATCCGTCCGAGCGTCCCGCCCCGCGCGAGCCGCGCCACCACGCGCCGCAATTCCTGCAGCGTGCGACCACGATGGCGCCGAGGGGCGATGACGACGATTTCGACGACTGAAAAAAACCGGGCCAACGGCCCGCCGCTGCCTGCCCCGCTCGTTACTGAACCCGACCGGAATTGTCCGCTCTGTCCGAGGCTCGCCAGCTTCCGCGAGGCGGCGCGCGTGCGCGAACCGGATTGGTTCAATTCGCCGGTACCCTCGTTCGGCGATCCCGACGGGCGGCTGTTGATCGTGGGCCTCGCGCCGGGGTTGCAGGGCGCCAACCGCACCGGGCGTCCGTTTACCGGCGATTTCGCGGGCGACCTGCTCTACGCCACGCTGATCGAATACGGCTTTGCCAGGGGCATCTATCACGCCCGGCCCGACGACGGCCTGACGCTGGTGGACTGCCGCATCAGCAACGCGGTGCGCTGCGTGCCGCCGCAGAACAAGCCGCTGCCGGTGGAGATCAACACCTGCCGGCAATTTCTGTCGGCGACACTCGCTTCGATGCCAAAGCTGCGCGCGATCGTGGCGCTCGGCCGCGTGGCGCACGAATCGGCGCTGAAGACGCTTAGCCTTCGCAGCGCCGCGGCGCCGTTCGCGCACGGCGCGATCCACCAGGCCGGCGCGCAGAAACTCTACGACAGCTATCACTGCTCGCGCTACAACACCAACACGCGGGTGCTGACGCCGGAGATGTTCCGTAGCGTATTCGCGAAGGTCAAAGCGGATCTGGGGTGATACCGCACGCGCGGCGCTAAATGCGATTATCCTTCAGCCAGGCCAGCACCTCGCCGGCGTTCCGGTCGGGCGGAAACACCGGATAGAACACGTGGCTGATGCGGCCGTCATCGACGATCAGCGCCAGCCGCTTGATCAGCGTGAGGCCTGCCACTTCCATGGTCGGCAGGTCGAGCGCGCGCGTCAGCTGCAGCTTCTCGTCCGACAGCACCGGAAACGGCAGATGCAGCCGCGAGGCCATTTCGGTCTGGTAGGCGTTGCTCTGCGTCGACAGGCCGAACACCTGCGCGGCGCCGGCGGCCTTCAGATCCGCGAACAGGTCGCGGAACGCGCAGGTCTGCGGCGTGCAGCCCCGCGCACCCGGGATCATGTCCCATTCGTCGACCAGCGCGATCTTGCCGGGTTCGCCGGTCCGGGGATATGCGAACACCACAGTGCGTCCCGGCAGCGCCGACAGCGTCACCGACGTATCGTCGGTCGCGACCAGGCCGATCGGCGGAATGGTCATGCCCTTAAGATGCGCCGCCGCACCGTCGTCAGTCGGCGCCGGGATCTTGCTCCAGTCAACTTCAAGCAGATTTCTCTGGTTCATCGCCCTTCCCTCAAATCCAGCACACTCAGACCTCATGGCGAGGAGGCGCTCTTGCGCCGTCTCGAACCATGAAGCCACAGCACGGGCCTCATCCTTCGAGACGCGGCGAAGACGCCGCTCCTCAGGATGAGGGTCACTATCTATCCCCGCGCCCGCAGCAGGCGGCCCTTCTCCCGGCCCCAGTCGCGCTTCTTTTCGCTCTCGCGCTTGTCGTGCAGCTTCTTTCCCTTGGCCACCGCCAGCAACAGCTTGGCGCGGCCGCGCTCGTTGAAATAGAGCTTCAGCGGGATCAGCGTCATTCCCTCGCGCTCGACCGCGCCCATCAGCTTGTTGATCTGCTTCCTGTGCAGCAACAGCTTGCGCGGCCGCTTCGGCTCGTGGTTGAAGCGGTTGGCCTGAAGATATTCCGGAATGTTGGCGTTGATCAGCCAGACCTCGCCGCCCTTGGTATCGGCATAGGATTCCGCGATGGTGGACTTGCCGCTGCGCAGCGACTTGACCTCGGTGCCGGTCAGCGCGATGCCCGCCTCCACCGTGTCCTCGACCGCATAGTTGAACCGGGCCTTGCGGTTTTCCGCGACGACCTTGATCGCGCGCTGGTTCTTTTCGGCCATGATGGAATTATCTCAGGAAAACGAAAGCGATAGCACTGCGTCCGCACGCATGCACGTCAAGACTTTTTGAGCAGATCGCGGATTTCGGTAAGCAGTTCTTCCTCGCGGGTCGGTTTCGGCGGTGCGGGCGCGGCTTCGTCCTTGCGCTTCAAGACGTTCATGGAACGAATGACCATGAACAGCACGAACGCGATGATGACGAAATTCAGCGTCAGCGTGAGGAAATTTCCCCAGGCCAGCACCGCGCCCTGCTTCTTGGCGTCGGCCAGATTACCGGCAGTGACCGCCTTCGACAGCGGGGTAAAGTAGTTGGAGAAGTCGAGGCCGCCGGTGATCGCGCCGATGACCGGCATGATGATGTCGCCGACCAGCGAGGTCACGATGCCGCCGAAGGCCGCACCGATGATGACGCCGACCGCGAGGTCGACGACGTTGCCCTTCATGGCAAATTCGCGGAACTCCTTGAGCATTTGCAGTCCCCTCTCTTCAGCCTTGCGAACAGGAAGACACATCGCGCCAACGTCGCAGGCTCAGTTGATCAAGCCCGCATGCACCATCGCGCTGCGCACCGCCACGCGAGTGGGTTCGGTTACCGGCACCATCGGCAGCCGCAGCGTCTCGTCCATCTTGCCGAGCAGCGACAGCGCATATTTCACCGGCGCCGGATTGGACTCGATGAAGAGGTTGGTGTGCAGTGGCATCAGCTTGTCGTGCAGCTTGAGCGCGGACTTAAGATCGCCCTTCTGCCAGGCAAGGTGGAATTCGGAACACAGCCGCGGCGCCACGTTGGAGGTGACGGAGATGCAACCGTGGCCGCCATGTGCCATGTAACCGAGCACGGTGGCGTCCTCGCCCGACAGCTGGTTGAAATCCTCGCCCATTTTGGCGCGCTGCTGCGAAACCCGCACCATGCTCGCGGTCGCATCCTTGACGCCGGCGATGTTCTTCAGTTCGAACAGCCGCGCCATGGTGTCCACGCTCATGTCGATCACCGACCGCGGCGGGATATTGTAGATGATGATGGGAATGCCGATCGCATCGTTGATCGCCTTGAAGTGCTGGTACATGCCTTCCTGGGTCGGCTTGTTGTAATACGGCGTCACCACCAGCACCGCGTTGGCGCCGGCCTTCTCCGCATGTTGGGCGAGTTCGATCGCCTCCCTGGTCGAATTGGAGCCGGCGCCGGCGACGACGGGAACGCGGCCTTTCGCCTCGTCGATGCACCATTCCACGATGCGCTTGTGCTCGTCATGGTTCACGGTCGGGCTTTCGCCTGTCGTGCCGACCGGCACCAGGCCGTTTGTGCCCTCGTCGATCTGCCAGTTCACCAGCGCGCGGAAGGCGGCCTCGTCGAGCGAGCCGTTCTTGAAGGGCGTGACCAAGGCGGTGAATGATCCCCGGAAATTCGTCTTGGCTGCCATGGACTTCCTCCGAACGCGGGTTTTGCGGCCTTGCCGTTACTGGAAACGGCATTCATATCGGGTCTGATGACCCGGCGAAAGGCCCGACCCGGTTCGACCTTTGCCCGGCTTCACTCCGCCCGAAAACGTGCTGGCCGCGATTTCGCCGCGGTGCTGGCGCAAACATCCGCGGGTCCCCGCGTATTTTAGTATTTTGTCCATATATTCAATCAAATAGAGCTAGGGCTCCAGCGATTGCATGATTCGCCGCGAAAGAAGGCCGTGACCCCATCCAGCCGCGCAGCCGCGTTGCGATCGACGGCACTGGCGACATGCCTGGCGCTTGCCGTCGGCTTGTCGGCATTGGCTGAAGACGCCTGGGCCACACCCAAGAAAGTTCCATTACCCAAGCCGAGGCCGATCGCGCGAAACGTCGTGCCCAAAACCTCTTCCAAGGATACCCCTTCCAAGGATACCGCTTCCTCCAAGAATACCGCGCCGGCAGCAAAGACCGCGGCCAAAAATACCGCTCCCGTTGCGGCGAGCACTCCCGCGGCTGCCGCCCTCGCCCCCGCGACGCGCCAGCATGCGGCCTTGCCGCCGCCGCGGAAGCCGCCGCCACCCCCGGCTGCGGTGGCCGCGACGTCATCGACCTCGCAGGCCGATACCGATGCGCTGGAAAACGTCATCGAGCTCGTGCGCAAGCACAAGCCGGCGGACGCGACCCAGACCGAAGCGATCATCATGGATCCGGTCGCAAGGAAACTTGCCGAGTGGATCATCCTGCGCAGCGACGATAACGGGGCATCGGTCGAACGCTATCGCGCCTTCATCGCCGGTAACCCGAGCTGGCCGTCACAGACCTTCCTGCGCCGGCGTCTCGAGGCGGCGCTGTGGGACGATCATCGCGACGATGCCACGGTGTGGGCGTGGTTCGAAAACGAATCGCCATTGTCGGCCAAGGGCAAGTTCGCGCTGGCGCGGGCGATGCTCGCGCGCGGCGACCGCGCCAATGCGGAGCGTCTGGTGCGCGACGCCTGGCGCAACGATGCCATGTCCGAGGATACCGAAAGCACGGCGCTCGACCTGTTCGGCGCGCTGCTGACGCCGGGAGACCAGAAAGCGCGGATGGACCTGTTCCTCTATGGCAGCGAGCACGAGGCTGCACTGCGCGCCGCCAAGCGGCTGGGCGCCGGTGAGGTCGCGCTGGCGAAGGCGCGGATCGCCTCTTATCGCAAGGCCTCCAACGCAAGGGCCCTGCTCGACGCGGTTCCGCGCGAGCTGCACGGCGATCCCGGCTACATCTTCAGCCGGATTCAGTTGCTCCGCCGCGAAGAGAAATTCGCGGAAGCCGCCCAGCTCATGCTCGGCGCGCCAAAGGACCCCGCGCGCCTCTCCAACGTCGACGAATGGTGGATCGAGCGGCGCCTGCTGTCGCGCAAGATGCTCGACATCGGCGAGCACCGCACCGCCTATCTGATCGCGCGCGACGCGGCGCTGCCCGCGCGCGACATTTACAAGACCGAGCAGGAATTCACCGCCGGCTGGATCGCGCTGCGCTTCCTGACCGACCCGGCTTTGGCCGCGCAACATTTCGCGCGCATCGGGATCGGCAGCGTCAATCCGACCGCGCTGGCGCGTGCGGGCTACTGGCAGGGCCGCGCCGCCGAAGCGGCGGGCCGCGCCCAGGAGGCCCGCGCCGCCTATACGGCGGCGGCGGCTCACTCGACCAGCTACTACGGCCAGTTGGCGCGAGCAAAACTCGGCCTTCCCCAGATCGAACTGAACGCCGCGCCGACCGGCCGCGGCCGCGGAATCGAAAAACTGGAGATCGTGCGCGCGGCGCAACTGCTCTACGATCTGGACGAGCGTGAAATCGCCGTGCCGATTTTCGCCGATCTGGGCGAGAACGGCGATCCCGACGCGCTGGTGGGCCTGGGCGAACTGGCCTCCCGCTTCGGCGACGCGCGCAACATGCTGCTGGTCGGCAAGGCCGCACTCAATCGCGGACTGCCGTTTGATTTCTACGCCTATCCGGTGACGGGGATTCCGCCGTTCAAATCGATCGGGCCGGACGTCGAGCAGAGCATCGTATTCGCGATCGCGCGGCAGGAAAGCGCCTTCAATCCCGCGGTGGTGTCGCCGGCGCAGGCCTACGGGCTGATGCAGGTGACCCCGGACGCGGGCCGCTATGTCTGCAAGAAATACGGGGCCAGCTTCGACCTCGCCCGGATGAAGAACGATCCGGTCTATAACGCGGCGCTCGGAGCCGCCGAGCTCGGCGGGCTGATCGAGGATTATCGCGGCTCCTACATCATGACGTTTGCGGCCTATAATGCCGGCCGCGGCAGCGTCAAGAAATGG
>NZ_JADGRI010000249.1 GCF_017881085.1 Bradyrhizobium sp.
AAACCGAGATCAATCGGGTCGGCGAGAATTGGACAGACAATTGGGATAGCTTGGGTCAATCTCTTCGCCGCGACGGCAGCAGGAGTTGTGGCAGCTAGTATCACTTTTGGTGAAAGTTGAATCAACTCCGCAGCGAGAGCCGGGAGGAGATCTAATCGGCCATCAGCAAAGCGATATTCAACATCGATATTGCTGCCCTCGACGTAACCGAGTTCTCGCATGCCTTCCATAAAGGAAACGGGAAATTCTCTGCGACTGACGCCAGCCAAGATAGCAAGTAGTGGGCGCTTCGTTGAAACCTGGGCATATGCGGACTGCGGCAACATTCCTTGCATCACGGACGCGCCACCGATGAGCTTGATGAACTCCCGCCTATGCATGGAGACTCCAAAGTCAATACCAGGCTTGGTCGGGGAAATATGTATCACAATTGAATGCCCGCGGCAGTGCAATATGAATTTGATCACGGGGTCGGTAGTTCCGCTCCGGGTCAATCGCGTCGTTCTGATGGTGCGCCGATCACATCCGGTCTGCCCCTATGATCAGACATCGGCAACTTTGGTCGGTAGGTCTCAAAGTAAAACCGGAAGTGACGAACCTCATTCGATCACCTCGTCGGCGAGGGCGAGCATCTTGTCTGGAATGGTGAAGTCGAGTGCCCTCGCCGTCTTGAGATTGATGACCAACTCGAACTTGGTCGGTTGCTGCACGGGCATATCTGCAGGCTTCTCGCCCTTTAAAATGCGACCGACATATATTCCCGTGAGGCGAAGAGCGTCGAGAACGTTGTTCCCGTAGCTCATTAACCCGCCTGCTGCCGGGTATTCGCGCCATTGACCAATGCAGGAATGCCATAACGTGACGCCAGCGCTGCGACTTGACTACGATGAAAGTAGAAGAGAGCATCCCCACCGAGTATTATTGCTCGGGCGCCCAGAGCCATCAGAGACGGAAAAGAGGCGTCGATCTGGTCTTGATTGATGGCGTTGGCAACATGTAGCTACAGGCCTAGAGACCGCGCCGATGTTGCTGCTTCCTGGCTTTCCAGGCGGCTAAATGGACTAGCCGGGTCGCCCAGCGCGGCTATCAATTCCCGCCTCCTGATCGTGGCTGACATCTGCCTTTCCTGACCGACGCTGCCTACGCATCAAATATCATCCTGCGGGCATACTGTCTTCCATGTCGGACAGGCGAATGGGGGTGCACTCCAGTCCCGGGGAATGTCCTGTTCGGGTCAAACGCTACCGGTTCGAAACAGCATCCAACCCGGCCATGTCCGCTGTGCCGCCGCAAGCGGAAGTAAATTCGGGGCACCCGCAGCAACGCTAACCGCTCGCAGGCTGGCACCTCGCGCCTGATCTTCAACGGCCGTAGAGCCCTGTCAGCGTCGCCTTCGCCAGCGTATGGAAATGCAGATCGAAGCCGACCAATGCCGCCGAAGCCTTGTCGTTCTTGGCATCAGGCAGCTTGTCGACGTCAACAGCGAAAACCGTGATCTGGTAGCGGTGCGGCTTGTCCCCGGCCGGCGGGCACGCGCCGCCATAGCCGTCGGCGCCGAAATCGGTCAGGCTCTGGATCGCACCCTTCGGCATCAGCTTCTTCTTCACGTCGCCGGCGCCCTTCGGCAAGGATGTCGTGGCCGGGGGAATGTTGAACACGACCCAGTGCCACCAGCCGCTGCCGGTCGGCGCATCCGGATCATACATGCTGACCGCGAAGCTCTTGGTGCCCGAGGGCGCGCCGCTCCAGTTCAGCGCCGGTGAAACGTTGGCGCCGGTGCAGCCGAACCCCTTGAACACCTGCTCATTGGCGAGGGTGCCGCCTTCCTTGATGTCGGCGCTCGTCAGGGTCATGCTTTGCGAGTTTGCGGCGCCCGCGCCGAGCAGGCCGAGGCCGAACGTCGCCCATGCGGCCAGTCTTGTGATGGCATTTCCCACGGCATTTCCTCCCCATCGATGGTAACCGGGATTTCTGCGTGCTTCCCGCTGATACCAGCCATAGCAATTTTCGGGATGGCGCGGTAGCCCGGGACACGATAGCGAAGGGAAAAAGCATCCCCTGGGGAGGACACGATGAACGAAACGACCCGCCTCCCGCCCCAACGATCGCGCGACGGTACCCGACTTCACGGAGGATATACGCGTATTTTGATGATCATACTTGCCGCCGTTTTGGTCAGTGGCACAGCAACACTCGCTGTCGCGCAGCATCATCACAGTCACGATATGTCCGCCCCCAGCGCTCCGGACGCCCGGGAATTTGTGAAATTTCCTCCGGTGTTGGTCGAGGAAACGTTGGCTAACATGCGTGATCATCTCCAGACTCTGCAAGAGATTCAATTGCAGCTCGGCATGGGTCATCCGGACATGGCTGCCAAGCTCGCGGAAACACGGCTTGGAATGTCGTCGCTGGGGCTGCACGGGGCTGCGGAAGTTTCCAAATATATGCCGCAGGGGATGCAGGATGCCGGCACAGCGATGCACCGCGCTGCCAGTCGGTTTGCCATAACCGCCCAGGATGCGAGCGTCACCGGCGATCTAAAGCCGGTATTTGCGGGGCTTGCTGAAATAACAGCTCAATGCGTGGGTTGTCACGCCGGCTACCGGCTAAAATAGGCATGAGCCTCGCGCTTCCGGAACCAGCATGCCGATCAGTCTATCTTCGCCCGCTCGCTTTCTCCCTGGAAGTCAAACCTGCTCAGCGCGACGAAAGGTGCTGAATTGGAATCGTTGAACGGCGCCCCAGGGCGTCGCATGGTCGTGGCGTCGGGTATCGATCAGGACGAAGTCGTTTCCGAGGATTGCGACCAGAGTGGTCGCGTCATGGCGCATGATCGGCAGACCGCTGCATCGCTCCGGACCGTCCGGGGCGAACGTTCCGATGATGACGTATCCCCCCGGCTTGAGCGCCTTCCTGAGTCGATCGATGTAAGCCGATTGATCAGCATGATGGGTCAAGAAGTGGAATGCGGCGCGGTCGTGCCACAAATCGTACGTCTGTGTCGGCTCCCATTTGGTGACGTCGGCGATCACCCATTGGACGTCAGCGCCGCGGTCGCCCCGACGTTTCCTCGCGGCGGCAAGGGCGGCTCCGGAAAGATCCAGAACGGTGAGCCGGCGGAACTTTCGGGTGATCAGATCGTCGACAAGACGTGACGCTCCGCCGCCGATATCGATGATTGCGGCGTCTTCGGATAGACCTGTCAACGCAATCAGGTCGAGGGATGGCGCGGGGTTCTCCTGAAACCAGCTCACCTCCTTCTCGCCCCTGGTAGTATAGACATCTTCCCAATGGGCTTGCCGCTCGATATCGCTCATCGAACTAGGTCCTTCAATCCACGATGCCGCCTGGTCGGTTAGAAATGGTTATGCCTCCTATACTTGACAACAAGCACACGTCGTTACCTTCGGTTCTTGTGCCGTCGGCTTTGCTGCGCGAGGCAGGGCGTCAGAAGAATACTCGGGCGATGGGGGGCCCTTCCGTTTGTCTGCTTGATCCGGATGGTGATTTCGTACGCGCATTGCACAGCTCCGGGAATGCCAAACCTTTCGCGGGACGGATGCCCGACTCCTTCACCCCGCCGATACCAGCCATGGCCAATTTCAGGATGGCGCGGAGGCCCGCGACGCGATAGCCAGAGGCAAAAGCAGTCAGGCATCCCCGGGGAGGACACGATGAACGAAGCGACCCGCATCCCACAGCCATCGGTCGAACTCGGCGCCAGCGGCGAAGAGTTCCAGAACCTGCACGAGTTGATCGTCAAGGCCCGCGCCAACCTCAACCAGAATTCCTGGGACTACATCGTCGGCGCCGCCGAGACCGAGACCACGATGCGCCGCAACCGGATGGCGCTCGACGAGATCGCGTTCCGGCCGCGCGTGCTGCGCAACGTCGCGCAGGTCGACGCTTCCGTCGAGCAATTCGGCCGCAGGATGCGGCTGCCGGTGGTGATCGCGCCGGTCGGCGCGCTCGAACTGTTCGAGCCCGGCGCGGCGGGAAGCGTCGCGCGCGCCGCCGGCGGCTTCGGCGCCGCCCATATGCTGAGTTCGGTGTCCGAGCCGGGGCTGGAAAAAACCGCCGAGGCCGCGCCGGATGCGTTGCGGATGTACCAGCTCTACGTCCGCGGCGACGACGCCTTCGTCGAGGATGTGGTCGGCCGTGCGGTCGCTAACGGTTACGCCGCTTTTTGCCTGACCGTCGACACCGCCCACTACAGCCGCCGGGAACGCGACATCGCCAAGCGTTATGTCCGCGCCAGCCGCGTCCGCGCCACCGGCGGCGATTTCCAGAAGGGGCTGGAATGGCGCACGGTGAAGCTGATCAAGGACAAGTTCAGGATACCGCTGGTCATCAAGGGCATCGCCACCGCGGAAGACGCGCAGATCGCGCTCGACCACGGCGTCGACTGGATCTACGTGTCGAACCATGGCGGCCGCCAGCTCGACCACGGCCGCGGCGCCATGCATGTGCTGCCCGAGATCGTCGACGCGGTACAGGGTCGCGCGAAAATCATGGTCGACGGCGGCTTCTGCCGCGGCAGCGACATCGTCAAGGCGATCGCGATGGGCGCCGATCTCGTCGGCATCGGCCGCCTGCAATGCTTTGCGCTGGCGGCCAAGGGCGAAGAAGGCGTGCGGCGCATGCTGGAGCTCTTGGAAGACGAAGTGATCCGCTGCCTCGGCCTGCTCGGGTTGCGGAATTTTGGGGAGCTCGACAAATCCTATCTGCACCCGGCGGCGCCGACCAACCTGCCGCATGTGTTCAGCGCGTTTCCGCTGCTGGATATCGAGCCATACCGGTATTGAGGGGGCGGAACACCCTATTATCGACCACACCGCGTCGCGGGTTTTTCGGACCTCGGCCCGGTGCCGAACGATGTCCGCTTCAACCCGACAAGCCGACATCGCCGAGCGAGAGCATCAGGTCCGAAAAGTGGCGATACTTGTTGCAAAAGTCGAAAGTTGCATCAGTCCGCCGCCACGAGCATGGCGGCCCGATACCACGCGGCTGGACTTGTCAGCAGGCGCGTCAGCGAAAACCGGCTTTGAGAAATTGAATGCGGCTCGGAAGCTGACCGATTGATCCTCTGGTCCATGAGCTAACGTCTCTCTCACCCGCGCGACTCGAATAGCACATACTAGACGCGGCTGCGAAGAGCGGTATCCTGAGCGATATCCGCTTTACCCTGACGAACGGTTATCGCCGAACTGGAACGTCAGTTGCGAAAGAGCCGCTGGCGGAAGTCGATTCAATCTCATGCCTCGACGGCAGACCCGGTCAGGAGTCTCGCAAATTCTTCATCGCCGATCGCATCGGCGGCCGCTGATATCTCTCATCCGGCTTCTCCCATGCCGAGCCGCACGTTCGGCGAGAAGCCATGGCCTCGAGCCGCTCCACGCCTTGCAGGATCTTGTTGCAAGTTTCAGCTTGTTCGCTGATGCGAGCGAGGGCGCGACGGAGAAGATGAACGTGAAACCCCCATGTGATTGTATTGCCTACCCATTTGCGATAAACACGGCGCTCATCGCCGGAAGGGGCTATTGCCATCTGATGCAGGGCCAGGGTTGCTCCGTTGCTCCGCCCACGCGGATCCCCAACGGAAATTTTCAGAGAAGATATAGTCAGTGAAAGAAAGAACATGGCGCGCAACATTCTGATCCTTGGAGCCTCGTACGGCTCCTTGCTGGGGACCAAGCTGCTGATGGCGGGTCACAACGTGACTCTGGTTTGCCGGAACAAGACCGCAGAACTCATCAATCGCGACGGTACCGAAGTTCGCATCAAGCTGCGTGACGAGGCGATGCACCGGGCGATCTTCTCGCGCGACCTGCCCGGGAAACTGGACGCGATTACGCCCGGCAACGTCGACGTTTCCCGCTACGATCTGGTCGGCCTTGCGATGCAGGAACCGCAATACGCCAACCATACGGTCCGGGTTCTGATGGTCAAAATCGCCGAGGCGAGGTTGCCCTGCCTTTCGATCATGAACATGCCGCCCCTGCCCTATCTCAAACGGATCCCGGCACTGGCCGACATGGATCTCGAGGAGGCCTATACCAATGCCCAGGTATGGGAGCGGTTCAAGCCGGGACTGGTGACGCTCTGCTCGCCTGATCCGCAAGCGTTCCGTCCACCGGAAGAGGCGGCGAACGTGCTTCATGTCGGCCTGCCGACCAACTTCAAGGCGTCGATATTCGCCGATGAGCAACACAACAAGGTGCTTCGGGAGCTGGAAACGGACATCGACGCGGTAACGCTGGACGGCCACGACGTTCCAGTGAAACTCAAGGTGTTCGATTCGCTGTTCGTCCCGCTTGCCAAATGGTCGATGCTGTTGACCGGGAATTACCGCTGCATCACGCTGCATGAGCCGCAGTCGATCCGCGACGCCGTGCACGGTGATCTGAAGCTCTCGCAGTCGATCTACGACCATGTCGACGCCATCGCCCGGCGTCTCGGGGCCGACCCGAAGGATCAGGTTCCTTTCGAGAAATATGCCAAAGCGGCGGAAAGCCTTCTCAAACCCTCATCGGCGGCCCGTGCCGTGGCCAATGGAGCGCCTTTCATCGAGCGGGTCGACCTGCTGGTGAAGCTGATCTCGCGTCAGCTTGGCATGCCCAATGCCGAGATCGACCGCACGGTCGAGATCGTGGATCAGAAACTGAATGAGAGGATCGTGGCGGGCGGATCCAGCTCGTCGTGACACGCTCCATCGCGGTTCGATCATCGTTCACCCGACGCGATTCCAACGTGTAGCCTTGTCCAACGTGTAGCCCTGACAGTGCCGGCTCTACCCGTCGAACGGTCGTCACCGAACTGGACCCCGGGTTCGGAAGTGCGGGTGGCGGAAGCTGATTCAATCTCAGGCCTCGACGGCAGACCCGGTCAGGAGCCTCGAAAACTCTTCGTCACCAATCTCGGTTTGCGCGACCAGCACGCTGCACCGAACATGCTTCACCAGGTATGTTCCGACCGAGCTGAACCACCATCGCGCCAGCGGGCCGTCGGCGCGATGGCCAACGACGACGAGGTTTGCGCCGATCTCTTTGGCCACCGCAGCGATCTCACGTCCGGCTTCTCCCATGCCGAGCCGTGCCGTCGGCGAGAAACCCATGGCCTTGAGCCGCTCGACGCCTTCCGCCAGGACATTGTTGTAAATTTCAGCTTGTTCGCTGATCGGGATGGCGAGGCCTCCCTCCAGGGTTCCGGTGCCGGCCGAAACTTCCACGACAGCAAGCAGGAACACCTGGGCGCCGCAGAGTTGCGCGATTCTCGCCCCCTCCCGCAGTGCCCGCCGTCCCTCGATCGAGCCGTCATAGGCGAGAAGAACTTTCCTGTACAAGAAATCCTCCCTTCATTGTCGGTACGCCTCCTGATCGAAGTCTAGCACCCAATCCCCGGATCCAGTTATCGACATTTTGCGTGATCTTAGGCTTGAGGCGTCGGCAGCGGTTGTCAGATGTCCGCCCCGCAGCCCGAACTGGCGTTCGGCAAGGCCGCGGTTGTCCAGTTGGAGTTCGCGGACTGGTGCCGCCATTTTCAGGCTACCACCTCTGCTACCCGAGCCGCCGCCAGCCCTTGCCCTCTTGGTCGAGGCGCTGCCGCACTATCGGGCGTTGACGTGAAGAACAGCCATCCGGCGGCTAACGCCAGTTGCGCCAGAACCGGCATCGGTTCGCCGTTGCCTGCCTCTCGCGTTTTTCGTACACCGCCGCGATGACCCGCCCCCTGCTTTCCCCCGGCTGCGCCGACGCGCTGTTGTTCGATCTCGGCCGCGTGGTGCTCGATATCGACTTCAACAAGACGCTGGCCTGCTGGGCCGGCCACGCCGGCTGCGATCCCGCCGAGTTCGCGGGGCGATTTTCGTCACGCGACCACATCTATCTGCGCCACGAAACCGGCGAGATCAGCGACGCCGAGTTCTTTGCGAGCTTGCGCGCCTCGCTCGGCATCGGCATTTCGGACGCCCAGTTCCTGGAGGGGTGGAATGCGATCTTCGCCGGCGAAATGCCGGGCATCGCACCGCTGCTTGAGCGCGCCGCGCGGCGTCTGCCGCTCTATGCCTTCTCCAACACCAACGGCGCCCATGCCGAACATTTCTCGGCCGTCTATGCCGGCGTTCTCGGCCATTTCCGCGACATGTTCCTGTCCTCGCG
>NZ_JADGRI010000468.1 GCF_017881085.1 Bradyrhizobium sp.
CGACAGTGACCGGCGGGCTGACGTTCTTCGGCGCGCCGCTCAACACCTACATGACGCACGCGGCCTGCGCGATGGTGCGCAAGCTGCGCGACGGCGCCAGGCTCGGCCTGCTCTACGGCCAGGGCGGCTTTGTCACCAAGCATCATGGTCTGGTGCTATCACGGCAGGCGCCGGCCGCCGCGCTGGCGCAGGACACCAGCGTGCAGGCGGAAGCCGACCGCCATCGCGGCGTGGTGCCCGAGTTTGTCACCGAAGCCCATGGCAAGGGCGCGGTCGAGAGCTTTACCGTGATCTATGGCCGCAACAACGACGTCGAGCACGGCGTGGTGATGCTGCGGACGCCGGACAATGCCCGCGCGCTGGCGCGGGTGCCCGCCGGCGACGGCGCGACGCTGGCGCATCTTCTGAGAATGGACCGAACCCCGGTGGGATCGTCAGGCGATATCGTCACGGCGGACGACGGCGTGCTGGAGTGGCGGGTGGGGTAGCTCGCTGTCGCGGATGTGGCGGGGCAGCAGCCCCTACCCTCGAGGTCCTACTTTTCCGAGACCTTCTCCGGCTTGCCCTTGGCGCCGGCGACGTGGACTTGATCGCCGTCGGCGAGGCCGTCGGGGGGGGCGACGATGACGCGGTCGTCCGCGGAGATGCCCGAGGCCAGTTCGATATCCTTGCCGAGATCACGGGCGATGGTCACGGCCTTGAACTTGACCTTGTCGTCGGCACCGACGGTTGCCACGCGCAGGCCGCTGCCGTTGAAGATCAGGGCGCTGGCCGGAATATGCAGCGGCACGGCGTCGCGCTGCAGGCTCATGCGGACATTGGCGTAGCCGCCCGGCATCAGCTCGCCACCGGGGTTGTCGAGCGCAAGCTGCATCCGCGTCGTGCCGGAAGAGACGTCGACGGATTGCGAGGAGGCTTCGACGGTCGCGTCGAAGGTGCGGGTCGGGTATTCCGGCATCGAGATTTTGGCCTTGGCGCCGATCTTGATCGCGGGCACGTAGCTCTGGGGCACGTTGACGTAGACCCGCAACTTGCTGATATCGGAAATCACGAACATCGCGGGACCGCTGCCGCCGCCCGCATTGATCAGGGCACCGACGTCGGTATCGCGCGCGGTGACCACGCCGTCGAACGGCACCGTGATCTTCTTGTAGCCCGCCAAAGCCTCCAGGCGCTCGACATTGGCCTGGCCGGAATTGACGGCCGCCTTCTTGTTGGAGAGGTCGGCGGAGCGCTCGTCGATTTCCTGCATCGACACGAAGTTCGAGGCGATCAGCGATTTGCGGCGCGTTAACGTGGCCTCCGACAGCTTCGCGCTGGCCTCCTGGCTCGCCAGGTCGGCGCGCGCCTGCAACAGCTGCTGGTCGAGGTCCGGCGCCTCGATCTCGGCGATCACCTGGCCGGCCTTGACCTTGGCGCCGATATCGGCGCTCCAGCTCTTCAGGTAGCCGCTGACGCGGGCAAAGATCGGCGCACGGTAATAGGCCTCCAGCCGGCCCGGCAGGTCGATGGTGGCGTTCAAAACCCTGGCGTCGGGCAGTACCACCGCCACCGTCGGAACGGCCTGCTCGTCGGTCCATTCGCGCAATTTGGCGCTGGAATCCTCGCGCGCCCGGATGCCCGTGACCACTACCAGCACCGCCGCGACCCCCGCCGCGACCGCGAAAATGCCCAACTTCCGGCGAGAGACCGGCGAGTTCTGTTCAGTGGGCATGCGAAGTCTCCGGGACGGCGGCGGCGGCTTTGGCGCCTTGCTTCTTGTGTACCATACTAAAAACCACGGGAACAAACATCAGGGTAGCCACGGTGGCAAAGATCAGCCCTCCGACCACCGCACGGCCGAGCGGCGCGTTCTGCTCGCCGCCCTCGCCGAGCGCCAGCGCCATCGGCAGCATGCCGATGATCATCGCCAGCGCGGTCATCAACACCGGTCGGAAGCGCACGAAACCGGCCTCGATGGCGGCGGCGATCGGATCGCCCAGCTCCTCGTAGCGTTCGCGGGCGAAGGAGATCACCAGCACGCTGTTGGCAGTGGCGACGCCCATGCACATGATCGCGCCGGTGAGCGCCGGAACCGACAGCGTGGTCTGGGTGGTGAACAGCATCCAGACGATGCCGGCCAGCGCCGACGGCAGTGCGGTGATGATCACGAACGGGTCGGACCAGGACTGGAAGTTGACCACGATCAGCAAATAGATCAGCACGATCGCGGCCAACAGGCCGAACAGCAGCCCGGAAAACGCGCTGTTCATGGTCTGCACCTGGCCGAGCAGAACCACCGACGAGCCCTTCGGCACGTCCTTGGCGGTATCGGCCATGACCGCCTTGACGTCGGCGGCGACCGCGCCGAGGTCGCGTCCCTGCGGCGTCGCGTAGATCTGCACCATCGACTGGATGTCGTATTGGGAGACCACCGCGCTGGAGGTCGCGCGCGTGATGTTGGCGATGCCGCCGAGGATCGGCGGCGAGGCGGTGGTGCCGGCGGTAATCGGCAGGGTCTCCAGCGCGCTCAGCGAATCGATCTTGTATTGCGGCGTCTGCATCACGATCGAATAGGACACGCCATTGTCCGGATTGAGATAGTAGGTCGGCGCCACCTGGGCGCTCCCGGCCAGATTGACGACCAGGCTGTTGGTGACGTCGCGTTCGGTCAAGCCGACATATTGCGCGCGGGTGCGGTCGACATCGATATTGAAGGTCGGATTGTTGGGTGACTGCTGGATGCGCGCATCCGCGATGCCCGGTATCCGGCGAATCCGGCTCAGCAATTGATTGGCGTAGGCGAAATTCGCGCTCACATTGGCGCCGCGGATCTGCAGGTCGATAGGCGCCGGCGCGCCGAAATTCAGGATCTGGCTGACGATGTCGGCCGGCAGGAAGGCAAACGTCATGCCGGGAAACGCGCGCGGCAGCTGCTCGCGAAGCGCCTGCACATATTCATCGGTCGGCCGGTGACCTTCCTTCAGCTTGATCTG
>NZ_JADGRI010000250.1 GCF_017881085.1 Bradyrhizobium sp.
TCAAGGCCATGAGACCGCGCCGAGCGAGCAGCTCTTCTTGTTAATCGCTGTCAAGGAGAGTAACTACAGCGTCAAAGATTTCTTGGGCTGTTCCTTCTACATTTCCTTCGGCCCATTCCCGAAACGCTCTGGCAAAGAACCTTTTAATCGCCGCTTCGTCGCTTGAGGCACTTACCTCGTCAGTGGACTCATCATGCTCCAGCGCATTTTCCTCTATACCTAACTCTTCTAAGATCACTAACCGATCTTCATAAGCTTCATCATCGCCCTTCACCTGAGGCATTTCCATTCTCCCGTCCCGAGATGAGAAACTCCTTTGCCCGCGTTTGGGCTTGAGCACGCGGTAACGCGTAGATTTCGCGCCTGTAGCCGTTGCCCGGCTTGTGCCGGTCGGCCATGCGATCCGGCAGATCGCGCGGTCGATAAGTCATGCCAACTCGATACAGATGCGACCTGTTCAATATAGGCGGCCCAGCGGGTCGCGCCAACGTTGGACGAGATCTCGCCTAGATCGGCGGGCAAAAAGAGGAACTTCTGGAGTGACCGAAGCGGACCCCGGTTGACCCTCGCAGCCGCGGCACCTACCGTCCGTGGTTGCCTTCTCCGAAACCACGGAATTTTTCGCGGAGCTTCACCATGAGCGATCAGGTCGTCGGCGTTGTGCCTCGCTCGGCCTCGCCGGTCCGCCGCGGGTATGTCGTCGCTGCGGTGCTCGCTCTGGCAATGATGGTTCTCGCGATCCAATACGGCAGCGACTGGCTGTTGAATTTCCTCCACGTGATGACCGGCGCGCTGTGGACCGGCATCGACCTGTTCATGGGCTTTGTGGTCGGACCGGTACTCAAGCGGCTACCGCTCGACGCCCGCCGCGCCGTGATCTCGGGGCTGGTCCCGCGAACGCTGTTCCTGATGCCGACGGTCAGCATCATCACCTCGACCACCGGTTGGTTTCTTGCCAAACGAATGGGTTTTCTCGATGTCGGCTACCCGGGGTTCCATTGGGTCATCGCAGCGCTCGTCATCGTGACGATCTTGACTATCCAGGGCACGGGAATCCTGTTGCCGACGAATCTGCGCCTCTATTTCGAACTGCAGAAGCCGAACCCGGACAGCGCCAAGATTGGGCGCTGGATGCGCTGGTTCGTGGGCGTGGTGGCGATCCAGGGCACGATGCAAGTCGCCATATTCGTGGTCATGGCGAAGTTCGCGACCGGGCTGTAGCGCCCTACCCCACCTCGACGATATCTTCCGGGAACTGGTGCAGCCGCTCGCCAGGCCGCATCCACGACCGTGGTTAGACTGCTGGCGCGCGGGGCGCTGTTCACCGCGTCGGCTTCGCTTACCGCGTAAATGAGGCTAAGGACTCTGTACTTGGACCCTTGGAAACTTCGACCCTTCTCTCCAACGGTCGTTTCGTCTTCGTGCGGCGCAGGTAGTTCTTTGCTTAAGGTTTAATATCCAATCCCGCGTTGACGCACATAGCGTTGACGCGGGGTTTTTTGTACCTTGATTGAGGGCTGCAGTCTGAAGTGCAACAAGTTGCCGGGCAGATCTATCAGGAGCACCCACCGGATGATCAAACTGATTTTGGCTCCACTACGAAGCATAGTCAGATTTCCCCTATTGCAGCTCGCTATCGTGATAGCCGTGATCCTATGGCTGCAGGCTGCCGATGATAGATCGATCTTCGGCCAAATCTTTAATGGCCTCGACAAACTGGTCGATGCTACAGTGCAATTGTTCTCGGCAGTTTTTACCGTAAAATCGTTCACCAAATCCTGGCTGATATCTGGCTTCATGATTGCCTATCTCTACCTCGCCGGCTCATTGATTCTGTACCTTGTACGTCTCATAATCATCGCTGCAGTTGATTTTGTCGGACGAAGTAATTTGTTGTACTTGAGAAATGCTATCGCGCGGGAGCGTGGCATTGGGGCGTACCGCGCCTGGGTGCCGCTTGAGCGAATTAGGCCAGCCCACATCTCTCAGCAAGAATGGGAACAGACATTCGCGTGGCCCGCCGATAACAAGCCACCCTACCCTCCACTTGGGCACCGGATAATGCGCGGGGTATTGTCCTACGGGGCTATGATCCTGATTGCCGCTTTTCTCTTACAGTTCTTGACGCCTTTTCCAATTCTGACTTGGATTTTCGGATGGCCAGCCGGAAAGCCCTCGTAGCTTCTGCAGACATTGGATGTGGTATAATGAGCCGATGAAACACATCATCCAATTTACGGTCACCAAGGATGAGGGCGTCGCCGCGGAGAAGACTGCGTTCAATGGGCTCGCCGCTTCGGGATGGCACACGGCCGCTATCGCGATGAGTCTTTCCGTTCAAGTCCGGCCATTCGGGCCGCACCCATTAATGGGACTTGGTGTCGATGATCTGCGCTGGATGAAGCCGGTACGGCCCGGCGATTTGCTCCACATCGAGGGCGAAGTGGTTGAACTGACCCCATCCCGGACCAAACCGCAGGGAATCGCGAAGATCAAATGGACCGCCTACAATCAACGCGGCGAAGCGGTTTACACGTTCACCCCTATTGGTATCGTTCCGCGTCGGCCCAACCAATACATGCGAAAGTGCCAATAACGGGAGTTATCGTGCTCATTCGATCACCTCGTCTGCGCGAGCGAGCAGCGTCGGTGGAATTTCGAGATTGAGCGCTTTTGCTGTTTTAACATTGATGATCAGTAGAAACTTCGTCGGTTGCTCCACCGGGAGATCTGCCGGCTTAGCCCCTTTCAATATCTTGTCCACATAGCCCGCTGCGCTGTGGAACAGGCTCGGGATATTCGGTCCATAAGAAATAAGGCCGCCAGCCCGCACGAAACCACCGTCTTCATAGATCGTGGGAATACGGTTCTTCATGGTGAAATCAAGGATCCGGTCTCGATGGAGCCTCGTAAATGGCTCCGCGGTTACCAGCAACGCCTCAGGTCGCTGTTTTGACAGCGCAGTGAAACTTGCTTCGAGGCCATTAAGATCACTTGCGCCGGAATCCAAAAAAGCAACATTCAACTGCTCGGCCGCGAGCTTGGTTTCGCGCACGCGCAGTGCCATTCCGGGGTTGGAGGAGTCCCAGAGCACCGCGATGTTGTGAATGCTCGGCACCACCATTTGTAACAGCTCTAGCCGCTTCGCACTCAAATCGGTCGCCATCACCGATAGCCCGGTAATATTTCCGCCGGGGTGGCCGAGACTAGTAACGATACCGGTACTGAGAGGATCACTACTGGCAGCGAAGACGATTGGAATGATCGTTGTTGCCCGCTTCGCAGCAAGACAGCCTGGTGTACTGAAGGTGACGATGATGTCGACGTTCTCAGTCACAAGCGTGGCGGCAAGTTTATCCAGACGGCCGGGCTCGCCCTCGGCGTAAAGATACTTCGTCTCGACCGTACGACCCTCGGCATAGCCGAGCTCCTGCATGCCGCGACGGTACTCCTCCAGATTATCCTGCTCTGCCCGAGGGCTGGGAACGAGCCAGCCGATCCGCGGAATTTTCCGGGATGGTTGCTGCGCGCGGGTCGTCACCGGACACAATGCCAGGCCGGCCAGTGCGGCAATGAACTCGCGCCTTCTCATGGCGTCACCTGTTGCGAACGTCGGCGAAGAAAGCAGCGTTGCCAAATTGCAACAACGATGGCCGGCAACAATTCCGAGCCCGACGCGCCTGATTTCTCCGGCTGCTTCGCTGCGAGACCGCGACGCTGCACCACGTGTCGGGCGTGACTATTTAACCCACAGTTTTAGCGGAACCGCTTCCCGATCGGGGCAGGTCATCGTGCCGGTATAAGAATCGGACAATCGTCCGCTGTAACTGCATTCGACCCCGGCCACCGACAGTGTAGCATCCAATCGGGATGATGCAGCCGATATCTCAAGATGAATTTCACCGCTCTTCTCCTCCGGGCCATCCTGAGTGCAAAGACCGACGTGTTTCATGATCAACGGACCGAAATATCCCTTTCGGCCCGGAGCCGTTTCCGTAACGGTGGCGGTCAACTCCCACTCGCCGAGATAACCTGAGTATCCGATGACCTCAAGCGATTGGGCGTGCGCCGGCGCGACAAGCGCGCCCAGCGCGATCGACAGAAGGAGTGGTCTCACTGATGGCTCCCGTTGCCTTCCACCGCGTGCCACTCAGAGTTTCTTCAGATAGGCGCGCGCGTCGGCGACCTCGGTCCGGTTATCGTCCGCGCCATCGGCAATCGCGACAATTTTTTCGTAATATTCCTTGGCCTTGGCCTTGTCTCCCGCCTTTTCGGCCGATGTCGCCGCGCCGGCATAGGCACCCAGCCGGTTCGGCTCCTTCTTAAGTGTCGCTTCGAAGGCGGTAAGGGCTTCCTTGGCATTACCGCTGTCAAGCAGCATGACACCGTAAAGTTCGCGGGCCGGCTTGGGCACGCCCGGGGTCACCGGATGCTTCTCGGTCTTGTCCTCGACGTCGGCAGCGGCGCTCATCGCGTTCAGCGCCTCATCGCGCTTGCCCTCGGCGTAAAGCACCCAGGCGGTCGCGACCTGCCGTTGGATATCGACCTGTTCCGACCAATAGCCATCTTTGGCGTCACGCAGCTTGTCCCGCAACTCGGCAAGCTTGGCGATGTCGATCTTGGCGGCCTCGGGATTGCCCGAACGGGCCGCTCCGAGGGCACGCGCGAAATACGTGATCGCTTGCACATTCGCCAGCGGGCTGGGGCGAACCTGAAGCTCCGCTGCGGCCTTCCAATCGCCGCGCTCCACTGCGTAACGGGCCGGCGAAACAGCCAGCGCATATGGCCCGGGAAGGAAAGTCTCGGTGAAGCCGGTGACCTTCGTCATGTCGTCGATGACCGCCTTAGCTTTCCCGTCCTGCCCGAGCTGCAGATAGGCATAGACCAGATAGTCCATCGAATGCAGCTGATCGTGGAAATCTCCAGCTTCCTTCGCAACGCGCCCCGATTCGGTGTTGGAAGCAATCGACTCCTGCCAGTAGCCGAGCCGGGTGAAAATGTGTGAAGGCATGTGTTGCGCGTGCGCCGCGGCGGGCGCCACCTTGGCGTAGCGTCGTGCCGCCGCGAGCCCCTTCTCGGCGAGCGCCGGCGTATCGTAAAGATGGATCAGATAATGAGCGATTCCCGGATGCTCCGGCTGACGCGTCCAGATTTTCTCCAGAATCGCTGCCCCCTTGAGCTGATTGGCATAGGTCTTGTCGGCGGGTGAAGCCCCGACATTGAGGGCGAGCGCGTAATAGATTTGCGCTTCGTCATCCTCCGGGTAGCGTTGCGCCAGTTGTTCCATTGCCTTGAGGTACGCGAGCACGCGTGTGCGATGGTCGACCCTCTCGTAGTCGGCGTACATTGCACCGAGCGCATCGATGTAGTCGCGCTCGCGCTGCGTCTTCGCGCCCGTAGCGTTGCCCTTTTCGAGCGCGGCAGCACCTTCCGCGAGGTTTTTAACAGGCGGGGCGACATGCGGATTGTACAGCAGGCTCAGTGCAATGCCCCAATAGGCGATGGCGCATTCGGGATCGGCCTTTAGCGCGTCCTCGAACGACTTCTGCGAAGCCCGGTACCAGAACGAATGCTGGTACAGCATCGCCCGGTCGAACTGCCGCTGGGCGTCCGGTTTGCACGACGTCTCGAAATGGACCTTGCCCAGATCTTCCGCCGGCGCCGCAAACGCCGGATGCGCAAACGTCCCTGCCATAGCGATGACCGCGATTGTTGTCAGACGCCTCCTGAACATTGTCGGACTCCTGTCTAGCCATGATGCGTGCAGAGCCGCAGCAAATGCGCACCCTATTTTGGACGCAGCCATCCGCCGGCGGTGAGAACGCGACTATCGCAGCTTAATCTGACTGAATAAATACAGCTGAGAGCAATCGACTACTCCAAAAAATGAAGTAATAATGCCGTCATGGACAAGTTCGGTGCGATGGAAACGTTTGTGCGGATCGTTGAAAAGGGCAGCCTAACAGCGGCCGCGAACGCCCTCGACACCTCCTTGCCGACCGTGGTGCGGACCCTGGCGTCGCTGGAACGGCATCTCGGCGTTATGCTGCTTCATCGGACTACGCGTCGAATCCGCCTTACTGAGGAGGGCGCGCTATATCTTGAACGCTGCCGCGTCATTCTGTCTGCCACGCACGAGGCTGAAGAAACTCTAATCTCGCGCGAAGCGGAGCTGCGGGGGAACCTGACCGTAGGCGCTTCCGTCTTGTTCGGTCGACGCTATGTGGCCCCAGTTGTTAATGATTTTTTGCGTCGCCATCCAAAAGTGACCATTGATCTACGATTCGGCGATCGCGTCTTGAATCTGAGCGAGGAGCATGTGGATGTTGCGGTTCGAATCGCGCACCTCAAGGACTCTTCGCTCGTGGCTATCCCCGTCGGCCACGTACGTCGCGTTGTTTGCGCAACTGGGCAATACCTGCGCTCAAATGGCATCCCGAAGGTGCCGGATGATATCCGGAAACACTGTTGCGTTAGACATACGGGTTTGGCACCGCGAAGCGAATGGCATTTCAAGGTCGGGCGGCGGAATGTATCGATTCCGATTATCTGCAGGGTCACGTGCAACGAGATCGACAGCTCGTTGAGCGCCTGCATTAATGGGTTGGGTCTGGGCATGTTTCTTTCCTACCAGGTCGCGCCGCTCCGAAAAAACGGCCGACTCAAGTACGTCCTGGAACAATTCGAACCGGAGCCAATTCCCGTGCATGTCGTCTATGCACACTCGAATCTTCTATCGAATAGAATGCATGCCTTTGTTGATGAATGCGTCGAAAAGCTCCGCCGAACGAGATTTGATTGACGAAGAGCATCGAATTGGCTCGCTTATGTTCTTGTGTACCCAAGAGAAGACCATCCGGGCAATTCGCAAACGGCTCATCACTTTTTGGAAGGGCCTGATGTCCGCTGGGGTCAAACCCGGACGTCGCCGTGTTTCTTGATGAAGTCGGTTTTACCCCAATGACCGGACATCAAGGGGCACGAGCGCCATCTCCGAAAAGTGCCATGTGTGGACGGCTCCGAGTTGGCAAGAGCTTTCTTCACGTTTTGCAGCATCGGTCGGTGCAGCCACGTGTCCGGCCGGTTGACGCGGTTCATGTGACCGCTGGCCATAATGCCCTCCGCGGATCAGGTCCCGACCAACAACTCGCATTCAAGAATGCTTTGGCACAAGTGGGTTGTCTCGATCGCCGGATCGACCGGCTCTGCATTACGTGCTGTTTGCCCTCCCAACTTTCACATCACGCCGGTTGTCCGGCGCGATCTCGTTTACCGCGCAAGCGCGACGGGTTCCTTACTCGCCCTTGACCATCATGGCCCACACCATTCGCGCAATCTTGTTGGCGAGCGCGATAGCTGCAACCTTTGTCGGCCGCCGCGCCAGCAAGGCCGTGAGCCAGGGCCGATGTTTGGTGCCATGGATCTTGGCGTAACGGATGACGGCGAGCGCGCCGGCAACGAACAGGCCACGCAGATAGCGGTTACCTTGCTTGCTGATATTGCCGAGCTTGTTCTTGCCTCCGCTTGAGTGCTGCTTCGGCACGATACCGATCCAGGCCGAGAAGTTGCGTTCTGTTCGGAAGGACTTTGGATCAGCAACGGTAGCGACCACAGCAGTAGCCAGCACCGGACCGACGCCGGGAGCTTCATCGAGCCGCATGCTCACCTCGTTGGATCGGTGCCAGGCCCTGATCAGCCGGTCGAACTCCAGTATCTGCTCCTTGATCCTCCGCAATTGAGCCCCCAATGCCGAGAAACACGCACGAGCTATCTCCGGAACTCGCTTATCGTTTGGATCGGCTACGACGTTGAGCAGCTCCTCGACACCGTGGCGCCCGACCGGTGCAACGATCCCGAACTCGGCAAGATGGGCCCGGATCGCATTGATCACCGCGGTTTTCTGACCGATGAACAGAGGGCGCGTGCTACCTGGTTCGTCGGCGTGTGATGACGCGATACGGTTGGCGCATTCGGCGCGTTCAGGTCAACGTCTGAAGCGCGCTCGATACAAGACGAGTGCCCGCGGGTTCACGGCGGCGGGCTACTTCGGTGAGTGCAGGTCGCCTTGAATCCAGCGTCCGACGATCTTGGACTGCATAGGGTCTTCACAAGCGGTAAGCGTCT
>NZ_JADGRI010000469.1 GCF_017881085.1 Bradyrhizobium sp.
TCGGCGACGCCGCCATAAATAACCTTGTCGCGCGCGCTTTGGCGTCGGTCCAGCATTGTATTCCTCCCCGGCAAAGAGGGGGGACCATACCCGGCTTCGCTCTGCGCGAAAGGGAGCAGCGTACAAAATGCGGCGTTAACGTAAATCGATGATAGCCGGGAAAGCGATATTTCGGTGACTTACGCAGCCCTTTTGGCGCAATCGGCGGGCGATTGTCCTCCGCGCGCCGATTCGTGCCGCCGCCGCGCCAGCCCCTCGGCGCTTCGCACCGCGTCGGGCGCGAAACCAAGCTGCTCGTCTGGCGTTGCGGTCTCGCTTGCGTTCCCACACGCGGCTCCTCATGTTTGATAGCTCAACGGCCGGGTTCCACGTGTCCAGCACGGTGTTTCCAAAACGAGTTGTGGCGGTGGCAACACTGAGTGGCCTGTTGGCGGCATATTGGATGGCGGTATTAATGCCGCTCTGCCTGCCGGCTACGGCCCTGGCGGACGAGGTCAGCCCGGCGAACAAGGATGTTGCGATACCGAGCGTCGAGGAGCTTGCGGCGCAACCGCCCGCGCCAAATGCGCGCGAAACCGACACCCGCGAGGCGATGTGCCTGATGATCGAATCCGCGGCGCGGTCGAACGATCTGCCGCTGGAGTTTTTCGCGCGCGTGATCTGGCAGGAAAGCCGCTTTCAGGTCGACGCGATTGGTCCCGTCACCCGCAACGGCCAGCGCGCGGAAGGTATCGCGCAATTCATGCCGGGAACCGCCAGCGAGCGCCGGCTGCTCGATCCCTTCGATCCCGTGCAGGCGCTGCCGAAATCAGCGGAATTCCTGAGCGAGTTGCGCAACCAGTTCGGCAATCTCGGGCTGGCTGCGGCGGCCTACAATGCCGGGCCGAAACGGGTGCAGGATTGGCTCGCGGGAAGTGGCCCGATGCCGCAGGAGACGCGCAACTACGTTTCCGCCATCACCGGCACCTCCGTCGACGACTGGGCCGCCGCCGGCAAGAACGGCAAGAAGGCTGACCGCGCGCCGAACACCAGTTGCCGGGAATTGATGGCGCTGCTCGGGCGCGCACCCAATTCATTCGTCAGCGAGCTCGAACAGCATGTAAGACTTGCCGCGGCGAAATTGTGGGGCGTTCAACTCGCCGCCGGCTTTGACCGCAACAAGGCGCTGGCGATGTATGGCCGCGCGATGAAGCGGCTGAGCGCTGTGATCGGCGATCAGGACCCAAGCCTGTTGAGCACGTTGATGCGCACGCGGGGCACCCGTCTGTTCTACCAGGTTCGGATCGGCGCCGACACGAGGCCCGCGGCAGACAACCTCTGCAACCGCATCCTCCGCGCCGGTGGCGCTTGTTTCGTGCTGCGGAACAGGGGCGTCCGGGGCTGAGCGGGCGGGTGCATGACAGCCCTGAGGCGGCCTTCGCTTGACGCCGGCCGGTTTCGCCAGCGTTATGCGCAGCACGACTCATCATTGCCCGGTCGCCTTTGGCCCTTCCTGCGCTCGACTCGCCCATATGGCACAGCTCGCTCCGCGCGTTCGCATGGGGAATGCGGTCGGTTGGTTCGACCATTCTCACCCTGGTGCTGTTTGCGACCTATCTCGGCATCGGCGCGCTGGCGCATGACACACATTTCAGCCTGGGATGGGCGCTGGCGAGCACGCTGTTCGTCTGGGCCGGGCCTGCGCAGATCATCCTGATCTCGACGCTGGGCTCCGGGGCGACGATCATTCAGGCGGCGATCGCGGTGACCGTCAGCGCCATCCGGCTGTTTCCGATGGTGGTGTCGGTGATGCCGATGATGCGGACGCCGGAGACAAAGCGGCGGCAACTGGTGCTGGTGGCTCATCTCACGGCGGTTACGCTGTGGGTCGAATGTTTCCGCTTCCTTCCGCACGTGCCGCGCGAACGGCGGATCGCCTTTATCCATGGACTCGGCAGCGGTCTGGTCTGCGTCTGCCTGGTCGCGACGAGCGTGGGCTATGCTCTCGCGGCCAGCCTCTCGCAACTATTCGCCGCCGCGATCCTGATGCTGACGCCGCTTGCATTCCTGTTCTCCACCGCCCGCAACTGCCGGGAGCCCGCGGATTTCGTGGCGCTGGCATTGGGGCTGGCGCTGTTCCCGCTCGCTTCCCTGCTGGACAGCGGCGTCGATATCCTCGTCAGCGGTGTGTCGGCCGGCACCATCGCCTACGGGGTTCACTGGTGGCGGGAGCAGCAATGAGCGATTTCATCGGCGACTGGCATGCGCTGCTGATCCTGCTGATCGCGGGCGTCATTCCCAACCAGATATGGCGCATGCTCGGACTCTGGTTCGGCGGCGGCCTTGATGAAGGCTCGGAATTGCTGGTCTGGGTGAGGGCGGTGGCGACCGCGATCCTGGCCGGCGTCATCGCGCAAATCCTGGTGCAGCCGCCCGGCGCGCTGGCAAGCGTCCCCGGCTGGCTGCGCTATGGCGCGGTGGCCGCGGGATTTGCGGCTTTTCTCGCGACCCGGCGGTCGACGCTGGCCGGCGTGGTCTGCGGGGAGTTCGTGATGCTGGCTGGAAAATGGTGGATCGGGTAGTTAGGTTTACGGGCATACGAGAGGCGACCATGGTTCGGGACAAGGCACTGCGTGAAGGTGAAGTCGTCGTCGACACGCCGAAGGCGAATGACGCCGGGCTCGTCTTCATCGGCCGCATCCGCACCCCCTGGACCTCGCGCGAGGACACCCCGCGGCAGGGGCGTCACGACGGCCCGGTCTGCCGGCTCGAGATTTTCGAGCCCTGGGTGCCGGCCCTGAAGGGGGTCGATTTCTACTCAAATCTCGAAGTGATCTACTGGCTGCACCGGTCGCGCCGCGATCTCGTGTTGCAAAGCCCGAAAGACAACCGGTCGACCCGCGGCACGTTTTCGCTGCGCTCCCCGGTGCGGCCGAACCCGATCGGCACCTCGATCGTCAAGCTGGTCAAACTCGAGGGCAACA
>NZ_JADGRI010000251.1 GCF_017881085.1 Bradyrhizobium sp.
GGCGCCGGCGCCAATATCGTTCTCAACGGCATGGGCGCGCCCGCCGACATCGACAAGGAACGCTCCGGCATCGAAGCCGAGTTCAAGGTCAAGGCGGTCCACTCGCCCGCCGACATGACCAAGCCTGCCGAGATCGCGGATATGATCGCGCTCGGCGAAAAGACCTTCGGCGCGGTCGACGTTCTCGTCAACAATGCCGGCATCCAGTTCGTCTCCCCGATCGAGGAGTTCCCGCCCGAGAAATGGGAGGCAATCATCGCGATCAATTTGTCGTCGGCGTTTTATGGCATCCGCGCCGCCGTGCCCGGCATGAAGAAGCGCGGCTGGGGCCGCATCATCAATACCGCGTCCGCGCATTCGCTGGTGGCCTCGCCGTTCAAGTCGGCCTATGTCTCGGCCAAGCACGGCATCGCCGGCCTCACCAAGACCGTGGCGCTGGAGCTTGCGACCTTCAAGATCACCTGCAACTGCATCTCGCCGGGTTACGTCTGGACGCCGCTGGTCGAGAAGCAGATTCCCGACACCATGAAGGCGCGCAACCTGACGAAAGAGCAGGTCATCCACGACGTGCTGCTGGAGGCGCAGCCGACCAAGGAGTTCGTCACCTCCGAGCAGGTCGCGGCACTGGCGCTGTTTCTGTGCGGCGATGACGCCGCCCAGATCACCGGCGCCAACCTCTCGATCGACGGCGGCTGGACCGCGGCGTAGCTCAGACCGTCACGCCCCGCCACCGGGTCTCGCCGTCGGCGAGCCCGATGACGGGCTCCAGCGGGCATCCAGTACGCCGGAACGGTTGAGATAAACTTCGGCGGCTGCGATTACTGGATCACCCGCTTTCGCGGGTGACGACAGCAAATTTACTTCATGCCGATCGAAATCTTGAGAAGGTCGCCTGTACCGCGGCATCGGCTGCGACTTCCCCGCCGTCGATAGAGGTCATCGCAGTATCGATGATCTGCAATTCCACCCGGGTTTAGTCTTGGCCCCGCAATTTTGGCTTTTCAGGTCCGCCGCAGCCATAAAAAATCACGCAGGCGAACGAATTTCCAATCTTAAGGACGCGCCTTCAGAGTCGCTCTTCCCGAAACGCTCGACAAGGCGACGATGATGTTGAATCTCGTCGGCGATGATCAGCTTGCGGTACTTGAGGTCAGCAATCGCCGAGCCGTCAGTCGGGCCATGACGCAAAGCGTTCGCTATTTCCTTTTCGAGGGCCCGGTATCGTCGTTCCAGGTAGGCAATGGTTGTTTGCGCCATCATACTCTCCGGCATAGTCGCATCTGCAGTGCGCATCAGAACGGGAAAGTGGCAAAACGTCTTTGACCTGAATCAAGGTCAGCGCGTTCGCCGTCTCAGTGGGCAATCAGCAGTGGAACGACGGCGTCGCGCAGCAAGGACCGGGTTACGCCGCCAAAGATCATTTCGGCCGTTCGGGCATGGCTATAGGCGCCGACGACGACGAGATCGGCATTGCGGCGTTCCGCATAAGCCAGGATAATTTTGGCGATGGGCTCTGCATGCGACTGCACCTGTTCGACAACGACCCTGGCTCCATGACGGGTCAGGTAATGCGCCACGTCGGCGCCGGGCTCGGCGCCATGGCGGGGATTTTTCTGCGGATCGACTACGAGGATGGTGACGGAGAGCGCGCCGACGAGAAGCGGAAGCGCATCTGCTATCGCGCGCCGCGCCTCGCGGCTGGCATTCCAGGCGACGACAACATGCTCGGCAGTGGATCCCGTCCAGGGCTCCGGCAGCAGGAGGAAGGGCACACCGGTGGCGAGAAGAAGCGCTTCGGCCGACCAGTCGCGCGGCAATCCGCCCGCGCGCGGGCCACCGACGATCACCAGATCGGTATGCAGGGAATTCAGCGCGGCGCTATCATCGACGCCATCCTGACGGAAATGGCGGAACTCGAAACTGATGTTTTCACGAGCACAACCTGCCGAAAAACTCCGGTTCGCGGCGTCCGTCGCGGCGGCTTCGCTCGACTGGTGGCTGGCAATGACCCGCCGAACGGCCTGCTGCCCTCGAACAAAGGATTCCGCGGGACTATCACCCCAGGTCGGCGGCACCGCGAAGATCCCAATGAGGTGCGCTCCATGACGACATGCCATCCTGACCGCGTAGGAAGTGCGCGCTTCGCCGGCGGGTGAAGGGTCTACAAACACAGCGATGCTTCTGAATGCCAATGCAATCCCCTCTGGCGCCAACAAGCGTGCCGACCGTGGGCCCACCACGATCGGCATCGAAATATTCCTCGTCGTGTTGATATAGATAGCCGTCCGCCGGTCGGCGTATTGATCGAGCTCAAGGGGCGCCGCGTTAAAAGCGGAATCGAACGCGGCGGCTGTATGCCCGGCGAGACCGGACATCGGTGAATTAGGTTCGGAACCGAGGTTTTGACTGCGGATTCACGAGTCCGCGCGCTGGGCCGCGCCCTTCCCGAACGGCAGCACGTTCAGCCCGAGCCGCTGTCGCACGATCCAGAACAACAGCACGGTCTCGAAGACAAGCGAGATCGAGGTCGCCGCGGCGGCGCCGTGGCCGCCGAAGCGCGGCACCAGCGCGACGCACAGCGCCACGTTCATGACAAAGGACAGCGCATAGGCCAACGCGCAGATATGCTGGTGGCCGAGCATGTTGAGCAGCCGCTCGACCGGGCCGATCGCCGAGCGCACCACGAGCCCAATGGCAGCTATGAACATGATGTCGTAACCGACCACGAATTGCGGTCCGAACAGCCATAGCAGCGGCTTGCCGAACGCCAGCAGAAGGACGGTCGCGGCGAGCGAGGGCCAGAACGTCCACTTGATCGCATACGCGACATAGGCCGCCAGCCGCGGCTTGTCGCCAAGCGCGTGATATTCGGCAAAACGGTGCGCCGTGGTCGCCGACATCGCGTAGTGGATGAAGGACACCAGCGCCAGCGTCTTCACCACGGCGAAATAGACGCCGACCTCTTCGGAGGGACGGAACTGCTGCAGCACCAGCACGTCGGTGTAGGACAGCAGCAGATAAAAGCCTTCGACCAGCAGGATCGGCAGCGAAATCGCCAGCCATCCGTGGAAATCATAGGCCTTGGGGCCGGACTCGACGTTGCCGCCGAGCCGGCGGTTCAGCACCGTCATCTGTCCGATCATGGCGATCCATACCGCGGCTGCGCTGGCGAGCATCGCGGCGGTGGCGCCGAGATGGAAACCGAGCGCGAAAGCGCCTGCGGTAAAGCCGATGATCAGCGACTGCCGTACGATGAACTGCGGCATCAGGCCGAGCCGCATCCAGTCATACGAGCGCGCGATGCCGTCCTGGGTATTGGCGACCACAAAGGCCGGCAACGTGAGACAGCCGATGTAGAGCGGAACGATCTCGCCCGCTTCGATCCACGGCGACAGCAATTTCACCACGCCCGCGAGCAGCAGCGAGACAAGGGCGGAGACGACGAGCGTCAACCAGCGGCTGCCGGAGAGAAAGCCGCGCAGCAGCGCGTGTTCGCCCGCGGCACGATATTCCGGGATAATCTTTTGCGCCGAGGTCGAAATGCCAAAATCCATCATGCTGCCGAGCAGCAGCACCCAGGTCCAGACATAGACATAGACGCCGTAATCCGAACCGCCCATCCAGCGCGCCAGCAGAATCTGCGAAACGTAGGCGAGTGCTGCGCTGATGACGCGGATGACGAAGATCGTTCCCGCCAGCCGTCTTGTCAGCGAGGCTTCGCTGGAACCGGCCAGCATTGAACGCAGCCGCGTCATCACGCCGGCGGGCGGAACGGTTGCGGATTGGGCGTCCATCGCGGTCAAATGGAAAAACCTCGAAAACCGCCGCGGGGTTGCGGCGACCATTTCGCCTATCAACTATTCGTTAAGATTCGGTTGGGTGCGCCTCTCCCAAATCGTCATTCCAGATTGATATTGAATTCGTAGGAATGCTCGCCGCCGACCAGCGTCAATTTCAGCGCGGCGCCATCCGGGCTGGTGCCGGGCGGCACGCCGTCGAGCTCGAAGGCGAAGCGCTTGACCCCGGGCGGGCCGTGTTCGACAAGGTTTGGAACCGGCAGCCCCCAGTCCGGCGTCGGCCCTTCGACGAACAGGCTGACATCCCTGGCATCGGGGCTCACCACGTCGACCAGGACGGTGGATTTGCCCTCGCGTTTGACGTCGCGGATGGTCAGCGGGTTGGGATCGCCGATATTGGCCGGCTTCGGCACCGTGTCGAGAGCTGCGAACAACGCGCTGTCCTCGGTGCTCGCCACGCTGGTGAAAGGCAGCTCGGCATTGGCCTGAACGGGAATGCAGATCTTTTCGCACACCGCGTAGTTGATGTCGGCGCGCAACGTTACCGGCTTGTCGGCATTTTTCGCCACAATTCGCAACGGCAGTACGATTCCGTCGTGGTAGCCCATGGAATGGCCGCCGGCGCCGTCGTCGAATTTCAAAGGCGCTGGCCACAGCACGGTCACGGCTTCGATATTGTCCGATTTCGAGAAATCGAAGCGCGGTGGCACGCCGGAATCGCCCGGCGTGCGCCAGTAGGTCTTCCAGCCCGGCTGCAGCTGAATGGCGATGCCGCCGAGCAGCACCGCGCCGCTGCGCGAGCCCGCCAGCAGCCGCACTGCGGAATGCCCGTCGCGTTGCCAGGGCGAGGCATCCTGGGCGCGGGCCTCCATCGTCAGGGATGGCGCAAGGACGATTGCGGCGAAGCCGAGCGCGGCGCGGAAGGGAACCATGGCTGTCATGATACTTATTTATAGGCTAGCAGGGGCACAAACCATTGAATTGCTTGTGATGTATTTTCAAGCGCCGGGGGAAGCTTGATTGACAGAACTGCCACCCAATATCAGGATGGGCGGCAACATGAGAGTGCTTTGCGGATGGACCCTGCAGGCAAAAGACCGAGGATAGTTCGCCGCGAAGCCGCCGGCATCGGCGACAATTCGTCCGAAGGCGGCTATCTCGACGGCCAGCTCCTGATCGCCATGCCCGTGATGGGGGACCCGCGCTTCGAACGTTCGGTGATCTATCTCTGCGCGCATTCTTCCGAGGGCGCGATGGGCATCATCGTCAATCGCCCGGCGGGCAGCATCGACTTTCCCGAACTCCTGGTGCAACTCGATATCATCAAGAAGGCCGATCAGATCAAGCTGCCGGAAAACGCCGAGAGCATGAAGGTGCTGAAGGGCGGCCCGGTCGAGACCGGCCGCGGCTTCGTGCTGCATTCGAGCGACTTCTTCATCCAGGATGCCACGTTGCGGATCGACGACGGAATTTGCCTGACCGCAACCGTCGATATCCTGAAAGCCATCGCGAACGGCGCGGGTCCCAAGCACGCGATCCTCGCGCTGGGTTACGCCGGCTGGCGGCCGGGACAACTGGAAGCCGAAATCCAGGACAATGGCTGGCTGCACTGCGATGCCGATGCGGATCTGATCTTCGGCGGCGATATCGAGGAAAAATACCTGCGCGCACTGCGCAAGATCGGGATCGATCCGGGCATGCTGTCGAACGAGGCGGGGCACGCCTGAGCGGGTCCGTCGTTGCCGGGCCTGACCAGGCAACCCCTCCACTTCGAGAAATGACATCCTATGAAGAACGATGGATACGCGGGTCAAGCCCGCGTATGACGAGTCGCGCCGTTCTTACTCCGCCGCCTGTTGCGCGACCGTCGGCTCGGTGCCGGCCACCGTAGCGCGGCGCATGTCGCGCGGCTGCGACTGGTCGTAGCGGCGCACCCGGTGCATGGTCTGGCGGTTGTCCCACATCACGAGGTCATGCAGCGTCCATTTGTGGACGTGGACGAATTGCGGCTGCGTGGCGTGCTCGGTGAGGTCGCGTAACAGCAGCCGCGCTTCCGGCACGCTCATGCCGAGGATCGCGCCGGCATGCGACGACAGATAGAGCGACTTGCGGCCGTGCACCGGATGGGTGCGCACCAGCCGCTGCAGCACCGGCTTGAACATCTGCTTTTCTTCCTCCGTGTAATCGAGGAAGCCGAGCGATCCGCGCGAATACATCAGCGAATGCTCGCAGATCATGTCGGCGATCTCGAACTTGGTGTCGTCGTCGAGCGCGTCATAGGCGGCGCGCATGTCGGCGAATTCGGTGTTGCCGCCCCTGGCGTTCACCACACGCGCCGACAATAGCGAAAACTTCGCCGGAATCGGGCGGAATGAACTGTCGGAATGCCACAGGCAGTTGCCGAGGTTGAACAGATGGGTGCGGTGATCCTTAGGGAGAGGCTTGCCGTCCTTGCCGAGATTGGAGACGTCGTTCAGGCCGGAGGTCAGCCGGTAGTCTTCCTTCTTGGTCACGGTGCCGCCGCGCGCATTCTCGCGCTCGCCGAAATTCAGGGCGAAGGCGAGCTGCTGTTCGTCCGTGATGTCCTGGTTGCGGAACAGCAGCACGGCATATTTATCCATGCCGGCTTCGATATCCCGGGCCTCCCGCGGCGTCAGGGGTTTTCGCAGATCGACGCCGGACACCTCGCCGAAGAAATGCGGGTGAAGCTGCCGGATCGTAACGGTCATGGCGTTTTCTCCTGGTCGAGGGACGCGGTTATCCCGCTCCGTTTTCCCGAAAAACTACTCCGTGACCGGACGAAGTCAACGCTGCGCGGGCCAAGAGCCGCGCACATCTGTCATGCCCGGACTTGATCCGGGCCTCCATCAATCTTCGCAAGAGCGCTTTCGAAGCGGATGAATTGCCGGGTCAAGCCCGGCAATGACGAAAGGCAATTGGGCTCACGCATTCCGGGCCATCAGGCCGCCGTCGACCGGGATGATGGCGCCGGTCAGGAAGGAGGCCGCCGGCAGGCACAGGCTCAGCGTCATGTGGGCGACTTCTTCGGGATCGCCGTAGCGGCCGAGCGCGGTGCGGCGCTTGGCGTAGATTGTTTTGTGCTCCTCCGAAATCCGCTCCGTGATCGCCGTCCTGATCGGCCCCGGACAGATGCAGTTGACGGTGATGCCGTCGCGGCCGAGTTCGACCGCGAGCGAACGCGTCAGTCCAACCACGCCCGCCTTCGCCGCCGAATACGGGCTGTGCAACGCGGTAGCGCCGAGCGCCTCGGTGGAGGCGATATTGACGATCCGAGGGCTTTTCGATTGGCGCAGATAAGGCAGCGCGGCGCGGATCACGCGTTGATGCGCGGTCAGCATTACGGCGAGGCCCTTCGCCCAGGCTTCGTCATAGCCGTCATCGTCGATCGCCACGCGCACCGAAATACCGGCATTGTTGATGACGATATCGAGCCCGCCGAAATGGCCGGCAATGCCGTTGACGACGGTGGGGATGTCATCGCGATTGGCGACATCTAGCTTCCAGGCTTTTCCAATTTCACCCCGGCCCGTGATCTCGGCGGCGACGGCCTCCGCGCCTTCGGCCATGTAGTCGGTGACCGCGACCTTGGCGCCCTCGGCGGCGAACGCGCGCGCGGTGGCGCGGCCCATGCCGCTGGCGGCGCCGGTGACGAGGACCGTCAATCCCTTGACCGAGCGGCTGAGTTGCTTGAAATCGGACATGGGCGTTTCCTTGGGTCTTCCCTGGAGTGTCTGCCGCTATGCTTTTGGCGGCCATTGAATGCGAGGTGGACGATGAACGAACTGGATTTCAGCGGCAAGCAGGTTCTGGTGGTCGGCGGCTCCAGCGGCATCGGCAACGGCATTGCGCAGGCGTTCCGTGCCAAGGGCGCGCGCGTGCACGTCTGCGGCACCCGCGCATCCGCGGCCGATTATTCGGCGGGCGAGGGATCGGATCTCGAGGGCCTCGATTACGCGCAGCTCGACGTCAGCGACGCCCAGGCGATCGAGAACTTCAAGCCTTCGTTCGACCGGCTCGATGTGCTGGTGCTGGCGCAGGGCGCGGTGATCTACCGGCGCGGTGAATTCGAAATGGCCGGATTTCGCAAGGTTCTGGAAGTCAATCTCATGAGCCTGATGGCCTGCGCCGGCAAATTCCAGGACATGCTGACCGCGAGCCGAGGCTCGCTGATCATCGTCAGCTCGACCGCCGCCTATCCATTCGACCAAGGGCAATCCGGCCTATAACGCCTCCAAGACCGGCGCGATGGGGTTGACCCGGACGCTCGGCGAGGCCTGGGCGGAGGACGGCATCCGC
>NZ_JADGRI010000252.1 GCF_017881085.1 Bradyrhizobium sp.
TTGGCTCATTGCAAACAATACCAACATCGTCGTCCCTGCGAAAGCAGGGACCCATAACCACAGGCTTGTGTTGTTGCGCGAAAGCCGTCGAACAGCGCTTTTTTACAACAGGGGACACGGCGTATGGGTCCCTGCTTTCGCAGGGACGACGACGATCGCGGCTCCGACGTTGCCTAGTTCTTCACGACCACGGTGGTGCCGACGGAAACGCGGTCGTAGAGATCCTGCACGTCGTCATTGGTCATGCGGAAGCAGCCGGAGGATACCGCCTGGCCGATCGTCTCCGGCTCGTTGGAACCGTGGATTCGATACAGCGTCGAGCCCAGATACATGGCGCGCGCGCCGAGCGGATTGTCGATGCCGCCGGCCATGTGGCGCGGCAGATCGGGCCGTCGCGCCAGCATCTGCGAGGGTGGCGTCCAAGCCGGCCATTCCTTCTTGGCGGAGATGCGATGCACCCCGCCCCAGCGGAAGCCGTCGCGGCCGACGCCGATGCCGTAGCGCAGCGCCTGACCGTTGGGGAGCACGAGGTAAAGCCGCCGCTCGGCGGTGTTCACGACGATGGTGCCGGGCGCATATTCGCTGCCGAAATTCACCGTGGTGCGCGGGATCGGGCTGGAGCCGCCCATGCTGAAATTAGGCCCGCCGCCCATGAAATCGCGGGTGTCGAAACTCTCGGCCCGCGCCTGGCTGGCGCCGGCCATGAGTGTCACCGCCGCAAACAGCAAAGCAAAAGCCCGGATCATCTTCATTCCCCGCCATAAATCGATTGACCGCGGAAGCAGGCCATATCCACGGCGATTCCGCAAGCAACGAGCCCGTGAGCCGTCGATCTGCAAAGGGGGTGGTTAAAATGGCGCCAACGCCGCGGCGATACCGGCAATGCCCGGGAACCCTTTGACGAAACGCGCAAGGAATGATTGATCTTTCCGACATTCAAAAAAGCCTCGCGAACGGGAGTGGAATGATGAACGGTGCGGAAAGTCTGGTGCGGACCCTGGTGGCTGGCGGCGTTGATGTCTGCTTTGCCAACCCCGGCACCTCCGAGATGCATTTTGTCGCGGCGCTGGATCGGGTCGAGGGCATGCGCTGCGTGCTCGGCCTGTTCGAGGGCGTGGTGACCGGTGCCGCCGACGGCTATTTCCGCATGAAGGGTTCGCCGGCTTCGACGCTGCTGCATCTTGGTCCCGGCCTCGCCAATGGATTGGCCAACCTGCACAACGCCAAGAAGGCGAATTCCGGCATCGTGAACATCGTCGGCCAGCATGCGGTCTATCACATCGGCTTCAACGCGCCGCTGACTTCCGACATCGAGGGCCTGGCGCGGCCGATGTCGGCCTGGGTGCGGACCTCGCCGGACGCCAAATCGGTCGCCAGGGACGGCGCCGCCGCCATCGCCGCCGCCAAGAGTTCCCCGCCGCAGATCGCCACTCTCATTTTGCCCGCCGACACCGCCTGGAACGAAGCCGACGGCATCGCGCAGGTGCCGGCGGAATCCCAGCGCTCCAGCTATTCGTCGCAGGCCGTGGACAACGCCGCAAAGGTGCTGCGCGGCGGCGCCCAGACGCTGCTTTTGCTCACCGGGAACGCGCTGACCGAGCAGGGACTGGCGCTGGCGGCGCAGATATCAGGCAAGACCGGCTGCAAGGTGATGGGCCAGACCTATAATCCGCGCATGGCGCGCGGGAAGGGACGCTTCTCGATCGACCGGATTCCCTACGTGATCGAGCAGGCGCTGCCGATCCTGAAGGATTTCAAGCATATCGTGCTGGTCGAGGCCAACGATCCCGTGGCGTTCTTCGCCTATCCGAACAAGCCGAGCCTGTTGAAGCCGGAGGGCTGCGAGGTCCACCGCATGACCTCGGGCGGCGAGAACTCCGTCGCAGCGCTGGAGGCGCTGGCCTCCGCGCTCGGCGCCAAGCCGTCCGACGCCAAGCCGCAAGCCCTGGTCGAACTGGCGAAACCCACGGGCGCGCTCACCCACGCCTCGATCGCGCAGGCGATCGCGATGGCGATTCCGGAAAACGCCATCGTGGTCGACGAATCCATCACCACCGGGCGCGGCTTCTTTCCGCCGACGGCCGCGGCCGCCCCGCACGACTGGCTGCAGAACATGGGCGGCTCGATCGGGTTTTCCACTCCCGTGGCGACCGGCGCCGCGGTGGCCTGCCCGGACCGCAAGGTGATCTGCATGGTCGGCGACGGCAGCGCGATGTACACGCTGCAATCGTTGTGGACCCAGGCGCGCGAAGGCCTCAACGTCACCACCATCGTGTTCGCCAATCGCATCTATCAGATTCTGCGCGGCGAATTCGACGGCGTCGGCGCCGGTGAGCCCGGCCAGCGCGCCCTGGACATGCTGAAGATCGACCGCCCGACACTCGACTTCGTTGCGCTCGCCAAGGGCATGGGCGTTCAGGGGCGCGCGGTCACCACGGCGGACGAACTCGTCGCGGCGCTGGCCGAAGCGATGCCGGAGAAGGGGCCGCGGCTGATCGAAGTGCGGATGTGAGGATCAGTGGCGGGCGCGACGAAGAACGAATCATTTTTAGACTAAAAAGATTCCGAAACAGTTCGATGCGTTTCCGATTAGGCCCTAGGATGTCTCGTCGGAGGCCAGATGCAAACGGAACTCAACAAGGTCGTCACCGCGCTGCGGGAATTCTACGCGCACGAGACCTGGCTGCTGGAGCATGATCTCGGCGAGCGCACGCTGACGCATCGGCTGGCGGTGCATCTGGAAAAGCATTTTCCGGGCTGGCAGGTCGATTGCGATTACGACCGGCTCGGCGAGCGCACCTTGCGGCTGCCGCACGGCTCTATCGTCTCGACCGACGACCATCTGGCGAAATCGATCTATCCCGACATCGTCGTGCACCAGCGCGAGATTCCCAACAATTTGCTCGCCATCGAAGTGCGGAAAGCCAGTAATCACCAGCCGGCGGAGCACGATCGGCACAAGCTGCGCGCGCTGACCGACCCGCATCTGTGGTTCGCCTACTGGATCGGGGTCTACCTCGTGCTGGGCAAGAAGAGCGTCGTCTCGGACGTCTATGTCGGCGGCGTGATCGACGGACCGTTGTCGGCCTGGCTGGCGGGGCGGCTCAGGGATGTGCGGTTGGGGTTAAGCTGACCGGGCAAAGTCGTCGGCCGAAGCGCCCTCACGCCAATTCCGCTTCCGGAATCTCGCGCGCCAACCGTTCACGTAGCGGCGCGAGCCGCTCGGCGTGGTGCCGCCATTTGCCCACCGAAGACGAATAGATCGGGCGGCGCACCTGAACAGCGCTTGCGGTCGCGGACGGCGCCGGGCTTTCGTGAAACCGCAGGACCTCGTCGTCCCAGGGAAGTCCGACAAAACCGACGAGCCGCCGGCTCGCCGCCGCCTGATCCCTGATGATGTCCTCGTAGTTGATTTCCAGCAACACGTCCGGCGGCAGCGTCGCCCGCCAATGCTGCGTAAGCCGGCGATAGGCCAGATAATATTCCGCCAGTTCGGTCTGGTGGTACGAGAACGTGAACTTGCCTTGAAAATGGGCCTTGTAGATGGCCCAGCACGCATCCAGCGGATGACGCTGGACCAGTATGATCCTGGCGGCCGGCAGCGCCGCGTGAATGAGGCCGCAGTAGAGGTAATTCTGCAGGGTCTTGTCGACGAAGCGCACATTTTGCAGATCGCGGAACGCGGTCGCCGCATCGATATAGCGTCTGCCGATCGCGGCCGGATCGGCTCTGGTCGCCGTATCCTTCATGGCGCGGCTCATCTCGATCGCAAACGCGCCGGTTTCTCCCACCGAGCTCATCGCGGCGTGGCTGGCGATGATGCGCTCGACCAGCGTCGTGCCGGTGCGCGGCAGCCCCGCGACGAACACCGGCGCGGCGGCGGAATAACCGGGCGGGGCTGCGTCGATCCAGCTTCTGGTATGGGTGTGGATGATGCGGTCGATCTCGGCGATCCCGGCGGCATGATCGTGCGGGGTCGAACGGTGCTGCAGATCGCAGCCGGCTTCGACGTGATCGAAGGCGCGCGCGTGCCAATCCAGGTCCTCGCATTCCTTGCCGAGCGCGAAGCGCAGCATGGCTTCGCTGGGTTGCGCCAGCCGGCCATCGCGGATCAGCGCTTCCATTTCCGCGATATGGTTGCGATCGGCGGTCTGGATGCGCAGGTCCGAGCGCAAATAGTGGGCAAGACCGTAGTGGCGGTCGAGTGCGATGGCGGCGTCGCAATGCGCTTCGGCCTCCTTCAGCGCCCCGGTCATCCGCTCGGTCGCGGCGAGATTGAACAAATATTGCGGCATATCGGGACGGGCGGCGACCGCCCGCAGGAAGAATTCCTTGGCTCTTTGATGCAAGCCCAGCAGGCCGAAGATCGCACCCAGTGCGTCCTGCGCTTCCGGCGCATTGCCGACAATCTTCGCGGCGGCTTCGGCGGCCTCGAAGGCGCGGCGTGCCTCACCGGAAACAAACAGGCATTTTGCGCGCAGAATGAGCGGAATCGGATCCTTCGGCATCAGGGCGACCGCGCGATCGGCGCAGACGATGGCCGCGTCGGGACGGCCTCGCTGCAGCGCGGTTTCCGTCAGAAGCGCCCAGGCGGCTCCATCCTCCGGCGCGCGCGCCACCAGCTCCGAGCAAATCCGCTCCGCCGTCGACACATCTCCATTGGCGAAGGCGCGCCGCGCCTCGTTCACGGAAGCCGAACGAACTCCGTTCTGGGCAGGGCTAGGCAAGCGGTCACTCCTTGACAAGGCGAGAAGGCCGGACGGGCGTCCGACCTTCTCGGCTTCTTTGAAATCACGTCACCAACGATCCGGCGTCGCCGGGATCGTCAGTTGTGATCGTGATCGTGATCGTGGTCGCGATCCGCGAACGAGAAGTTGCCCCAGAGATCGCCGATCGCCGGCCGGTTCTGCGGCACATAGGGATTGTCGTCCGAGGTCTTCGGGTTCGGCAGATTGTCGCGGCTGCGGGTCGAGAGCTTGGGAAGCTGCCAGTTGCGCTCGATGAATTTCACGATCGAGGCGTGATCGCCATATTCATGCGAGACGTGGCCGCCTTGCGAATATTTCGACACGACGATCATCGGAATGCGCGTTCCGTCGCCGAAATAATCGACCGGCTGGATATAACCGGAGTCGTAATAGCCACCGCCTTCGTCAACCGTGACCAGAATCGCGGTGGATTCCCAGAGTTCCTCGTTCGACTTCACCTGGTCGATGATCCGCCGGCTGAAGGATTCGAACAGGTCGAGCCTGGACGAGGAGGGATGGCCGTCGTTGAAGGTGCTCGGCTTCACGAACGACACCGCCGGCAGGTTGCCCTTGGCGATGGCATCATACAGATCGAGCGTGTCCTTCAGGTGCGTATTGCGCGCCGAAGCGTTGGTCATGACGGAGGCGGAATAGAGGAACGGATTGCAGATGTTGCAATACAGATAGGCGATCGGATCGAGCGAGCCGAAGTTGGTGCCCTCGCCGGGAGCGGTCTTGAAGTCGTTCCAGCGTTCGCCGAAATAGGCCCACGACACGTTGGCCTGGCTGAGCTGATCGCCGATGTGCCGCTGCTTGATGACCGGCGGCAGGGTGAACGGGCCGTTGTTGATCGGATCGGTGGCGCCGCTGCCGATGAAGGCGGGGACGTAGTTGTTGAGCAGGTAATATGCGTGCGGCGCGCAGTTCGGCGGCACGTGGATCGCGGTCAGATAGTTGACGATCGAGGCAACGCCCGGCTGGGTATAGTCGGAGCAGTTGGTATAGCTGCCGCCGCCATATCCGTCATTGGTGTACCAGTTGTTGGTGCCCGGCGCCGGATTGGGGTTCTCGACCTCGTCGACGTAAACGGGCGGGTTCGAACCGGGAACCAGCACATGGTTGGGGGTCGCGGGATCGCCATTGCCGTCGGCGTAGTACAGCACGTCGGCATAGCCGAACATCATCTGGTTGGCGAAGGTTCCGCCCATCACCGGCTGATGGTAGTTGTCGTTGAGCGTGTATTGGCGGGCGAGCTGCGTCAGGTAGGGCGCGTCGCCCTTGGCGACGTTGTAGAAGCCCATCGCGATATCGCCTTCCTTCAGCGGTTTCGGCGTCGGATTGCCGTTGCTGCCGGAGGAGACTGTCTGCTCGACCCAGGGGAAGAGATCGGCCTGACATCCGCTCGGATTGTGCCGCGAGGCCTTGGCGGCGTCGCAGTCGAGCTGCTGCCACATCTGGTAGAAGCGATGCACCGGGCTGCCGCCGTAAGTGGCATAAAGGCTGGAGGTGGCCTCGCCCGGCTGCGGCTGCACCAGCGGATAGGGGCCGTTGGGCAGGTTGCTGGAGTTCAGGATACGGGTGTCGGGCGAATTCCCCGCAATCCCCGTCGCGCCGGTGGTCAGCAGCGGCAGGTCCTGCGGCCGCAGGCCATAATCACCGCGGCCGGCTTCCGACAGCGTGGAAAGGCAGCCCGGACCATTGAGCGCGGCCGCTTCGACGGTCGTATAGCATGACTGTGGTGCGTAGGAGGTTCCGGGAGCCTGCAGCCTGTTGGTCGAGTTGTTATAGGGCGTCTTCTGACCGGGATTGATCGCATAGAGGTTGTTGTCCACCGCCGAGAACTGCGCCGCCTTGGCGTAGTTCGGGCCGGGCGATCCGTCCTTGTTGATAATTCCCTTGGACAGGAGATTGTCGACGCTCTCGCCGCGGCGCGGCTCGTAAGTCGCGAACACATGGTCGAAGGTGCGGTTTTCGCCCATGATAACGATGACGTGCTTGATGGGGCTCGTGGTTCTGCGGTCGTTGCTATGGGTTCCGCCCATCGGGCCGTTTTCGACCGCGTAGGTATTGGATCCCATCAGTGACAAGATCGCCGCGGTGATGACCGTGCGATCGCGTAGACGTTTCGTCTGTTGCTTGAGCATGACGCCCCCTGTTCAAAAAAATTGAAGTAATACGGTGAAGTTGTTCGGCGAGCAGCGAACGAACGGAAGCTAAGTGCCCCACGTGTCGTGTGTGCTTCGAGCGCATGTCAGTTCGATTACAGAATGATGAAAGTCGCCTGAGCGGAGCCGGGGCTGGCCTAGGCTCGCGCGCGGCACCGCAGGAGGCCTGAGATATCTTCAAAGGTTTCCGCCGGCCACCAGGGCCGATCAGGACCGTCATCGAAACAGCGCGCACCTCTTACGAGATCGCCGCTGTTGGATATTCCTGCAGGTCCGGCATGGGCGGCCCGACCGGAACACCGGTGTGTCCGGCGTGCCACATTCGCCATCTCAAGTGCGATCCGGATGGAAAAACCGCCCGACTTCATCCGGTTGGATGATGTAGCGGCGTGCGTGAGTCGTGCATGTCTGCACCCGAACGGATCTGAGCCGGTTCACTGAGACTGGCGCATTGGCATCGGGTGAAATGACATGAAACGAATTGTTCTCGCGGCAGCTCTCGTTGTGCTGGGTTCTGCATCCGCACTCGCGACCGATCTTCCGCTGCGCGGTATTGTCGCCAAGGCGCCCCCGATGGCGGCGCCTGTCGCTAGCTGGGCTGGTTTCTATCTCGGCGGCAATATTGGGTATGGGCGGAGCGACGGGAATGTGGATGTCACCGCTGCGGTCCCGTTTCTGTTGCCGGAGGATGGCAACGGAACCTTGGATCCCGGATCCAAAGGCGTCATCGGCGGCGCCCAGATCGGCTACAATTGGCAGATGGGACCGCTGGTCACGGGTCTCGAGGCGGATTTCCAGGGCTCCGGCATCAAGGGCTCGGCCAGTGAGTCAAAGCTGCATCCCCGTCCGGACAGCACGGCGATTGACGGCGGTTTCCGGTCGACCGAGGAAAGGCTCCAATGGTTCGGTACCGTGCGCGGCCGTCTCGGCTTGACCATCACGCCGGACCTGCTGCTGTACGGCACCGGCGGTCTTGCTTACGGTCAGGTGAGTAACTCCGCGAACACGCGCGTATTCGATAATGATGGCTTCACCAACTTTCCCGTCGACTTTCCCGCCAGTGTTAACAAAGTCAGAGCAGGTTGGGCGGCGGGCGGCGGCGCCGAATGGATGTTCGCGAGCAAATGGTCCGCCAGGATCGAATATCTCCATGTCGATCTCGGAAACGTCTCCGCGATTGGCAATCAGACCGCTACCAC
>NZ_JADGRI010000253.1 GCF_017881085.1 Bradyrhizobium sp.
ATGGGCATGGGCCTGCAATTGGAAGTACTGGCAACGCAGTGACTCTAAGTTTTAAATTCCGAGGTAAGCCGCTTGCACCTGCTTGTTGTTTGCCAGTTCCGCGCTGGTGCCGTGCATGATCACTCTGCCGCTTTCCAGCACATAAGCTCGCTGAACTAGCGATAGCGCGCGGCTGACATTCTGCTCCACGAGCAGGATGGCCGTACCCATCTTGTGAATTTCCCCGATCTTCTCGAAAGTCACGTCGGTCATGACAGGTGCAAGCCCGAGCGACGGTTCATCGAGCATCAAGAGCCGCGGCTTCAGCATCAGGCCGCGGCCTACCGCCAGCATCTGCTGCTCGCCGCCGCTCATGGTGCCGGCAAGCTGTTTCCTGCGTTCGACTAACCTTGGAAAGATACTGTAAACCAGTTCGAGGGTGCGGCTGCGCTCGGCCTTTGCCTTCGGGGTGTAAGCGCCGATCTCGAGATTTTCCTGAACCGTCATTTCAGGAAATACCTGACGGCCCTCCGGCACATGGGCAATTCCCAAGTCCGGAATCCGGTGCGGCGGAAGCGACGCGAGATTGGTGCCGGCGAATGTGATCGTGCCGGACGTCAGCTTCACGAGCCCTGAGATCGCGCGCAACGTGGTGCTCTTGCCGGCGCCGTTCGCGCCGAGCAGGCCGACGGCTTCGCCTTCACCGATCTCGATGCTGACATTGCTGATGGCGGGCACCGAGCCGTAACTGGCGCTCACTCCTTCCAACTTGAGCACTAGGCCTCTCCCGCGGTCGGTGGGTGGACGTACGAGCCCAGATAGGCGCGGATCACTTCCGGGTTTTCCACGATCTCCTTGGGCGCGCCTTCCGCGATCTTCTGCCCGTGATCGAGCACCACGATGTGGCGGGCCACCGCCATGATGGCGCGCATCACGTGTTCGACGATCACGATGGTCAGCCCGCGCTGGGACAGTTTTCCGACCAAGGCGACCGCCTGATCGATCTCGGCCGGGTTAAGCCCGGCCATGACCTCATCGAGCAAGAGAAGCCGGGGCTGCGTTGCCAGCGCGCGCGCCATCTCTAACCGGCGCTGATCGATCGTGGTCAGATCCTTCGCCGCGGTCTGTTCTTTGGCCGAAAGGCCGACGAACTCGATCACCTCGCGGGCCTTCGCGCGCGCCGCGGCCGCATGTTTGTCGCGCAGGAACGCACCGGTCATGACGTTGTCCAGCACGGTCATGGCGCCAAACGGTTTTGCGACCTGGAAGGTGCGCGCGAGGCCGTGCGCGCAGATGTCATGCGGCTTCAATCCTACGATCTCACGGCCATAGGCCAAGACCGAACCCGAGTCCGGCCGGTGAAATCCGGTAATGAGGTTGAAGCTTGTGGTCTTGCCGGCGCCGTTCGGTCCGATCAATGCTACGGTTTCGTTCTCTTTCACCGTAAAGCTGACGTCCTGTACGGCGCGCAGCCCACCGAACCGCTTGCTGAGGCCACGAATGACGAGCGCGTCTGCCATGGGTGCGCCCTTACGCTCGCGCCGGCTTGCGGCTGGTGTAGCGTTGCCAGGCTTCGCTCATCATTCCCATCAGCCCGGTCGGCCGCCAAAGGATCACGGCCATCAGGATCAGGCTGTACACGGTCAGTTGCACCCCGCCGATCGAACCGCCGAGCCAGCTTTGCAGCAGAGTCGACGTCGTTTCCAATAAAATGGTGCCGATCACGGGGCCCCATAATGTCCCGATCCCGCCGACGATCGATACCAGCGCGGCCTCGATCGAGATATTGAAGCTGAACGCGGTCGCCGGATCGATGAAGTAGATGTATTGCGTGTAAAACGTGCCGGCCAGTGCGGTGAGAAAGGAGCTGATCAGGTAGATGTCGCGCTTGATCCGCGGCGCGTTGACGCCGATCGCTTCGGCGGCGTCTTCATCTTCGCCGATGGCGACGAGGTAATATCCCATCCAGGACCGCTCGATCAGCCAGGTGATCGCAAGACCGACGGCGAGCAGGCCGAGCACGACATAGTAGTACGCCGCCTTCGACTCGAACTGCATCATCAGCGGCGCGTTGCCGAGGTTCGGGATGGTGGTACCCTCGGCGCCCCAGGCCAGATCGCGAAATTTGAGGAAAATCAGCATCAAGGCCTGCGCCGTCGCGATGGTGGCGATGGTGAAATAGGGGCCGCGCAGGCGGAAGCACAGCCAGCCGATCGGCAGGCTCGCCAGCATCGCGACCACGCCGCCGGCGATCATCCCGATCCACGGCGAGATGCCGAAATCGATCTGCAGAATGGTCGAGGTGTAGGCTCCCAGGCCGAAATAGGCGGCATGCCCCAGCGAAAGCTGTTTTGCATATCCGCCCATCAGGTTCCAGGCAGTGCCGATGAAGGAGAACAGCAAGATCCGGATGAAGATGTCGATCGCAAACGAGCTTGTTACGACCAGCGGCAAGGCGATGAGAACCGCGATGCCGATCGCAAGAAAGACGAGGCCGCGCGTGTTGACGCCTTGCGTTGTCATCGTGCTTTGCCCCCAAGGCCGGTCGGTTTGAAGGCGAGCGTCAGAAGCAGCATGGCGAATACGACGATCAATCCGGAGTCGGCGCCGACATATTGAATCCCCAGGGACTCGGCGACCCCCATCAACAGGCTGGCGATCAGCGCGCCGATGACGTTGCCGAGTGTCCCCATCACCACGGCGACAAAGGCCATCAGCACAAACACCTGCCCGACAAACGGGTAGGCCGAATAGAACGGCATCAGCAGCGAACCTGCGGCGCCCGCCAGCGCCAGCGCGATGCCAAGGGCGACGCAGAACATGCGATTGGGGTTGATGCCCATCAGCGTCGCCACGTCACGGTTCTGGGCCGCCGCGCGCATCGCCTTGCCGAGGTCGGTGGTGTGCAGGAAGACCCAGAGCGCGCCGCTCAGCAGCATCGCGACGACAAAGGCGATGAGTTTCGCCACCGGGATGTAAAGCCCGCCGATGTGAAAAGCTTCGTCAGAGTACGAGGTGTGAACCGTGCGGTAATTCGCCGAGAACAGCATCAGCGCGAGATTCAACAGCAATAACGACAGGGCAAACGTCAGAAAGATCTGGGGCATGTCGTTCGGCCCCAGAACCCTGCGGATCAGAAAATGCTGGATCAGGACACCGACCACGAACAGCACCGGCATCGACACGATGAGCGACACGAGCGGATCGATGCCGAACTGGTTGGCGAGAAAGAAGCTGATGTACATCCCGATCATGACGAATTCGCCCTGGGCGAAATTCACGATCTTGACCACGCCGAAGATCAGCGTGACGCCAATGCTGACGAGCGCGTAGATGCCGCCGATGAGCAGGCCGTTGATGACGGCCTGGGCCACTGTCTCCCACATCTGGCTTGACCGGCGTCAGGTTTTCAGCAGCGGCGCGCGGGCGTCTTCCTTCGGAAAGACGCTGGCCAGATCGCCGTTCTGCCACTGCACGCCGACCGGGTGGCCGTAAACGTTCTTGCCGTCGGGTCCGAACTTTACCTTTCCGCCCGGCGCCATCGCAGCAAAGCCGGAGGAGACGTCGAGTGTCGACAAGGCGTCGCGAACCTTCTGCGGATCGGCGGAACCCGCCCGCTCCAGCGCGTCGGCGATCATGAAGGTCTGCGCGACCAGGCCGCCGGCATATTCGAACAGGAATTCGCCGGTGCGCTTCTTGTATTCGGCGTTCACCTTCTCGCAGTTGGGGTCCATGTCGTGATTCCAGTGCGCCACGCCTTGCAATCCTTCCGCGAGTTTGCCGACGTTCTTGTAGAAGTCCGGAATGACGAAGCCGCCGGAGCCGCCGTTGATCGCGATGTTGAGGCCGACCTGCTTGATGGTCCGCACGATCAGAATGAGATCGTTCAGATAGGAGACCGAGAACAGCGCGTTGGCACCTGACGATTTGACCTTGTTGATCAGCGGGCTGGCGTCGGTGAACCCGGCCGAATAGGGCTCGAACATCACGATCTCGACGCCCTCGGCCGGCGCCAGTTCCCTCAGCCCGTTCGAAGTCGAGGTGCCGAACGCGGTATTCTCGAAGATAACGGCGACCTTCGGCTTGTCGCTGACGAGCTTCGCCATTTGCAACTGCGCCCGCGCGAACTGCGACGCCCGCGCAAACGGCGTAAACGTGTAGGTTCGCCCCTTGTTGAGCTGATCCGAGCTGGAGCCGGTGATCAGCGGCACCTTGGCGCGTTCCGCCACTTCGCTTGCGATCAAAGTGAGGGCGCTGGCGTAACAACCATGGATCGCGGACAATTTGTTGCCGGTGATGAGCCGATCGGTTTCGGTGCGCGTCACCGTGGTGTCGCTCTGCACGTCGGAGAGGATGAGATTGAGTTTCGCGCCGCCGAGCGATTTGATGCCGCCGGCGTCGTTGACCATCTCGACCGCGAGCTTGGCGGCGGCGACGCAGCCGACGCCGATCTGCGCCATGCTTCCGGTGGTCGGGTAAAGCGCGCCGATATTGACCGGATCGGCCGCCCAGCCGCGCAGCGGCACTGCGCCGAATGCGCCGGCGGCGAGTACACCGCCCGTCTTGATGAGAAACTCGCGGCGGCCTTGGCGCTTTGTTAAAACCTGGCTTACAGCGGACGTGCTTGCGACCGAAGCTTTACGATCTTTTTTCATGTGTTTCCCCCTTGTGCGATCGCGGTACAGTTGGCTGTCCGTTCGCTTGTTGTTTCCCGTATACATCCTTTGCAAATTCTGCACACTCGCTTATTCAATGAATTTACCGGTGCGCTCATCTGCGTCGAGATCATGGCTACGATCACGACGAACGCTCTGGTTAGCGGCAGATATCCGGCAGTGCGGCGCAGCATTTATGCTTTGAACGAGTTTATGGAAGCGGGAGTTGGCAGCCAACTTGGGTACCAGACCAATATTCCCAAATTCTAAGACGCCCCCGCGGAGACCGGGTTCGATCGGGAATGCGTGAGTTCGAATCCTCTCACTCCAGCCAGCCATTCCCGCGGTCTGGCAGGCCTTCCGAGACACCCGAGAATAGGCGGGAAATCCGGGCTTTTCCCACATTCGGGCGCGTCTCCGAACTCCCGGTGGGCCGACGTTGGGGTGGAAATCGCCGATAGTCTCCGGCGGATGTTTGAAATATTCCCGTTTCTGGGAGACGGCGGCTAGAGACCGGGTTCGATCTGCACTGCTTGGCCGAGCACCAGTGCAACTCGCCAAATTCTCTGGCAAATTGGTTTAGGGCCTCGGGGAATCCCTCAAGTATGCACACTGAGGACACTCACCGTCTGTGGCATCAACGAGTTGGCGCTTAATCTCTTCCATCAGAACTTCCCGCTTCCACATCGTGCCGTCGCTTTTGATGATTTTTCTGGCACGAGCATAAGCATAGTTCTCAGCGGCGTCGTCACCGACGCGGATAGTCACATCCGAGTGAAAAGGGCAAACCGCTGTGGCACGGGTCGTCTCCAGCGCATAGCGCACGGCTGAATCCAGATTGTCGGCGTAGCTATTGACGGACATCAGAGCCTCCTGCTCTGACCCTCAATGGTAAGGGCGGGTAACGGGGCGGCCCGACACAGGTGTCCTAACTGCGCCGGGACCTAACCCTGCGAGCGCTCCTTCAAAGCGCCAGCACAGCTTCCGATTCAACGAACGATAGTTCCAAAGGTTGCCGCAACCGGCGGCCCTTTTTGTCGCAAGGCGAACAGTGTGATGCGCTGAACCGCAGGCCATTGCTTCAAAAATTAGCGGCAACGAGATCATAAGAACCTCTGCTTCCGCGAACATAGACCCTGGCTGCGGCGGCACATATCAAATCACGGTTGGAATCGAACGCGCTCAACCCGACTCATCGAGGCGGGCATCTGGTTGAATTCGCATCAATGCATCTTCGTCTATAAAAAACGATGCCTCTATAGCGCTGTCGTGTCCCCAAAATCGCACGGCATGCCGCGTTGGGTCATATGAACGACTATGATTTGGAAAATCAATCATGTGGTCCAGACTAATCAAGTCGTCGCCGGTCCACGACCGTTCTTACCGGGACTGGAATCGGCGAACCGTCATTGTTGAATGCGCGTTGCAACGTTCGCTCGGTCGCAACAACAATTTGGCCGTGGATTTGTCTTAGCGAGTTAATGCGTTCAGCCCACTGCCGTTCAACGCGGCGATGAACGCTCAATGGGATATACGGCACTCATTGGGTCAACCTCACTGACACGTTGCATGCATGACAGCAGCCCTAGACTGCACCAATACGCCAATGTGAGGTTCGTTCCGCTACTTCGAAGAAACTATCGGGCTGAAAAGGTGGGACAGTGCGTCATTGAAACATTGTCCTGAAAACATGATCCCAAAGCGTCGTGGTGACGCCGTAGTTTCGGTTCGCAAATGAGTGGTGGTCGCTGTGATGCTTCAGTAAGGAAGGCGGCAGAATACCAGAACTATGATGGGCGCAGTAATGGATAAATAAATACCAAGCATAGGCGGCCAACGCTCCGGCTAAAACGACACCACCTGCAATCAAATAGACGATCGCGAAGCAAACCCATATCTGCCAAAAAATCTTGTCTATAGCCTCGTCCGGATGAGCGTGATGAATTCGATGTTGGGTTGTCGCGATATTGTGCAACAGAAAGCGATGGACCATATATTCGCCTAGGGTCAAAGCGACGACTCCGCCGGAGAAAAGAGCAACTGCTTCACCCATGCTGGACGTCGAGGTTGCCAGCAAAAAAATTGCCAACAGAAGAGCAACGACCGTTTCACCGAAGTAGATGATGGCAGTCATGGGCGGCACCGTCGTTAAAAACAATCAACGCTAGTTGGCTCGTGAGCCCTTCTCCGGCTCGAAGCGCTCGACCGCCTGCATCAGGCCGACATTGCCCTCGGAGATCGCCTCAGAGATCGGCAGGCCGTAGCCGCGATAGTCCATGGCGATCTTAGTCACGAGTCGCAGATGGCTGGTGACGAGCTGGTGCGCCGCGTCGCGATCGCCGTGCTCGCGCCAGCGCTTGGCTAGCATGTATTCTTCCTGGCGCTCCAACATCGGGAACCGCCGGATTTCCTCAAGATAATGGGTAAGGCCGGGTTCGGCCGTAAGGATCGGCAGGGCCGCGTTGCGGGCCATGATCAAGCCCTGCAACTAGTTTCGAAACAAAATTATCTGCTATCGATCGGTTGTCAAGTTAATTTCGAAACACTATTATATTTCGAAGAGGTAATCATGTCAGCGCGCGAAACGGCAGAGCTCCTGCTGCAGGTGGGACGGCTCGTACAAGCTGAAGGCTATGACGGCGAACTCAGTCCGGCCCAATGGATGGCGCTCCGCTTCTTCGCGCGTGCCAACCCATTCTCGCGGACCCCGTCGGCCTTCGCGGAATTTCAAGCGACAACCCGCGGCACCGCAACACAAGCCATTAAGGCGCTTGAAGCGGGTGGGTACTTGGTCCGACAGCCATTCAAGACGGACGGGCGAAGCGTAAGTCTGCGACTGACGAGCAAGGGCAAAAAAACGCTTGCGCGCGATCCGTTCGAAGTTCTGGTGCGCGCCGTAGATTCGCTCGACACGACAGAGCGAACTGCGATGCGTCGCGCCCTGCACCAAGTGCTGTCCACTCTAGCTACGAGTGGTGCGCGTCGGCAGATCGGTGTTTGCCAGGACTGCACGCACTTCGGCAGAGAGATGTGCCGCAACCTGCCGAGCACGGGCCCCTCGGCCGCTGAATGCCTGCTGCTCAGTGTTCCGATTCAGCCAGAGGACGTAGGTCTTCTGTGCGTCCATTTTCAACCAATGAACGAGCACCTTGAGGACAGACGGACACCATGAATGAGTTCGCCAATGCGATCTGCAGAAAGGACGCTTAATTGACCTTCGTCGTCAACGAGAGCTGTATTCGCTGCAAAATCATGGACTGCGTCGACGTATGCCCCGTGGACTGCTTCTACGAGGGCGAGAACATGCTCGTCATCCACCCGGACGAATGCATCGATTGTGGGGTCTGCGTGCCGGAATGCCCGGTAGACGCGATCAAGCCTGACACCGAGCCGGGGCTTGAGAAATGGCTGTCGCTGAATGCGGAATACGCGAAAACCTGGCCAAATATTATGGTCAAAAAAGCG
>NZ_JADGRI010000470.1 GCF_017881085.1 Bradyrhizobium sp.
CGAGCCGCCCCGGTCGGCAGGGTTGAAGCCCGCCATCCATTCGGTGGCTCGTTGCAGCGACACCGTCGGCTCCTTGCCCTTCTGCAGGGTGAGATAGACGGTGGGAATCGCGGGCGCGATCTTCTGCACGAGCTGCAACGTGCGCCATTCGAACGACTGCACCATGATGCGGTCCTCGAATTTCTCGGACCTGACGAGATCGAGCAGCAGCATGACAAACCGCTGCGGGTCGGGGGATTCGTCCGGGTGGTTGGGATCGATCTTGGTTTCGATGTTGAGGCGCACCTGCGTGTTGCCGGATTTGCGCACCAGCGCAAAGACTTCCTTCAGCGTCGGGATCGGCGTTCCCGGCACCGCCAGCTGATCCGGAAATTGCGCCGCGTAGTCGCTGCCGGGGCGGATCCGGCCGACGTCGTATTTCTTGATCTCCGCCAGCGGCAGGCGGATGAAGGGAATGCCCGGCGGCGCGACCCAGGCGCCGTCGGCGCCGCGCGCGAGGTCGGGATTGAGGCCGCGCTCATGGGAGACCACGAGCGCGCCGTCGGCGGTGACGCCGATGTCGAGCTCCAGCGTGTCCACCCCCATCGACAGCGCGTTCGCGAACGACACCAGCGTGTTTTCGGGCCTCAGCGCCCGGCCGCCCCGGTGGGCCTCGATGTCGAACGCCATGACCGCTCCGTTGATGAAAAGAAAAAGGACAGCCGCAGCCCACACCCGAAACGCCACTCAGTCTCTCCCTGTTTCGCGGCCGGTGCCTGTGCCGCCAGCTTCGGATTGCGCCGCGCGCGATCCCGGCTACGCTACCGGGTGTTCGCGACAGGTGCAAAGAACGCGAGTGCCAGCTCACCCCAGAGAGGAACACGCCATGAAACGACTGATGATCCTGAACGGCCCCAACCTCAACCTGCTGGGGGTGCGGGAGCCGCATATCTACGGCACCACGACGCTGTCGCAGGTGCGCGAAAGCTGCGAGCACGCCGCCAGGCGTCTGGGGCTCGAGCTTTCCTTCCACCAGTCGAACCACGAGGGCGAGATCGTCGACTGGATCCAGTCGGCGCGGCAGACCGCGGACGCCATCATCATCAACCCGGCCGGCTATTCCTTCACCTCGATCGCCATCCTCGATGCGATCAAGGCGTTCGAGGGCCCGGTGATCGAAGTGCACATTTCCAACATCCACGCCCGCGACGAACATCACCGCCATTCCAAGATCTCGTCCGCCGCGACCGGCGTGATCTGCGGGCTCGGTCCTTACGGCTATATCGCCGCGATGGATGCGGTGGCGCAGATGGGGAAGAAGGGGTGAGGCGCGCGAGCCACCATCAACGAGTCGTCCCCGCGAAAGCGGGGACCCATAACCACAGGCAGGAATTGTTGCGCGATAGCCGTCGACCAGCGCCTTTCACAACAGGCTACACGGCGTATGGGTCCCGGCTTTCGCCGGGACGACCGGAGATTACGCCGTGTCCCGGCGGCTCAGACCAATGCGGCTCACGCCGCCTTGACCATGGGCGTGACGCCTCTACGCTTCTCCCCTTGTGGGAGAAGGAAGGAAGGACGTCCGCCTACCCTACCGCGCCCCGAACGTGGTGGCGCCGAACAGCGCCTTCTGGGTCGAGGGTTGCGAGCGCCAGTATTGCGGCGGGGCCTCGACCTGGCCGCCGAGTTCGGCGGCGGCGTGCCAGCCCCAGCGCGGGTCGTAGAGCATGCCACGGGCGAGCGCGACCATGTCGGCCTTGCCGGACGCCACGATGTCCTCGGCCTGCTTCGCTTCCGTGATCAGGCCGACGGCCATGGTGGTGACGGAGGTGGCTTCCTTGATTCCTTGCGCGAACGGTACCTGATAGCCGGGCGACAGCGGGATCTTCTGCAGCGGCGACACGCCGCCGGAAGACGCGTCGATCCAGTCGACCCCGCGCCTCTGCAGCTCTCTTGCAAATTCGATGGTCTGCGAAAGATCCCAGCCGCCCTCGACCCAGTCGGTCGCCGACACCTTGACGCCGATCGGCTTGTCCGCCGGAAACACCGCGCGGATCGCGTCGAACACTTCGAGCGGATAGCGCATGCGATTCTGCAAGGAGCCGCCATACTGGTCGGTGCGCCTGTTGGAAATCGGCGACAGAAACTGGTGCAGCAGATAGCCGTGCGCGCCATGCAGCTCGAGCGCGTCGATGCCGAGCCGCTCGGCGCGTTTGGCCGCCGAGACAAAGGCGTCGCGGATGCGCGCCAGCCCCGCCGCATCGAGCGCCAGCGGCGGCGCCTCGCCCTCCTTGTGCGGCACGGCGGACGGCCCCACCGTCTGCCAGCCGCCCTCGGCGACCGGAATCAGCTGCCCGCCGTCCCACGGCCGGTGGCTCGAGCCCTTGCGGCCGGCATGGGCGAGCTGCATCGCCACCGCGATCTTGGAATGCTTGCGCACCGAGGCCAGGATCGGCTTCAGCGCCGCTTCGGTGGCGTCGTTCCACAAGCCGAGGCAGCCGGGCGTGATGCGGCCGATCGCCTCCACATGGGTGGCCTCGATGCAGAACATCGCCGCGCCCGACAGCGCCAGCGTGTTGATATGGGTGAAATGCCAGTCATTGGCCTCGCCGTTCTCGGCCGAGTACTGGCACATCGGCGCCACCATGATGCGGTTGGAAAGCGCAAGGCCGCGCAGCTTTATCGGGGAAAACAGGGCGCTCATGGCGGATGTCCGGTTGCGATAAATGAGGATGGGCGAGGACTCTATACCTCTCCCGGAGGGAGAGGTCGATCTTCGTTGCCCAACCGCAGGTCATTGCCTGATCCCGGCGGCCTCGATCACTTCCATGTTGGCCGCGGTCTCGCGCCTGACCAGATCGTCCATCTGGGCCGGCGTCATCGGCAGCGCTTCGACGCCGAGCTTTGTCAGGCTGTCCTGCATCGCCGGCTCGTTGAGCACCTTGACGCCGGCGGCTGCGCAAGCGCTG
>NZ_JADGRI010000254.1 GCF_017881085.1 Bradyrhizobium sp.
CGCCGGCACGCCCACGAGCAGGTTGAGCGCGACCACCGCGCAGGCCACGATGAAGCTGTTGAGCATCGCCGGCAACAGGTTGCTCGCCGTGGACGGAATAAAGCCGCCGCTGGCGGGATCGCGGGCCTTCCTTGTTTCGTAGGTGACGGTCTTGTCCTTGGCCGTGAAGATCGCGGCGAAGTTCTGTGCGGTCGGCGCCTGCGGGATCCAGTGCGGCGGCTTCGAGATGATTTCGTGCTCGCTCTGGAACGAGGACGACACCAGCCACGCGATCGGCGCCAGCACGTAGCCGAGAAACAGCATCGAGGCGACTGCAAGCGCGAGGCCGCGGCCGACGCGCCCAAGCCGGGAGCGCGCCCGGTAATGGCGTACTTCAGCGAGCGGGGCCGCGGTGGTGACCATTGTCATCTCAGATCTTTCGGGCCAAAGCGCGGATGATCGCGTAGGCCAGCGCCAGCGTCGCAAGCGCGAGTATGTAGGCCATGGCGGCGCCGGTACCGAACGACAGGTTCCGGAACGTCTCGACATAGATCCGCCACGCCACCACGTGGCTCGCATCGCCCGGGCCGCCTTCGGTCAGGATGAAGAAAAGATCGAAGTGGCGGATCGCCATCATGGTCTCGTACACCACGACCAGCCCAAAGCTGGATTTCAGCGACGGCAGCGTGACGTGGAAGAACCGGCTGATGGCGTTGGCGCCGTCGACCTTCGCGGCCGCGTGCAGGTCCGCAGGAATGGTCTTCAGGCCGACAAGCAGCAGGATCGTGGCGAGCGGCACTTCCTTCCAGACGAACGCATTGGCGATCAGCGCCAGCGTCTTGTCGGAATCGCCTAGCCAGACCATGTAGGAATTGATGAAGTCGAGCTGGTAGAGCAGCCCGTTGAGCGCGCCATAGTTGGAGTCGTAGATCCACTTCCACATCAGCGCGTTGGCGACGTAGGGAATGGCCCACGGCACCAGCAGCACCGCGCTGAGCACGCGCCGTCCGGGAAATTCCTCGTTCAGAAGCAAGGCAACCAGCAGCGCCAGCACCGAAATGGCGACGACGCAGAGCACGGCGAAGAAGGCCGTGCGCTCGACCGCGTACCAGAACTGCGGATCGGACAGGACGGTGACGTAGTTATCGAGCCCGACGAACGGCGTTCGGCCCGGGCGGGTCAGCTTCACCGAGAACAGGCTGATCCAGAATGAATAGAGAATCGGAAAGACCGCGACCGCCATCAGCACCACGGCGAGCGGCGCCACGAACAGGAAGGCCACGCGCTCGTCGTAGGTCAGGGGCCCGCGAAGCCGTGGCTTCGCGGCAGCGACACTGGTGGTCATTGAGTAGGCCTCAGCTCGGCGTCAGCTCTGCTTCTTCAGCTCGGTCCACTTCGCAGCCGAATTGTTCAACGCCTGCTCGACCGTGATCTTGCCCATGATGGCCTGCTGCCACGCGGTGCCGTTGATGTCGTTCCACTCGCCGAACCAGGGTGTCACGACATCCTTCTTGCGCGCCAGCGACTGCTGCTTGCCGATCAGGTCGACGTCGCCATACGAGGCATAGGCGGCCCGGATCTCCGGATCGCTGAACAGGGATTTGACGCCGAAGCCGGAGCCGACATCCTTGAACAGCATCTTCTGGAACTTGTACTCGCCGTCGGCCTTGCCGCCGAACCATTCCATCAGCTTCACCGTGTCGGCGGCGCGGGTCGCATCCGCCTGCGCGCGCGGCGTCATGCCGTAGAAGCGCATCCAGCCCACCGTCGCGTGCGAGCCCTTTTCACCGGCAGGCATCAGCGCGATCTTCGCATTGCCGGCGATCTTGCTCTGCGCCGGATCGTTCAGCGTCCGCAGGCGGTATTTGGGGATCAGCCCGAACGCATGCTCGCCGGAGGAGAAGGCTTTCAGCACCGCGAGCTCGCCGGTCTCCACGCAGGACGGCGAAAGGATCTGCTGCTTCTGAACGGCGTCGACCAGCCAGCGCAGCGCGGGACCAGCGCCGGCCCCCGGATCCTGCATCACGGCATTGCCCTTGTCGTCGACGAAACGCCCGCCATTCGAATAAACCATCGCCGTCATGAACTCGATCAGCCAGCTTTCCTGCGCCATCGAAATCAGCACCGGCCATTGCGCCAGGCCCTTGTCCTTGATTGTCTTGGCCTGGCTCGCGACTTCGGCCCAGCTCTGCGGCGGCGTCTTAATGCCCGCTTTGTCGAGCATCTCGGCGTTGTAGATGAACGCCATATAGTCGCTGTAATAGGTGTTGCCGTACTGCTTGCCCTTGTAGGTCATGGAATCGACGCAGAACTGGTCGACGTCCGAATTGTCGGTGAGCGACTTGTACTGGTCGACCGGGGCGATCCAGCCCGCCTCGGCCCATTCGGGCAGCCAGCTGTCGGAAACCCACAGCGTATCGACCGGCGCCTTGCCGATGAACTTGGTGATCATGGTTTCGCGATATTGCGCCCAGGGACTGTTGCTGTAGGCGACCTTGACCCCGGTCTTCGCCTCAAACGCCGCGATATGGCTTTTCACGGTGTCGACCGCGGCCGACCACGTCGCGAAGTTGATCGGTTCGGCGGCGAGCGCCGGACCGGCACGGCCTGCCAGGCTCGCAGCGCCGAGCCCCGCCGCGGCGGTCATTAGAAAATTACGACGGCTGACAGCTTGAAGTGTGGTCACGACGGTCATCTCCCCTGATCTGCTCGGTGGCACCTGATCGATCGGCTTCTTGCGGCCGGATTTTTCAGGAGCCTAGCACCCCTCTCTTAAGTCGTAAACTGACGACTTAAGAGAAACGCAAAAAATCACCGCGCCGTTCGCCTGGGCAATTCGACGACATCGTCCTCGAATGCCCGCGCGGCCGCCGCCAGCGCGGCAAATCCCGTCACGAACAGCCGCACATGCAGGGCCACCACGCGTTCCTCGAGGATCTGCTGGCTCGCGATGTACACGTGCCGCCGGATGGCGAAATGTGAGACGGCTCCGTGCAACGCATAGCCCATCTCGTGCAGCAGCACCCGATCGCTAGGCAGCTCCACTTTTAGCGCGTGGGCGGTTTCGGCCACGATGGTTTCCAGCAGCTCGTGGACGATCGCGTCGTTGTAATCCGGCGCCATCTTCGCTTCCGCCAGCGATGCGTAAAGAAACAGCCGCAGCCACTTCCGCGTCAGCACCGTGGAGTAGTAGGCGCGATAGAAATCAAACAGGCGTGTCTCGATCGGCCGTGTACGATCCCTCAACTGAATGAGCCACACCGCCTTGAACGGCGAAACGATCGCCTCCTGATAGACCTCGTCGAGCAACGCCGCCTTGGACGGGAAGTAGCGATACAGCAGGCGCTGGGCGACGCCGCACGCGGCGGCAAGCGCCCGCGTTTGCGCCGTCAGCCCGTACTCGGCGAAAAAATCGCTGGCCCGCGCCAGGATCATGGCCTTGCGCTCCGCTGGCGCCATCCGCGCCACCACCGGCGCCTTGCCGGAAGCCTTTTCCTTCGCACGGACAGGCCGGACGGCCGGCGTGCCGCTGAGCAGCTTGGATCGCGCGCGCATCCCGGTCGTTTCCCTGTAAATCGTCGTTTGACGACAGATTACATTTGCGCCCGCGCCAAAGCAAGCTAGGCTTGAACGCATGCCCTCCTTGTTATCCCCATGCCGGAGCCCAATTCGATGATCTACGAGCACCGCACCTATCAAATCACGGCCGGCAACGTGCCGGAATTTCTCAAGATCTATGAAGCGACCGGCCTTGCGATCATCACCCGCTACGCCAAGTTGATCGGCTGCTGGACCAAGGAATCAGGCGTCCTGAATTCGGTGGTCTTCATCTGGGCCTATGATGATTTCGCCCACCGGACGGCACAGCGGCAAAAGCTCGCGCAAGATCCGGAGTGGCAGAAATTCGTGCCGAGCATCCTGCCCTTCCTCGTGCATCAGGAAAGCATATTTCTTACCCCGGCGCCGTTCTCGCCGCACAAATAGAGCAGGCTGCCCTGTCGGAACCGGATGATTGGCGGTTACCCCCCGCAATTGATCATCTGGCGCTCGAGGAAAATCAGCCTCGCTTCCCGCGCAGAGTAGATGTGTCCCGGTAACTAACGATAATTCTGAGTTATGTGTTGTGCGGCTACAAAAGCAGCTGTTGGGTAATCGTCGACGATGCTATCGCCGGGAGAGCAAAAGGCAATCCCTCAACCTGTGATTTGCAGCAGTGAGACTTCGGCCTATCTTATCCTAGGCCGCAAGACCGCTTCAGCCTAGCCAAGTCTTATTGCTCATCGGTGCCAAATAGCGGAACCTGATCTTGGGACGGAGCGGAATTCCAGCTGTAACTTGCTGAACGCGTCCGCGTGTTCAGAGCCGGCGACCACCGAAATGGCCATCCCCGTCACGTCCGCTTTTCCAAAAGAACGGAAGTCACCGTCGGATGGGCTAACCGACGCGATTGACCCCGAACCGGACATGAGCGACGGAACGACAAATCACAAAGCCACGGACAATGCCGCGGCGATCCTCTAAATGCCGTAAACGCGGCTGGCGGGCCACGCTAGGGCTTTCCGTGTCGGCAACGACGCAGAGCTAACTAATTACGTTGAGGTGCGGTAAGCTGACGATGCTCGCTCTGAGGGGTTTCGAGCGGCCGAGCGGGCGAGGCTGCGTGCCCGCAGGCGTAGGACATTCACGAGCGAGTATCCTGTTACATAAAACCACGTCCCCACGAAATTTCCGTGGTCTTGCTTCTCCTCATGAAGTAATGTTTCCGCGGCTGGGGGCCGTGGGGATGCTGCATTATCGGGCTTACCTTCTGGATGAACACCACCGCGTAATATGCGCGGCCAATCTTTATTGTGCCGACGAGCAGGCAGCAAAAGAACGCGCCCAGCAATTATTAATTGACGCCAACGACGTTGAGCTATGGCAGCTTGATCGCCGGATAGCGGTCTTCAAATCTGCTAGTCGCCCTTTCGCAGACCCTTGACGTGCGTCACGGACTTCCCAACTTTACCGCGCCGAGTTGTAGCGACCCGCCGCTCGATCAGTTCTTCCGTGATCAGACATCAGCCAAGGCGAGGCTGAAAAGTCGCGCTAGGCCCGCAGCGGTCAACCAAACCGGAAGCCTGAATTACCAATCGGCCTGACTGCCGCGCTTGAGGCGCTCCACGGCGACAAGAAGCTCGGGCCGCGCCAGTATGTCAACCAACCTGTCAAGGATGCGCTCGTTATTGTGTGGGCGAGGCTCCAGGTATTCTTCCAAAATGCACTGCGCGTCGCTCACGGCCTGAAGTGCTAGTTGCTGATCAGCCATAATAATCATAACTGTCACCTTGGCGCGCAGATAACAACTATCGCTAATAAGTCACGATTGGTTCCATTTGGTTCAATTGGCTTATGTCTCTTGAGTCCGTTTTCTGACCTGAGGGGGCGGTCTGACGATGTGCTCTGTGGATGGCTCCCGCGTTTGCGGCGGAAGCTATGCGCGTTTCCGACTGGCCTTGGTGCACTAATGCAGCGACTGGTCAGTTCGCCGTTCCACGGTCCCAAACGCTGCCATGGCGGCCTGCAATTCCACTAGTTCCGATTCGAGTTGTTCGTTCACCAGCATCAAGGCCCGGAGTGCCCCCCTTAGATCGCCGTTGCAAGTTGCAATGGCATCTTCAACAGCCGCATCATACCGGTCAGAGTTTGGTGGCAGGAAGGGAATGGTCATCAGTAACTCCCGTGGCTGGTGCTTAGGTGTTCGGGTCAATTCCCTCCTAAAAAATTAATCGCACTCTTTCGGCCTTCGCTTGTCTTTGATCTAAATCAAAATTTGAGCGATCTCGAAGATTTCTGGCGATGCTTTTGGCCCGCGCCGACGAAGTGACCGAATGAAGTTGCCAATTGCTGCGGTGCGCGAGTCTCCTGCTTGCACTTTTCCGACATGCCGAATGACCCTGAGAAGGTCCGCTAGTTGGGAGAGACCGGAAGTAAGCGGCGCGGTCCGGCGCACGATCCGCGATAGGCAGATGCTCGGTTGAGTTTGAGTGGCGAGATGTCGCGACCCAATTCGAGCAGTTAATCTTCGAATTAAGATCAAACTGGGGTTACCGACTTAAACGCTTCGTTCGCGATTTACGATACCGTCCGGCCCTACGTGTGCAGATTGGAGTTCTGCTCGATGGGCATGATAACAGAAAGGGAAGTAGATAGGTTTTATGCCGAAGATGGCATGGGCCACCGTTATACCGTCGTTCGAAGGCAGGACATGATTGTCTTCCGGCCATTAAGTGGCTCGGTGAGGAGAATTCCCGGCAAGGTTCGCTACAGCCTAGTCACAGGCGAACAGCTCGATGATCGCTCTGATGGCAGCCTCGTGATCGTGAACGACGCTACTGTTCTTCATAAGGTCGAGACCTGACAGCTTCCGGTGCGGACAGGTGCGGGTCGCGCCAAGCGCCGCCTGTGGGCGCCTTTTTATTTGGAGCTACCCGCACCCGCGACTTCCGGTTTTGGCACGAACCGCACCAGCCGGGCCGGTCTGATGATGTCCGTTCATCGCGGTAGACCGGAAGTGGCTGGCCCACGGCCGAAATGACGCGATTGACCCCTACCGGACAATTTTCCATCGCATTTGAGCGGGTCCGGAAGTCGCTAAACCAGGGCCGACTCTCCATCTTCGCGCAAGAAAGCGATGCCGGAGGGCCACGCTGCGATCATGCGGCCCTGATGCCGCTCAGGAAGGTCTCGACGTGACCCCGCATGGTCTCGGACTGCCGCGACAACTCGCTCGACGCCTGCAGCACCTGATGGGCGGCGGCGCCGGTATCGCCGGCGGCCTGCTGGACTCCGGAGACGTTCGATGAAATCTCACCGGTGCCGAGCGCTGCCTGCTGCACATTGCGGGCGATCTCCTGCGTTGCCGAGCCCTGTTCTTCCACGGCGCTGGCGATCGCGGAGGCGATCTCGTTCATTTCATTGATCGTCGTCGAAATTCCCTTGATCGCGCTGACCGCCTCGCTCGATGAGGTCTGGATCGACGAAACCTGGGCGCTGATCTGGTCCGTGGCCTTCGCGGTCTGCTCGGCAAGGCTCTTGACCTCGGCCGCCACAACGGCGAATCCCCTGCCTGACTCGCCGGCGCGCGCCGCCTCGATCGTGGCATTGAGCGCGAGCAGGTTGGTCTGACCGGCGATTTCGCTGATCAGCTTGACGACATCGCCAATGCTGGCGGCATCCTTGAACAACCCCTGCACCGTGGTGTTGGTACGATCGGCCTCCGTCACCGCCTTCTGCGCGATCGCCGCCGATTGCGCGACCTGGCGGCTGATTTCGTTGACCGAACTCGCCAGTTGTTCCGACGCCGCTGCGACGGTCTGCACGTTCGTTGAAGCCTCTTCGGTCGCTGCCGCAACGGCGGTGGCCTGGTTGCTGGTTTCCTCGGCTGTCGCCGTCATCGACGATGCCGTGGCCTGCAGTTCGGTCGAAGCGGACGCCACCGACCTGAGCACGGCCGATATGTCCGTATCGAACGCCTGGGTCAGTTCGTTCACCCGGGCCGCACGCGCCACGCGCGCGCTGATGGCTTCGGCTTCCTTGGCGGCAAGCTCCTTGGCCTTGATCATGTTCACCTTGAAGATCAGGACCGCTCGCGCCATCAGGCCGATTTCGTCGTTCTTGTCGGTTGCGGGGATCTCGACGGCGTGATCGCCGCCGGCAAGCCGCCCCATGGCTCCCACCATGCTCAGAATCGGCGGTACGATCGAACGGGTAGTCAGATAGACGACGGTGGCCGCGACGCCGATGCCGACGCCCAGCAGCACCCAGAGCAAAGTCATCAGGAAACCGGTTTCGGCAAGGACCATGGCACCATCGGCCTTCAGACTGTCTTGCTGCCGTGAAACCATGCCGCCCGAACGCGAGCCCGCGTTATTTTTTGCGCCTGCGAAGATGTCGAGCAGCTTGTTGGCGCGGGGTGCGGCTTCGTTGGTCAGGAACCATTGCGCCATGTTCCAGCGGTCCGAGGCCCGTATATCGAACATTTTCTGCGGCAGCGGCGAGAATTTGGCGCGCGCCGCAACGAGGGAATCGAAGGCGTTCTGCTGATCTGCCGTCATTTCCGACCGCCGTTTC
>NZ_JADGRI010000255.1 GCF_017881085.1 Bradyrhizobium sp.
GTGACATATTTCGACTCGTCGGAGGCGAGAAACAGCGCCGCATTGGCGACGTCCCAGGCTTCGCCCATGTGACCCATCGGCACCTGCGCGTCGCGCGCGCGCCACATCGCCTCGACATCGCCCTTGGCGTAGCTCGACGCCAGCCCCGCGGAATGCTCGACCATCGGCGTCTTCATCAGGCCGGGCAGGACGGCGTTGACGCGGACGTGTTGCGGCGCGAATTCGACCGCTGACGTGCGCGTCATCTGGTTCATCGCGGCCTTGGTGGCGGCGTAGGTGACATAGGATACGCCGGTGTGCCGGATCGAGGCGATCGACGAGATGTTGATGATCGAGCCGCCGCCCTGCCGCACCATCACCGGAATGACGTGCTTCATGGCGAGGAACGCGCTCTTGAGATTGACCGCGAAGACGCGGTCCCACTCGGCTTCCGAGACGTCGACCACGCTGCCCATCTCGGCGATGCCGACATTGTTGTCGAGCACGTCGATGCGGCCGTAGGCCTTCAGGCAGGCTGCCACCATCGCCTCGACATCCCCGGCACGGGACACGTCCGCGGTGAAGGCCGTGGCCTTGCCGCCTTCGCTCGTAATGATCTTCACGGTCTCTTCGGCGGCGGCGCCGTTGCGGTCGACGCAGAACACCTGCGCGCCCTGGCGGGCAAACGTCACCGCGGTCGCCTTGCCGTTGCCCCAGCCCGGCCCGATCGAGCCGGCGCCGACCACCAGCGCGGTTTTTCCCTTGAGGCGATCCATCGCGTTCTCCCCCTTTTTCAGTTTGTCATGGTTCGCACCGGCGCATCGTCGTGACATTCATCCCGATCGCATGCCCGAAAATCTCCGACAGCGTACGGCAACTCCCGTCGCCGCAGAACCGCCATTCGCCGGTGGCGCCGGAATTGCCGAGCACCACTTCCGGCATCGGCGCACGCTTTGGCTGCCATTCAAACCAGCCGTCGACCAGCCGCGCCTCCGGCGGCGGCTCCATGCCGGCGCCCGAGCCCTTGACGCGGGCCTGCACCAGTTCCAGCCCGCTGGGGGTAATGCGCCAGTCTTCCTGCCAGTCGACTTTTTCGATCGAGTGCGTCCATACCAGCGTGAACGCGGCGACCGACAGCGTCTTCACGACGCCGGCTGACGTGAGACAAAGGCTCAAGCCGGCGCCGCCGCCCGGCGCGGGCGCCGTGTCCATTGCCAGAACACGATCGCCGCCGTCAGCGCGAAGCCCAGGGTGTCGCTGAAGCTGAAATCGCCGAGCAGGCAAAGCGCCGCGAGCAGGGCGACGACGCGCTCGGCCAGCGTCATCCTCGTGAACAGGAAGCCGATCGCGACCATGCCGAACAGAGCGATCGCGACCAGCGCCTTGAAGGTCGCCAGCACCACCGCGCCGTAGAATCCAATCTGGACGGCCATCGGATCGCCGGGCTGCAGCATCAGCGCCGGCGAATAGACGAAGATGAACGGAATCACATAGCCGGCGAGCGCGATCCGCATCGCCTCCCAGCCGATCTTGTCGGGATTTTCCTTGGCGATTGGAGCTGCCGCCAGCGCCGCCAGCGCCACCGGCGGCGAGAGGTCCGCCATGATGCCGTAGTAGAACGCGAACATGTGGCTCTCGATCAGCGGCACGCCGAGTTTCGCCAATGCCGGCGCGGCAAGCGCCGCCGTGATGATGTAGGTCGGAATGGTCGGGATGCCGGTGCCGAGCAGGATCGACAGCAGCATGGTCATGACCAGCGCGAGGAACAGGCTCTTGGCCCCGAGCCCAATGACCCAGCTGCCGAAGATGGTGCCGACGCCGGTCTGCGACATCATGCCGATGATGGTGCCGACGATGGCACAGGCCATGCCGACGGTCAGCGCCGATTTGGAGCTGTCGGCCAGCGAATCGCGACATGCCACAAGCGTCGCCCGGCCGCCGCGCGTCAGCGCCGATATCAGCACGAGAACGCCGACCACGCCTGCCACCGGAATGATCTCCAGGCCCTGGTGCGACACCGCCGCGACGACCAGCGCAAGCCCGATCCAGAAGACATAGCGCAATGCCTGATTGGAAAAGCCCAGCGTGATGCTGGCCCCCAGGATCAGCGCTACCGTCAGCGCCAGCCCCATGCTGCCGGCATAGAGTGGCGTGAAGCCCTGAAACAGCATGTAGACCAGCGCCGCCAACGGCAACACCAGATACCAGCGCGCCACCAGCGCCTTCCAGGCGCTCGGGATTTCCGAACGTTTCATGCCGACGAGGCCGTGTTTGCCGGCTTCCAGATGAACCATCCAGAACGCGGAGGCGAAATAGAGGATCGCCGGAATCACCGCGGCCTTGACTATGACCGCGTATTCGACGCCCAGCGTCTCGGCCATGATGAAGGCGACCGCGCCCATCACCGGCGGCATGATCTGCCCGCCCATCGAGGCGGTTGCCTCGACGCCGGCGGCAAACGCCCGGCGATAGCCGAACTTGATCATCAGGGGAATCGTGAACTGGCCGACGGTGACGACATTCGCGACGCCGGAGCCCGAAATCGTCCCCATCATGCCCGAGGCGAACACCGCGACCTTGGCGGGTCCGCCGCGGGTGCCGCCGAACAGGCCGAGCGAGACATCGGTGAACAACTGGATCATCCCGGCATGCTCGAGGAACGAGCCGAACAGGATGAACAGGAAGATATAGGTCGCCGAGACGTAGATCGGCACGCCGTAAAAGCCTTCGGTGCCGTAGGCGAGATGGCTGATGATCTGGTCGAAATCGTAGCCGCGATGGTTGAACGGCGCGGGCAGATACTGACCGAAGAACCAGTAGAGGATGCAGGCGCCGGCCATCAGCGGCAGCGCAAGACCCATCAGCCGCCGCGTGCCCTCGAAGATCAAGACCGCCAGCACGGTACCGACCACCAGATCGAGTCGCGTCGGATCGCCGTCGCGCGCGATCAGGTCGGCGTAGAAGATCCACTGATACAGCCCGCACAGAAATCCGACGCCGCCGATCAGCCAGCCGGCCGCGCGGCCGGCATTGCTCCTGGCGGTGAAGTTGCCGATCAGGCCGAACGTCATCAGGATCAGGAAGCCGACGTGAACGCCGCGCACCACCTGGCTCGGAAAATAGTTGAAGGCCGCGACATACAGCTGAAAGGCCGCGAACACGATGCCGATCGCATAAGCGAGGTGACCCCAGCCGCCCGGGCCGAAGCCTTCCGGGAATCCGTGCTCGAAATTGTCGAATTCGACCTTGACGGGCGCCTCAGCGTCCACAGCCCTTAGCATTTCCTGTCATTCCCCAGCACCCAAGTCGAGCGACGCCTTTATACCATCGACGCGCGGCCCCGGGATACGTCATGCGCCGGCTTCAGCCGCACATTCCGCCAAAAAGTTAAATTCGCCTAAAAAGATGAATAGCAGGCACATCCACGATGGCCCTATTTGATCAGGCCCTTTTCCTTGTAATAGCGGATCGCGCCGGGATGCAGCGGCACCGGACTGCCGGTCGCGGCGTTCTCCAGTTTGATCTCCCTGCCGGACGCGTGCGCATTGGCCAGCTCCGGCAGCGACTCGTAGATCAGCTTTGTCATCTGGTAGACGAGATCGTCGGACACGGCCGAACTGGTCACGAGATAATTGATCACCGCCGCCGTCGGCACGTCCTTGTCCTGGCCGGAATAGGTGTTGGCGGGAATGATGACCGACTTGAACGGCGGGCCGATCTTGTCGACCACCTCCTTGGGAACCGACACCACGGTGATCTCGGTCGAAGTGGAAAGATCCTTCAGCGAGGCCACGCCGAGGCCGGCCGATTGCAGCGTCGCGTTCAACTGCCGGTTCTTCATCAGGTCGACGGATTCGGCGAACGGCAAATATTCGACCTTGCCCATGTCCTTGTAGCTCAGTCCCGCCGCGGCAAGGATCGCGCGCGAGTTGAGTTCGGTTCCCGACTTCGGCGCACCGACCGAGAGGCTCTTGCCCTTGAGGTCGGCCAGCGTCTTGATGCCGCTGTCGGCGGTGGCGACGATCTGGATGTAGTTCGGATAGATCGCGCCGATGGTGCGCAACTTGTCCATCTTGGATTTGAAGCCGGCCTCTTCGTCGCCTTCCCACGCGGCTTTCAGCGAATCGCCGAGCGCAAACGCGATCTCGCCGCGGCCCTGCTGCAGCAGGATCAGGTTCTCGACCGACGCCTTGGTGGCCTGCACCTGGGTCTTCACGTCGGGAATCTTGTCGCTGTAGATTTTTCCAATGGCGACGCCGAGCGGATAATAGACCCCGGAGGTGCCGCCGGTCAGAACGTTAATAAATGCTTGCGCCTGCGCCGCAGGCGCCGACAGAACTACGGCCGTCGCCGCGACGGCCGCAATCAATTTCGAATTCATATGCTTATTCTCCCCAGAACCGGGCGGGAAATTGGACGGCGCAAGGCCCGGGGTCAAGCCATCCCATCGGTCAACAGGGTTGCGGAAAGCGGCCGTTCGTTCCAGTCGCCATTCGCGCGGTTCCCGGAGTGAAACCGGGACGCGGCGCACGTCGTCAAATTCGCCGGCAGCGGGCTTGAGTGAAGTGCGTCGATGGCAGCATCGCCTCACGGCATGCGGGCGGCAGTTTCAAGCGTACGGCCCCAGCCGGATTTCAGATCACCCGACGCTGCCTCATTGAAACGTCATGTCGAGGCATTTGGAAATGTCCGAACCGAGGCCGGATGAGATGATGATGCAGCCGCGAACCTTCTGTGCGGTATTGTCGCTCGCCCATATCGCGTAGCCGCCGGGACCGAAAAACGAATTTGTGTTCGGCGGTTCGGTTTCGGTGGCGTCGAACGAATAACTGGAATCGGTCTCGAAGATGCGCGGCTTCTTCGTGCAGCTGCCGTCGGTCTGGACGTTGATCACTTCCTTGTTGTCGCGCGTCAGCGCCAGGCTGACCTGGCACCGGAAATACTCCGACGTCTTGACGTTGAAGATGTAGGTGTAGGACTTGCAGGTCGCGGTATTGAGCTTGCCGGCGGCGAGGCCGCGGCTGCAGGAAATTCTCTGGTTGTTGGAAAGCTTGAACAACTCGTCCGCCCGGGCAACAGGAACCAGCGTCATCACTCCCAACGCGACAAAAAAACAAATCTTCATGACGTGGTTCATCCGAATCATCCCTATGACTTATCTTGCAGCCGCTTCTTCTAGCGCTAAACCGGAACATAGTCGCGAGGCGACCAGCGGGAAATCCCAAAGTGTTGAACGCGTCTGCCGCAGCACACGGCGCTCGTGATATTGACGCGACATCGGCGTTCGTGATTTGTTCGGAATTGGTGCGGCGCCATTGCCACTTATCTTTTTCAAACCGATTGCCGGGGAGCATGCAGGATGACGGGATTTTCGACCAAGACCATTTTGATGGCGGCCGCGCTGACGACCGCTGCGTTGACGACAGCCGCATTCGCGGAAGCCGCCAAGCCGACACCCTGGGAGCTGAAGCCGGACATGGGCTATGGCTACGACAAGGAGGGCAAGACGTTCTCCTACAAGATGGGCACCAACAATGCCGGCCTGCTGCTCAAGGGCGCCAAGAAGGTGCCCCGGAACACCTTGTTCTTCATCGGCCAAAACGGACAGCTGTACATGCGGACCGGGCCGTTCCTTGAGGGCGACGGCAAGTTCATGTTCGGGTCGGAGTGAGGTGGAACGCCCCCAACGCGAGTCGGCCCGGTGAACGCCGGGACGACGATGAGCTAAAACGCCGCCGCCAGTTCCTTGGCGCCCGGCAGACGGCCGTTGCTGTCCATCCTGGAGTCGGTAATCGCCAGCAGTTTGGCGACCGTGTTGTGGCGGATCGCCACCGGATTGCGCTCGTAGCCCGAGCGCTGGAAGAAATTCGAGGTCGGGACCTGCTCGCGCAGCGCCTGCGGCATCGTCACCATGTCGAGCCCGGTCGAGTCGCCGGTCAGGTTCATCATCTCCAGTTCGGCGGCGGAGAGCGGCCTGGTATAGCCCTTGGCGCGCGCGAAGATCACCGAGGTCAGGAGCTTGTGGGTCTGCAATAGCGGGCCGACATCGATGTCCAGCACCATGGCATGGATCGCCCAGCCCTGCGGGGTATCGCCGAGCTTCTCGTGCTGCGCCCACTCGTCCGGCACCGAACGCGCCAGCGCCACCATCCGCTTCAGCACCGCGATCTTGTGTTCCATCGCACCGCGCGCGGCGCCGGACAACTGCGCCGCCTTCTCGGCAAGCGCGCGGACGAATTCGCGGCCCTGCTCGGCGACGAGTTCGACGCTGTTGGTGGTGAGCAGCTGGTTGTAGCCGATCGCGGTGGAGATCGCGCGCGCCTGCCGCGAATACTCCAGTCCCGATTGCATGTCGTGGTTGCCGTTGCCGCCGGTCTCGAACGCATAGACCCGCACCGCCTGCTCGCGCGTGAGCCCGGCCGCCAAAGCGGTGCGGGCATAGGCGCGCTTGAACTCGATCTCGCTTGCGGGCCGCTGCGGGGCGAACTGGAAATGCTCGGAAGCGGCCTTCAGGAGGTCGGCGACCACGGGAATATATTTGCGCTCGCGGGGGGGACGCGCGGGCTCGGGTTCCGGATTTTGCGGCTGCTTCGGCCCGGCATAGACCGGCGGCTGCGTCAGCACATAGTCATCGAGCCCGATCGCCAGATGTTCGCGCCGCTTGGCGTTGCGGCCGCGCCGCTTCTCCGTGATGGAATTCCAATAGGCGCCGGCTTCCTCCTCGAACGCCGCGCGCGCCTCCTGATACTCCTTCAGCTTGCGGCGATATTCCGCGATCGCCTGCGGCGAGACCGCCTGCGCCATCGCCTCGCGCATCGTCGCCGCCGGCGGCACGGCATCCATCGCCGCCGCCTGCGGCGCGATCAGGAGCAGCGCGAGCGCAAAATATCTCGAATACCGAATCGGTTGGTGGCGCATCGTTCCGTTGTAGCCCAAACCGCGGCTACTTCCAGGCAAACACCGGCTGTTCCAGCTCGGCGACGCGGGTATCGCGTCCCGCCAGCACCTCACGAAACTGATAGATCAGCGCCGCCGTCGGCGCATGAATGGTGCCGCTGTCGTGATGAAAGCGGATCACCCGCCGCGTGCTCTCGGGAATCGCGGTGAAATCGAAGGCGTCGGCGTGCTCGATCGCGTCAAGCCCGATCCGGTGTACAGAGGCGACCTCCTGCGGATTGGGCGAGATCTCGGCGTCTGCCGCCGCCCACACCACGACCGGGGTGATCAAATAGCCCGAGCGGGTCGGGTAATCGTCGAGCAGGCCCAGCACCGAGCCGGGTTCGAGCGCAAGGCCGAGTTCCTCGTGCAATTCGCGCAGCGCCGCTTCGACCGGCGTCTCGCCGCTATCGCAGCGTCCGCCCGGCAGCGCCCACTGGCTGCGGTGCGTGCGCAAACCCGCCGCGCGCCGCGTCAGCAGCAGCGCCGTTTCGCCAGCGCTCTCGTCAGCGCCGATCAGGGCGATAGCGACCGCGGCCCGCTTCAGCGCCGGCGCCGGCTCGCTTCCCGGCAGCCGCCCGAACCTGGCGCAACGCGCCGCGATATTCCGCCTGGTGGCATCGTCGAACGGCCTGGTCATCCCGCTTGACTACACCACGTTGCCGATTGATGAAACGACGTTGAAGTTTCAAACTATTTTCAGCAAGTTGGAAGTACAGGAAATGACCGATAAAGCCTCGGCAAAGCTCAAATCCGAGGGCTGGACCATCGTCGAGACCACCGGCTTCGTCCATCTGATCGGACCGCTGTGGCAACGGGTCGTCAACGACAGCGAGCATGAATATGCCCTCGTCGCGCAGGACAAGCACCATAACCGCCGCGGCCTCGTGCAGGGCGGGGTATTGATGACGTTCGCGGACCGCACCTGCGGCATGACCGCGCGATACGTGTCGGGCAAGCCGACGCTGGCCACCGTGCAGATGGACACCCATTTTGTCGAGGCCGGCAAGATCGGCGAGACCCTGATTTCGAAGCCGCACGTGGTGCGATCGACCCGCAGCCTGATCTTCATCACCACGGAAATCACCGTCGACAAACGCTGTATCGCCATGGCCAGCGGCGTGTTTAAGATATTGAAGAACGAGTGAGGGGGC
>NZ_JADGRI010000256.1 GCF_017881085.1 Bradyrhizobium sp.
TCATGCATGGCACGGAGTTCGCCGTCGCTGACGCTGCGCCTGACAGTGGCGACGCCGCGCGCTTTGCCGCCGGAATGGACGAGCGCGTCGACCATCGCGCGATTGTCGGCGCCGTGGCAGGTGGCCTGCACCACCACGTTGCGGGCGAAGCCGAGGTGATCGCGCAGCGCATAGAGCTGCTGCCTGGAGGCGTCGCAGGGCGTATATTTGCGTTCCGGCGCGAAGGGAAACTCGGCGCCCGGGCCGAACACATGGCAGTGCGCATCCACGGCGCCCGCCGGCACCTTGAAGCGCGGCTTTGAGGGTCCGGCGTACCAGTCCAGCCAGCCGGGTGTCTTCTGGAATTGCGTCTTCTGATCCGTCACGGTGTCACTCATTTGGTATCCTTTAGCATCGCGAGGATCCGGTCCGCTTCGGTGCGCCAGTCCGGGCTCTTGGCAAATTCCTTGGTGCCTTTCGCACCGAACAGGCCTTCGTCGGCGAGGTCGGCGACCCAGGCCTGACGTTCGGCCGTGCCCTGCGCCGACCAGGGCGTCAGACCGATATCGCGCACGGTTTCGGCCACCTCGCGCACTTCCTCCGCGCGTCGGCGGCCATGTTCGATGACGCGCTGGAAAAAGTAAGCGCCCTGCTTCTCCCAGTTGATGCCGGGAAATGTCTCCGCCAGCGACGCCAGCACCGCGTCCTCGACGCCGTAGGCCCGCGCCGTGGTGAAGCTTTCGATCACCATCGCTTCCAGGCCCTTGATCATGATGCTGCGGCACATCTTGACCGCCGAGGCGACGCCGAGCTGTTCACTGGCGACCTTGGCGTCGAAGCCGAGTTCTAGCAGCAGCGGCGCAAGGTCCCTTGCACGGCTGCCGCCCAGCAGCAACGGCACCTTGATGCGGTACGGCGGAATCGATGTCATGACCGCGCCTTCGACGTAACGTCCGCCGGCGCCATCGATCAGGCCGGCGGCGCGCCGTTTTGCGCCGGGCGAGGCCGAGTTGAAGTCGAGAAACCAGGAGCCCTTCTTCACGGAAGGCGCGCAGGCGCTTGCGACCGGTACGGCCTGGCTTGCGGTGACGGCGGAGACGATCAGGTCGGCCTTTGCGGCGAGATCGGCATGCGAGGAAGCGAGCTGAACTCCGAATGTCCCCGCATGATCGCGCAGGGGCCCGGCCTGATCGCCGCCGAGCTTGATGTCGTAGGCGCTGACCTTGACGTCCTGCTTGCGCAGGTCCTCGGCAAGGATGCGGCCGACTTCGCCGTAGCCGACCAGACCGACGTGCCACCGGTTCGAAGTTGTCATGGCGATCAATCGATATATCTGAGGCCGGCTTTCGCCAGCGGTTCGCGCATCTTGTACATGTCGAGACCGAGCACGCCGGCCGCAAGCTTGGCGCGCTTCTCGCCTTCGTTGGCCTCCCGCGCCTCCGCCGCATCGGCCACCTGTTGGGCGACGCCTGCGGGAACGACGACGACGCCGTCGACATCGGCGATCACCACATCCCCCGGATTGACCAGCGCGCCGGCGCAGACCACCGGAATGTTCACCGAGCCCAGGGTCGCCTTCACCGTGCCCTTGGCGCTGATCGCCCTGGAGAATACCGGGAACTGCATTTCCGTCAGGTCCGCCACGTCGCGCACGCCGCCGTCGATCACCAGGCCCTTGGCGCCGCGGGCGCGAAAACTGGTCGCCAGCAGATCGCCGAAAAAGCCGTCGGTATTCTCGGCGGTGCAGGCCGCGACCACGACATCGCCGGGCTGCAACTGCTCGGCCACCACATGCATCATCCAGTTGTCGCCCGGCTGCAGCAGCACGGTGACTGCAGGCCCGCAGGCCTTTGCGCTCGAATAGATCGGCCGCATATAGGGAAGCATCAGGCCGACGCGGCCCATCGCTTCGTGGATGGTGGCGACGCCGAAGCGCGACAGCTTTTCCACGGCCGCCTTGTCGGCGCGAATGATGTTTCGCTTGACCACGCCGAGGTCGTTCATCGGGATGCTCATATTACTTCCCCTTCGCTTTCAGCGCGGCGTCGAGGCGCGGGAACACGCGCCGTGCGTTGCCCTCGTAGACCTTCTGCCTGTCCTGCGCGCTGAGGTTCATCGTGCCCTCGATGTAGCGCTTGGTGTCGTCATAGGCGAAATCGGTTTCGGGATCGATGCCGCGCACCGCCCCGATCATCTCGCTGGCGAACAGGATGTTCTCGACCGGGATCACCTTGGTCAGGAGGTCGATGCCCGGCTGATGATACACGCAGGTGTCGAAGAAGATATTATGCAGCAGATGGTCCTTCAGCAGCGGCTTCTTCAATTCCTGCGCCAGGCCGCGAAAGCGGCCCCAGTGATACGGCACCGCGCCGCCGCCATGCGGGATCAGGAACTTCAGCTTCGGGAAATCCTTGAACAGGTCCGAGGTCAGGCACTGCATGAAGGCGGTGGTGTCGGCGTTCAGGTAATGCGCGCCCGTGGTGTGGAAGCAGGCGTTGCAGCTGGTGGAGACATGGATCATCGCGGGGATGTCGAGCTCCACCATCTTCTCATAGATCGGATACCAGTGCCGGTCCGAAAGCGGCGGCGAGGTCCAGTGCCCGCCCGACGGGTCGGGATTCAAATTGATGCCGACGAAGCCGTATTCCTTGACGCATTTCTCGAGCTCGGGGATGCAGGTCTTGGGGTCGACGCCCGGCGACTGCGGCAGCATCGCGGCGCCGATGAAAGAGTCGGGGAACAGCTTGCTGACGCGCGCGCACAGCTCGTTGCAGATCGCGGCCCAGGTCGAGGAAACCTGGAAATCGCCGATATGGTGCGCCATGAAGCTGGCGCGCGGGCTGAAGATGGTGAGGTCGCTGCCGCGCTCCTGCATCTTCTTGAGCTGGTTGTTGACGATGCTCTCGCGCAGCTCGTCGTCGCTGATCTTGAGCTCGCTGACCTTGGGCACGGCCGAGGGATCCTTGATGCCCGCGATCTGCCGGTTGCGCCAGTCCTCAAGCGCCTTCGGCGCCGTGGTGTAGTGGCCGTGCACGTCGATGATCACTCTTCTCTCCTTCCGGAATAGCGTCAGACGCGGTCGGTGTCTTCGCCATCGCTTCCTTCGCGTTTTCCCAAATTCGCGTTTCTATTTCGCCGCCGCTTCGAGTTTGGCCTTCGGCGCCCAGACCGACCCGGGGATCATGACCTCGCCGCGCATCAACAGCCGCGCGGTGCGCAGCAAGGCAGCGCGGGTCACGTTTTGCGGATTGGCCGGATCGACCTCGATCTCGACGCTGAACTCGCCGGTCGGATGTTCGACCGATATCTTCTTGACGTTGCCCGTCGGCACCGAGGCAATACCTTGCGTGACCGAGCCGTCGAGCACGCAGGCGGTCGCCACCGTCACCGCCGCCAGCACGCCGATCGCGTCATGGCAGACATGCGGGATGAAACTGCGCGTGCAGATGCTGCCGCCGGCGCGCGGTGCTGATATCAGCGTCATCTTCGGGTAGTTCTTGGCCGTGACGTCGCCGAGCTTCATCGCGTGACCGCAGGCGATCCGCAACCGCTCGATCCGCGTCTTCAATTCGGTGTCCGCATTCATCTGGTCGACGCTCTCGTAGCCGGTGCGGCCGACGTGGCTGGCCTTGAACATCACCAGCGGCATGCCGTTGTCGATGCAGGTCACCTCAATGCCATCGATGGTGTCGCGGACATTGCCGGTCGGAAGCAGCCCCGGGGCGACCGAGCCGGCGGTGTCGAGGAAGTTGACCGTGATCGGCGCCGAGGTTCCCGGCGCGCCGTCGATGCGGGCATTGCCTTCATATTCGACATGGCCGTTCGGCGTCTGCACGGTGATGTCGCATTGCATGTCGGTATTGAGCGTCAGCACGCGCAGCGTGGTGGTGTCGCCCTGTGGCTTGACCATGCCGGTCTCGAGCGCGAACGGCACCACGGCTGCGAGCATGTTGCCGCAATTGGGCGTGGTGTCGACGGTGTCCTTGTCGGGCTGCAGCTGGGCAAACAGGAAATCGAGATCGACGCCTGGCTTGCTGCCCTTGGACACGATGCCGACCTTGGAGGTCAGCGGATGCGCGCCGCCGAGGCCGTCGATCTGGCGCTTGTCGGGGGAACCCATCACCGACAGCAGCACCTTGTCGCGCGTCGGCAGGTCGGAGGGCAAATCGCTGGCCTTGAAAAACGGGCCTCGCGAGGTGCCTCCGCGCATGAACAGGCAAGGAATAGCGGTTTGCATGCGATCCTCACATATTGAATGGCGCAGCTGAATTCGCCGGGCGGCTTATCCGCCGATGCCGCCCCGCCGCGTCAGCCGTTGCGGATTGGCCTCGCTCAAAGTCTATTCCAAAAACCGTCAACTTTGGATCCTGATATTCGCCGGCTCGCGCATCCGGCTCTAGAATTTGAACAGGCGTACGGGATTGTCGACCAGCAGCTTTTGCTGGATGGCGGGCTCCGGCGCGTACAATGGAATGAGATCGACCAAATCGCCGTCATTCGGCATGATCTTGACATTGGGGTGCGGCCAGTCCGTCCCCCAGATCACGCGATCCGGCGCATTGTCGATCAGGCTTTTAGCGAAAGGCACCGAGTCGTGGAACGGAGCTCCCGAGGCCGATGCACGCTCGAGCCCTGTAATCTTGACCCAGCACTTCTCGTCATTCTTCTGAAGATCGAGCAGCGCCTTGAATTCCGGGTCATCGAGGCCCTTGGCGGCAGCGATCGTGCCCATGTGATCGATGACATAGGTGGTCGGCAACGCCTTGAGAATCGGGATGAACTCTCGAATGCTTCCGGGCTCGAGATACACGTCGACATGCCAGCCGATGGCGGCCGCTCGATCCACCAGACGCTTGAACACGTTCATGTCGCCAACACCGCCCAGCCTCTTGAGGAAGGCAAAGCGGCAACCCCTTATTCCAGCCTTTTCCAGCGCAGCAAGATCCGCATCCGACATCCCGTTATTGATATTAGCGATGCCTTTATAATTGCCGCCGCTCTGCGCGATGGCGTCGGTCACGACACGGTTGTCGAACCCGTGCAGGGTCGCATTGACGATGACGGCGCGGTGGACGCCGATCTTCTCATGCAGGGCACGAAACATCGGCAGCGGCGCATCGGGAGGCGTGTAGGGCCGCGTCGGCGAGAACGGATATTCGGCGGCGGGACCGAAAATGTGGGTATGCGTATCGACCGTGCCCGCAGGCACCTTGAAGACCGGCGTCTTCGTATTCTGGTCCGGCCCGGGAATGGCGGGAATCGCCTTCGTTTCCGCAGCCGGATTTTCCGCCGCCCGCGATTGGTTCACGGCAAGCGTCGACACGGCACTTAGGCATGCCGCCGCCCTGAGAAACGTGCGTCTAAGCATGCCGGCGTGCTCCCATTTCTTGTCCGGCTCTGCACCGGAATCATTGGACCCGACCGGGTTCCCCGGAATGACGGTCGTCTCGCTCTGAGGATCGTTCGGGTCGAGTGGCTGCTGTCGCGAGCCAGGCGCGCCCTCGGCGGAGATACTTTGGCGGGCCTGCCTGCCTTCCGCCAGCGCCGCGCCCCTATAACAGCTATCGCAAGTCAGCATAGCTCATGCGTCCGAACTATGCCGAAAATGGTCAGACGGGAAGCTCACGCACCAGGGCGGTCAACAGCCGCATGGTGTGCTGGGTCAGCGGCGTGGGACGCCGGTGCGACGAGATCGCCAGGCAAAGCACGCTGACCGGCGTCGGGTCCACCAGCCGGCGCGTCACCAATTCGCCCGCGCGCGCCGATGCGGCAACGCCGCTGGCGGTGAGCACCGCGTAACCGTAGCCGGCGCAGACCAGATCGATGATGGACGGCACGCTCGACACCTCCCAGGCGATGTCGAGCTTGATGCCGGCCAGCGCCGCCTGCGTATCCAGCAGCCGGCGCATGGCGTGCACCCGCTCCGGAACGATCAGGGGATAACGCGACAGTTCCTTCATCGGCAGCGGCGGCAATGCGGCTCGCTTCCGCTTGCCCCTGGGCGCATGACTGACCAATCCAAGCTGCTCCTGCAGCAGCGGCGTGATCTCGAGCCCCGGCTGGGCTTCGGGGTTGTAGACCAGACCAATGTCGATGCGTCCAGTCGTCACCCATTCGACGATATGGGTCGACAGCCCTTCGACGATCGCCAGCCGGGCGGCCGGAAGCTCCTTCTTGAAGCGGTCAATCAAGGGAAGCGTCAGCTGCCGGCCCATGCTTGGCGGCAGCCCGATGGTCACCCGCCCCACGGGCTCGTCGCGGCTGGCTCCCAGGTCCTCGCGGGCGTGCGCCATCAGCTGCAGCACCGCCACGCTGTGGTCGAACAGCCGCTTGCCCGCATCGGTAAGCGTGACGCCGCGGCCGTTGCGCAGGAACAGCTGCTGGCGCAACTCGGTCTCGAGGCTGCGCACCTGCCGGCTCAGCGCCGGCTGCGCGATGTCGAGCACCACCGCGGCCTTGCTGAAGCTGCCGAGCTCAGCCACCTGCACGAAGTATTCGAGCTGCTTGAGATTCATGGCGCGGCCAGATCAGGACGAAACCGAGCGCAAGTCAACGCGCCGCGACCGGGACATGGTGCCACTATTGCTTCGCAATCCCGGCCTTCTCGATCACCTTTTGCCACTTGTCGATATCGGACTTCAGCCTGGCCGATATCTCCTCGGGCGTGGAGCCCCTGGCCTCGATGCCAAGCTCGAGCAGCCGCTTCTTCACCTCCGGCTCAGCGAGGATTTCCTGCAGCGCCTGATTGAGTGTCTTGACGATTTCCGGCGGCGTGCCGGCGGGGGCGAACAGCGCGTTCCAGGAGACGACGTCGTAATTGGCCACGCCTGCTTCCCGCAGGGTGGGAATATCCGGCGTGCTTTCCGAGCGTACCGGCCCCGACGACGCCAGGGGGCGGATTTTCCCTTCGGCGAGATTCCCCTTCATGGAAGAGTAGCTGTCGATCATCAAAGCAACGTTGCCCTGCATGGTGGACACCAGCAATTCCGGCGTTCCCCGATAGGGAATGATGGTGAAATCGATGCCGGCCGCGGTCTTGAACAGCTCCGCCGACAAATTCTGCGTGCTTCCGATATTGATGGTGCCGACGTTGAGCGTGCCGGGCTTCGCCTTGGCCGCGGCGATGAAGTCCGCCAGCGTCTTGAATTCCGATTCCCCGTTGGTCGCAAAGACGAAATCGAAATAGCCGAGGCTTGAGATCGGAGCAAAGGCCTTCAAGGGATCGTAGGGCAAATGGCTGAACAGGGAGACGCTGATCGCGGTTCCGTTGGACAACAATGCCAGGGTATGTCCATCCGGCGGAGAAGAGATCACGGTTCGGGCCGCGGCGATGCCGCCGGCTCCGGGCTGGTTCTCGATGTAAAAGCGCCCCCCGAGCTTGCCGCCAAGCTTATCCGCGATCACGCGCGCGGTAATGTCGGCAACGCCGCCCGGCGCAAAGGGCAGCACGATCCGCACCGGCTTGCTCGGGTATTTGGTTTCAGCGCCGGCCTGCCGCTGCGGCAACGCGAGCCCCAGCAGAACAAGCACGGTGAGGAACATCCGGACCAGGGTCCGGGAGACGGCGCAATCAGAGACTTTCGTGGACATTTTTGCAAGATCCGCTGCGATGGTAGCCAGCCGGCTTTTAGCCGTCGCGGGCTACTTACCACAATGGCTTATTGATAGGCCGCCACGATATCCGACACCGCCCGCTCGAGCTGCTTTGCGGTCGAACATTGGCGCACGACGCTGCAGAAGGAAGCATAGCGCGGCATCTCGGAATCGCCCCAGCCCCAGGCCATGCGGCCCTCGGGGTTGAGCCAGACCAGCCGCTTGGATCGCTCCGAAATGGTGCGCAGGATATCGGCGCGCGGATCGAGGTTGTTGGTGCGGGCGTCGCCGAGCACGATCACTGTCGTCTTCGGCGTCACCGTATTGATGAAATCCTTCTCGAAATCCACCAACGATCCGCCGTAATCCGACGAGCCGAATCCGACCTTCGACATGATCTCGCTCATGGCTTCCTCGGGCGTTTTCTTGTCGAGGATGTCGCTGACTTCGATCAGATGACCGGAGAAGGCGAACGAGCGCACGTCGTCCACCACCTC